>JAUIIK010000082.1 GCA_030431755.1 Chloroflexia bacterium
CGCCCCCAGCGGCGCGGTCAGCTCGGGATCGACCGGCAAGCCCTCGTCGCCCCAGCGCACAAGCGGATAGTTGACGACGATGCCAGTCTCCTCGACCGTCAACGTGCCGGCCTCCTGCGCCTCCAGCAGCGCCGCTTCCGAGGTGATCAGCTCCGGGTCGCCGCTGAACGCGACCGTGTGGATATGGAAGGCGGGCGTATAATCGTCGCGGCCGGGAATCGTCGTCACGATCGATCCCTGTCCATCGGCGCTCTGGGCGAAGGTGTACAGGTTGGCAAAGCTGCCCTCCGCCTGGAGCGCGTTTACAAGAATCGGGACGAACACCAGCCCCTCCTGCTCGGCAAAGTCCCGATCCGAGGCGTCGGTCCGGATGAAGTAGACATCCTGGTCGTCAAAATGCCCGTGGTGCATTTGGAACGTGACCGAGCCGAACGGTCCATCCCAACCATCCGCCTCCAACGAGTAGTCAACGACGTCACCGACGATGACCTCGACCTCGGTCTGCTCGTCGTCGGCCATCGTTGGCTCCGCGTCGTCCGCTTCCGTAGTCGCCGTGGGCTCCGCTTCCTCCGGCTCCTCGGTGGCCGTTGGCGCGGCGGCTGCCGCGGTCGTTGCGGTCGGCTCATCGTCGTCATCATCATCGCCGCAGGCGGCGAGCAAGAGCGACAAACCCGCCCCGGCCGACAAGCCGAGGAACTTTCGCCGGGACAATCCGTACTCTGGCTGAGACATCAGCCCTCCTCTCGAATGTGGTTCTTCCCACACCATTCCGCCCGAGCTTCGTGAGGCAGCGGAGTGCCACCCTCGTTATCTCGGGTAAGTGGAAAGCTAACACCGGCCAATCGATGGAAATGTAAGTACGTCTACGAATCGCTCTCGCGCCAGCCACCGGCCCCAGGCGTTTGCCGTATCCTGTGGGCAACAACAACGTGATCGTTGAGAGGATCTCGCAGCGCGTGGATACGACAACACTTGACGGACTGCTCGAGGCCAGCCGGGCGGCCGCCGGGGCCGACCTGAAATCCCTGATCGACCAGCCGGAGCGCCACATGGACGCGGATGCCTTTCGCGCGTTCGTCGCCGATGTGCGTCTCTGGGCGATGGCAACGACCGGTAAGAGCGGCAACCCGCACATCGCCCCGGTGCACCTCGGACTCTCCGAGGATGACGAGCTACAGATGACGATCCACACCGAGAGCGTCCGCATGGCCGACATCCGGCGCGACCCGCGCGTCGCCTTCACCGCCTGGGCCGACGGCGGCCGCATGGTGATTCTTTATGGCGCAGCCAGCGTCATTCCAGGCAGCGCGGGCGTCTCCGGCGCGGGCGGCCGCGACAAGCCCATCGTCCGGCTCAAGATCGAGCCAACCCGGATCTACGCGATGGACCCGCAGCGGGGGTAGCCATGCGCTAGCGCCCGCAAAGGCGATCATGTGTGCCCGCCGAAGCCCAAGGTGGGGGTTACGCGTCATGTGTTGGCGCCTGAACACCTCGCCACAGATACCACAGCGACAACCGTGGCATCCCGACGCAGGAGGGATCTTGTCGCGAACCTGCCACATGCCAGTGACACGAGTTGCTGGCAACTGCGCCGTCGCAGCAGAAGATCGGAGCCACGGAGCATCAGCGTTGCGCTCGAAGATCCCTCGTGCCTCGGGATGCCAGGCGCGTTGGGGGATCGCTTCGGGCGACTACTGATTGATGTCGTATCACCGAGCATACGGACTCGATGCTCTATCTTTGACGTTTATCTTTGTGCCTGAAGGGCAGAGACACGCTCCACCCTTCAGGCACGCAGATTCTCGAATCAGGCGACGGCGGCGACCGGGGTCATGGCACGGAGCAGGCGTTCGCGGCTGCTGGCGATGACCGTCTCGTAGTCGGCTCCGTCCGGCTTGACCTCCAGCAGGAGCAGGCCATCGAAGCCGATACGCTCCAACAGGCCGACGACAGCCTCGTAGTCGATGATGCCGCTGCCGACCGGGCGGTGGTCGTCGATGTCAATTGGGCGCACATCGTGGGCGTGAATATGCACGATGCGGTCGCCGAGCCGTTCGATCAGGCTGAGCAGGCGTCCGTTGTACTCGTTTGCCGCGGTCTGATCGGCCAGGCTGTTGATCCCGTCGCGCTTGTACCAGTAGGCAATGTGGCCGAGATCGACGGTCGCGCAGACCGCCGGATGATCGACCAGCTCCAGCAGTTGAGCGTGCTGGTCGGGGTCGGCCGGATAGCGCCAGTTCTCAACACCGATCTTCGTCCCGGCGTCGGCGGCGGCATCGCCAAGCGTCCGCAGAATCGGCACCAGGCGCTGCCGGAACTCGTCGTCCGGAATCGTGTAGTGCGGGAGGCCTGCATGCACGGTGACGACCTCGAGGTTCAATGCGCCGGCCGCCTCGACCGAGCCGAGCACCTGCCGCAACGATTCCTGCTCGATGTACGGGTTGACTGAGACGAAGGGCACGTCGACAAAGGGCGCGTGAATAACTGCCCGGTCGAACTCCTCACGCACGTCGAGCATCTGCTGCCGCTGGGTTTCATCAAGGTCCGGCCAGAAGAAGCCGAGCGACGCGGGATCGCTGCTTGGGCTACCGCTGAACGTGATCGCGGTCAATCCCATAGCCTTCGCTTTGGCGACGGAAGCGGCCAGCGATTCGTCCGATAGCCGCCCGATCGAGGCGGCGATGTTGCGTTCATCCATTATTGGTTCCTCTCAGTTTCGATCTGCATCCATCAACACGGGCGCGTGCAGGCGGCGGGGACTACTCCTCGAACGACAGGTTGTAGGCGCGGAAGTCCATGTAATAGAAGGAGTAGGGGCTCCAGTTGATCGACGTGTTGACGCCGTAGAACTCGACCGGATCGTAGAGGACGGTGCCGGGCGCTTCCTCTTCCCAGATATCGAGCATGCGTTGATAGTTGTCATAACGCTTCTCTTCATCGAGCGTCCGGCGGGCTTCCTCGCCAAGCTCGTTGAACTCGGCCGGCGCGTCCCAGTAGTTGACCTGCTGCGACGAACCAGCGCCCCAGGCCCGCCAGAGCACGCCGTCCGGGTCGGCCAGGATCGATGAGTTCGAGCCGGTGTGGACCATGCGCTCGTCGCCGCTGAGGAAATTCTCGCTGATCCGGACCTCGGCGTTGATCCCGACGTCTTGCCACATCGGCACAATGGCCTGGGCCACCTGCTCGCTGTTGGTGTAGTATCCGGCCGCGAGCTGGTATTCGACGACTGCACCGTCGTAGCTGGACTCCTCGACCAGCTGGCGCGCCCCGTCGGGGTCATAGGGCAGCAGCGGCCGGTCCGGGTTGAACAGCGGGCCATATTCCTCGAACTGGTGGGAGTGCTTCGGGACCGCCTGGCCGCTCCAGATCGTGTCGATGATCAGCTGGCGGTCGATCGCCAGATTCAGCGCCTGCCGCAGCTTCTTGTCCGTGATGACCGGGTTGTGCGTGTTGTAGTAGAGAATGTGCGCGTTCGCCAGCGGAATCGAGCGCACCTCAGCGCCCGATGAGTCGTTGATCGCGCCCACCTGGTCGGGCGGCACATTCGTGATGATCTGCACTTCGTCATTGAGCAGGGCCGTCACACGCGCGGCGATCTCAGGGATAACCCGGAAGACGAGCCGCTGCAACGAGACGGGATCGCCCCAGTAGCCGTCGTAGCGTTCGAGCACGAGCTCGTTGTCGGGGTCGAAGGAGACGATCTTGAACGGGCCGGTGCCCATGCCGGTGGTCATGAACTCGTCGTGGCCGACGCTCTCGATATAACCCTTCGGCACGATCCACGAAGCCCAGCTGGCGAGCCGCTTGACAATCAGCGGATCCGGTTCGGTCGTCTCGATCTGGACCGTGAAGTCGTCGATCTTCGTGATACCCGCGAAGGTTAGGAAATAGGTCTTCGCCTCGGCCAGCACCGAGTCTTCGCTGGACGTCAACAGGCGCTCGAAGGTGAAAACGACGTCATCGGCAGTGAACGGGTCGCCATTGTGGAAGGTGACGCCTTCCCGCAGCTTGAGCTCCAGCACGGTGTCGCTCAGACGCTCCCAGGAGAGCGCCAGCGAAGGCACATGCTCGTTGCTGTTGAGGAAGTCGCGGCGGATCAGCATGTCGTAGGGCGTGTAGGTAACGCGCGTCCCGACATTGCCCATGCCTGCCGCGGGATCGACCGTCGCGGGCAGCCCTTGGACGCCAACGATGAGCTCCTCACGCTCAATGCCGGTCTCCGGCGCGTAGGAATAGACGCCCACGTCGACCGATTCGGGCGCGGGGTTCTCGAGCGCGTCTCCGTCGTCATCATCTTCAGTGCCCGCCGCGTCGGCCGCAGTCGCGGTCGGATCAGCCTCCGCGGCAGTATCGGTCGGCTCTGGGGCCGAGCCTCCGGAGCCGGAGGCGGAGGCGGTAGGCGTATTCTCAGGGGCATCATCGTCGTCATCGTCGTCGCCGCCACACGCGCTCAGGAGCGGCAGCAGCGCGGCGGCCGACAGGCCCAGCGCCGACGCCTCGACGAACTTCCGGCGGGTCATATAGCGATAGTCGATGGTTCTGTCATCCATTCTTGCATTCCCCTTCTCAGGTTGCGACGAGCACAGCGGATACCGGCCTTGTCGGTCAGGACATACGGTCTCCTTCGTCACGGACGTGGACCTCCAGCGCAATCAACGCGAGCGCAACGACGGGTCGAGCACGTCGCGCAGCCAATCCCCGGCGAGGCTGACCGAGATCGTGATGAACATCAGCGCGATGCCCGGAAAGACACCGATCCACCAGGCGGTGTTGAGATACTCACGGCCCTCGCTGACCATGAGTCCCCAGGACGCAGTTGGCGGCTGGATGCCGAAACCGAGGAACGACAGCGAGGCTTCGAGCAGGATGATCGACGTCAGCTGGAAGGTCGCCAGGACGATCAATGGCGCGACGATGTTCGGCAGGATGTGCCGGAAGATCAACCGGCCCGGGCCAGCGCCAAGCGCCCGCGACGCCAATACATACTGTTCCTCCCGCGCGCCCAGCACCAGCCCGCGCGCGACACGCGTGTAGCTGGCCCATCCGGAGAACGCGGCGACGACAACCAGAATCGTCAGTCCGGTCCCGAAGACCGAGATGATCGAGAGCGCGATGACCAGGAACGGGAGCGCGATGATCACGTCCACCAGCAACATCAGTCCGTCGTCGACGAGCCCGCGCACGAATCCGGCGACGAGGCCGGAGAGAACTCCCACCAGCGCCCCGAGCAGCATCCCGAGGAAGCTGATGGTGAGCGATACCCGCGCGCCGTGGATTACCCGGCTCAGGAGATCGCGTCCCAGTTGGTCGGTTCCCAGAAGGTGCGCGGTGGAACCGCCCTCACTGAATGCCGGAGCCTGGAGCCGCGCGCGCAGATCGTTAGCCGTCGGGTCATACGGCGCGAGCAGGTCGGCAAAGACACCGCAGAGGACGAACGCAATGAGAATCGCAAGGCAGGTGACGGTGAGCGGCGACAACGTGCGTAGCCACCACCAGCGCGAGCGCCCGTGATTCTCCGCAGCAGCTTCGCCCAGCGCTCTCCGCGCTGTGCTCGCATCGCCGAGCGCGCGGGCCGACACGGATTTGGGAGACGTTGCTGAGGCTGTCGGTCCACTGCTCACGCGAGCGCCTTCCAGATTGTTACGGGCAGATGTGTAGGCACGGAGGTCACCGCCTGATCCGGGGATCGAGCAGGCCGTAGGTGATGTCAACGGCCAGATTCGCGATGACGACGGTCGCGGCAACCGCGATGACGATGAGTTGGATGACCGGGTAGTCGCGGTTCGCGATGGCGTTCACCGTCAAGCGCCCGACGCCCGGCCAGGCGAAGACTGTCTCAGTAATCGCCGCACCGCCGACGAGCGCGCCGATCGACATGCCGAAGATCGTGACAACGGGGATGGCCGCGTTGCGGAGACAATGGCCAATGATGACGCGGCGGTTGCTCAGCCCCTTGGAGCGGGCCGTGCGGACATAGTCCTGCCGGATGACCTCCAGCAGCGACGAGCGCGACATGCGCGCCAGAATCGCCAGCAAGCCGGTCGCCAGCGTCATGGCCGGCATGACGAGCTGCTGCCAGCTCCCGCGCCCGGAGCTCGGCAAGAGGTTGAAACGCAGACTCAGCAGGAGGATCAGCATGATCCCGACAAAGAAGTTCGGGGCGGACTGGCCAACGAACGCCAGCCCCATCGCGAAGCGGTCGATGATCGAATTGCGATGGATCGCGGCGAGGATGCCGAGTGGAATGCCAATCGCGACGGCGAGGATGACGGCGACGATCCCGAGCTCCATCGTCGCCACAACCCGTGATAGAAACAGCTCGCTCGCCGGGCGGTGGGATTGCAGCGACGTGCCAAAGTCGCCCTGGAGCACGTTGCCGATGTAGTGCATGTACTGGACGGGGATCGGATCGTTCAACCCGTAGCGCAGCCGGAACGCCTCGATGGCCTCGGGCGACGCCTCCGGACCGAGCATCGCCTGCGCCGGGTCGCCCGAGAGGCGCAGCACGACAAAGACACTGGTCACGACAATCCAGAGTGTGACGAGGCCCCGCGCAACCCGGCCGAGAATGAAGCGAGCCATCTGCACCCATCTTCCGCACATGCGTACGTATGCCAACAACGAGCGGTGACACCGCATGGCGTCACGTCCCCGATACTACGGACCGGGAAGCGCTGGAATGGGAAGTTGGGATTAAGGAAATGTGACGTTTCTGTTGAGGTGCGTCCGCCCACCATTGTCATGCATCAAGTCAAGGTCTCTTGTCGACGGGTGCCCGTAATCTGCTGGCCTACAATCCCTCGCCGCAGACTCCACAGCATCAACAATGTCATCCCGAAGCGCGAGGGGTCTTGCCGTGCGCGTGCCACTTGCCGGGGCGGTTGTCGACTAGCAACCGCGCTGTAGCGACCGGGATGGTCCCCCACGGAGCGCGGCACTGGCGGTCGGAGATCCATCAGGCGCAGAGCCCTCCTCGGGATGCCAGGTTCGGCGCGGGACGTTCACAGCCGACGGTGCTTGGCGGCGTGCGGCGAAGAGCCCGGGCACAATCCTCCTGCCCGACGCCTAACTTGATGCACGGAGGCAGAGCTTATGCTGTCGACTTCCCGTGGACTGACACTCAACTATTGCCGTTGCGTCATCCTGAGCGAAGGTTTTGCGAAGCCGAAGGATCTAGTCACCCCATCGAAGCTTCGGCCTGGCGACGAGATCCTTGCTAAACGGCACATGGCGTTGGTTGTTGGGCTCGCCGGCGTAGAGTGCTCAGGAAACGGTGGTGAACCCCTAACGGCAGCGTAACGGCCGACTCATCAGCAGCCAGTAGGCTGTGAGCAGCGTGGACGTCACTTACGAATCATGTGCTAGCTGGGCAAGGCGTTGGCAATACAGGATCGCCCGCAGCCGAAGAGCGCAGAACGCGGCGAGCAGCCGCTCATACTAATCGTCGAAGATGACGACAACATGCGGTCGCTACTCGGGTTCAATCTGGAGCGGCGCGGCTTCCGCACGTCGCAAGCCGCTGACGGCGCTGAAGGACTCGTGCAAGCGCGCACACTCGATCCCGACCTCGTGCTGCTAGACGTGATGCTCCCGGTGCTCGATGGCCGGGAGGTCTGCAAAGCTATCCGGCAGCATTCCGACGTGCCCGTCATGATGCTGACCGCGCTCGACCGTGAGGAAGATGTCGTCGCTGGCTTTGGTGTTGGCGCGGACGACTTTGTCAGCAAGCCCTTCTCGATTCGCGAGCTCCTCGCGCGCATCGACGCCCTCCTGCGTCGCTCAGGCACACGGGACGACCAACCGGACAGGCTAACCGCGCCCGGTTTGACGATTCTCGTCAAGGAGCACCGGGTTGTCTTTCACGGACGCGAGCTGGATCTCCCACCCAAGGAATTCCAGCTACTCGTCACACTCGTCGAGCGATCAGGCGAGGTCTGTACACGTAGCGAGCTGCTCGACGCCGTCTGGGGCCGCGATGTCGTCGTCGACCAACGCAACGTCGACGTGCGCATTCGGTGGCTGCGCGAACAGCTTGCCGGCGAGCCTGATGGTTCGAGCCTCATCCAAACCGTCCATGGCGTCGGCTATCGCTTCACCCGCCAGGACTAGTAATCTATGACACATGAGCTGATCGACAATCTACGGCGTCCCGGATGACTCAACAAGCATCAAGGTTGTCATTTCGAGAGAAGCGAGAAATCTCAGTCGAACACCAGTGATGCGCTGCACTGAGATTTCTCCCAGAGCCTGCCCTGAGCGTAGTCGAAGGGGTCGAAATGACAAGGTTGATGCTTGATGAGTCACCTAGGAAGTGACAGGCTATTGATCGATTCATGTGTCACAGACCGCCAGACAGGGCATTGCCGGGCTGCTCAAGCCTGCCCCACCGGCCAGCTATGGTCGCAGCGCGCCTACCCTACGGGAAGAGCGAGTACTCGGTCTCCTGGACGGTGATGAACTCCAGAAGAGCCGGGACGCCGTTGGCGTTCTGCTCGATCGCGCGGTTGATCGCCGGGATGATCTCGCCTGGTTCGGTAATGCGCTCGCCGTAGCCACCAAACGCGCGGGCCATCTCGCTGTAGTTACCGGTGATCGCCGTCGCTTCGTAGCGCGACGTCGCCGCTTCCATCGTCGGCAGCTCGATGGCCATCGCGCCGTTGTTGAAGAGCACCGAGGTGATCGGAATGCCCGCCCGGGCCGCCGTCTCGAAGTCCATCCCGGTCATGCCGATGGCGGCGTCGCCCCAGACGTTGATGCACAGCTTGTCGGGCTTCGCCAGCTTCGCGCCCATAGCCAGGCCGAGGCCATAGCCAAGCTGGGTCGTCTTACCCCAGCCCAGGTAGCTCAACGGCGTCTCCGAGACCCAGAAGGGCGAGAGCTGGTCGCGCGGGCTGCCGGCGTCGTGGGTGATGATCGTATTCGGCACGTCGACTGTGGCGTTGAGGTCGCGAATGACCCGGTAGGGCGAGAGCGGCGCATCGTCGGAGTTCGTCTTGTGCAGCCACGCGCCCTGCCACTCGGCCCGGACCCGCGCGATCTCTTCCGCGACGGTGTCGGCCCGGCCGCGCTCGTTGCCCCCGAGACGCTCACGGACGGCCTCGGCCAGCAGTTCCAACGTCAGGCGGGCATCGCCCACGAGCGCGTCGTCGACCTCGAGATCGCGGTTGATGTCGGCGGCATCCAGCGTCGCCTGGATATAGGTCTTCCCGGCGGGGAACTGGATACCGTAGCTGGTCGCCGCAAAGCTGCAGCCGATGCCGAAGATGAGATCAGCGTTCTGAACAAAGTGATAGACGGGTCCGGGTAGCGCCCGACCGCCAGAGCCGAGGGCTAGCCGGTGGGTCTCGGGGAACGCGCTCTTGCCTTCGAGGCTCGTCGTGACCGGCGCTTCGAGCAGCTCGGCCAGCTCCCGCAGAGCGTCCCAGGCACGCGCATAGTGAACGCCCTGGCCGGCGTAGATCACTGGATGCTCGGCGGCGACCAGGGCCGCGGCAACCCGCTCGACATCGGCCGCGTCCGGCGCGCTCAAGCGGCGCATGGCAGGTTCGTAGTCCACTTCACCGGGTAGCTCGTCATCAAACATGTCATAGGGAATCTCGACCAGCACCGGCCGCGGACGACCATTCTTGACCTGGGTGAAGGCGCGGCGCATGGCCCGCACGACATCCTGCGGCCGCGTGACCTGCTCGATGTTCTTGGTTACTTGCTGAAAGTTCAGCAGGGCACTGAAACGCGGCGAGACGTTCGCCACTGGACGGGCATAGCCTGCCGGCAGCATGACGAGCGGGACCGATTCGCTGTAGGCCTGGGCGACCGCGCCGAATGCGTTCTCGATGCCGGGGCCGAACTGGGTCGCGGCGACGCCGATCGTCTCGCCGCCGGAGACGCGGCTGATCGCGTCGGCCATGTGGATACCGGTGCGTTCCTGGCGCACGATAATCGGCCTGATACCCGCCTCAGCAGCCGCTTCGAACAGGGGGTTCGCCGGATAGCCAATCAGGTATTCGACGCCTTCGCGTTTCAGAATCTCGATGATTCCGGCAGCAACATCCACGGGAGGCACACCTCTCTCGTTGTCGTCGCCGGATCGTGGGGCGCGGGTCAGGCGTGAGGGAAGTCCACGCCGCAAGCCTGATCCGACGACTGGCTCCATGCAAGGAGTTCATCGTACTCGATATCAGTCAGCATGAACTCTTTGGAGCAGTCGGGACAGGTGACGACATAGACACAGTCGTTGCGGGCCTCGCACCACTCAGTGACGTCGCCGTAGAGCCCTTTCGAGCAGAGGTGCTCGCGGACCTTGTCGACGACTGATACTGACGACATAACCATGGCGTCTCCCCTTCGCTGGATTGTGATGATGTCGTAGCCTCTTACGATGCAGCATGCGAACAGGAATGTCAAGCAATGCGCGGCGCGTAGACGATTAGTGCCCGCTGGCGTCGCAGCATGGCGCGAGCTAGCGGACACGCTCAAGACAGTCGCTTGCCCCGCTGCGCAACCGCCACTGATGGACCCGCAATGTCCTACACTTCGTATATGAGAGAGTCCGCACCTCGGGAAGCACACGGCGCTCATGCCGCAACCGGTCTCGATCCACAAGCTCACCCGCTACTACGGTGAACACCGCGGGATCATTGATGTCAGCTTCAATGTCGACGAGGGTAGCGTCTTCGGCTTCCTTGGGCCAAACGGCGCAGGCAAAACGACGCTGATTCGACACCTGCTGGGCATCCTGAAGCCGAGCTCGGGGGAAGCGCGCATCTTCGGCCACGACTGCTGGGCAGAGCGTGCCACGGTGACAGGTTTTGTCGGCTTCCTGCCGAGCGACATCCAATTTCAAGAACACATGACAGCCCAGGGCCTGCTCGACTTCTACGGGCAGTTCCGCCCGGAGAGCGGCTACCGGGAACGCATGGCGAAGCTGGCCGAGCGTTTTGCCCTGGACCTCAGCCGCTCGGTCCACGAACTCTCCAGCGGCAATCGCCAGAAAGTGGGGCTGGTACAGGCATTCATGCACGACGCGCCACTGCTTATCCTCGACGAGCCGACCACCGGCCTCGATCCGCTGATGCAGCAAGAATTCCTGACGTTGGTCGGCGAGGAGCGCGAGCGCGGCAAGACGATCTTTCTCTCATCGCACGACCTTCACGAAGTGGATCGCGTCGCTACCCACGTCGGCCTGATTCGGGGCGGCGAGCTCGCCACGGTCGACCGCATCGACGATGTGCGCGCCCGGCAACAGCGCAGGATGGAGATCATGCTCGCCGCTCCGGCCTCGCTCGACTGCCTGCGGCAGCTCGCCACGGTCCAGGACATCACGCAGATCGACGCCGACGGCCTGCGGTTCGAGCTGCGCGTTTCGCGGCCGCTCGGCCCGGTCCTGAAGGCGCTGGCCGGGCTACCGGTCGAGGATCTTATCTACGGCGTCGCGGACCTGGAGAGCGTCTTCATCCACTACTACAACGAGCCGGCGGACGCGGAGGCCGAGACATGAGCGCCGGAACGCGCGCCGAACTCTTGATGGCGCGCCGCGCAACAACCAGCATCAGCCGCACTGCACTCTGGTTCGCGCTGGGCCTGGCGGTGATGACGGCGCTGATGGTGGCATTCTTCCCATCGATCCGGTCCAGCAGCGCAGAGCTTGAAGACGCATATAGTAATTTGCCGGACGGTCTCATGGAGGCTTTCGGCGTTGGCGCGGAGTTCGACCTGGGCCGCTATTCCAGCTTCATGAACGCGGAGATGCTCGGGCTGGTCTTCCCTATTGCCGCCGGGGTCTTCGCGATCATGCAGGGCGCTGCCACCGTCGCCCGCGAGATCGAATCGGGCTCTATCTCGCTCTGGCTATCGATCCCGACTGAGCGCTGGCAACTACTCCTCGGCAAGATCGTGGCGGTTCTGGCCGGCTCTGTCCTGATCGCGGGCGCTACGGCTGCAGTCGTAGGCATCGGTAGCGTGATCGTCGACGGTGATGTCACCCTGGCAGCCACGCTTAGCGTCTTTGCCGTCCTGTTGGGATACATGGTCGCAACTGGCGGAATTGCCGTTGCTTGCTCTGCGCTGGCAAATGAGCGCGGCCGGGCAGCGGCCATTGCGGCGGCAATCGTGCTCGTCTGCTACGTGGCGAAATTGATCGCCGGCTTCAGCGACACATTCGACTGGCTGCGTTATCTCTCGCTGTTCAGCGCCTACAACTCGCTCTCGGCACTCCAGGATGGCGCTATTCCACCGGCAACGGCAGTCCTCTACGGCGTCGGCATCGCTGGCGCGATATTCGGGTTGATCTCATTCCAACGGCGCGACATCGTGATCTAACCTGACACGACCTGGCAGCGCGGCTAGCCATTCGGGACGGCATCGAGCGTCTCGCGCCAGCGCCGGACTGCGGCGGCGGAGACCGGCTCCGACCACGAATGGTTGAGCCGGGCGGCGCGGCCGATGTGGAACTGGCGTATCCCCGCTGCCATGAGCGGCTCGACGAGCGCGAGAGTCAACCCGCCGCCCGCCAGCCAGCGCGGTCCCGACGCCTGCCAGCTTGCGCGGCTGCGGAGCGCGTCGAGCCCCTGGGCCAGATCGCCCCGGACGCCTCCGGAGAGCACGGCATCGAGGCCCGGCAGCGCGCTGGCAACGCGCCATGCGGATTTCATGTCCTGCGCGTGATCGAAGGCATGGTGCAGTGTCCAGGGACAGGGCGCTATTGCATCATAAGCCTGCTTCAGCGCCGCCTCATCGAGCGCGCCATCGGGATCAAGAAGGCCGAAGACGAACTGATCTGCCCCGATGGATCGTAACGCGCTCGCGGTCTGGAGCAGATCGTGGAGCTCCGGCGCCGTGATGCCAAAACCAGCATTGGTCCTGAGCATCACCCGCAAGGGTATGGCGACGGCGGCGCGAATCGACGCGAACTGCTCCAGCGCCGGCGTCAGCCCGCCAATGTCGATCCGGCTGACAATCTCCAACCGATGCGCGCCGCCCAGCTCGGCAGCGCGAGCGTCAGCGGGCGTCAGCGCGATGACTTCCAACAACGGAGCGCCTGCGGCCGCAGGCGCTCCGTTGTCCGCGTCCCTGCTACCGCCAGGGCTCACACTGCTTACCTGGCCTGCGGGACAACAATGACTGGCCGGTCGGAGTGGTGGCTGAGCCAGCTTGTCGTGCGCCCCATCAGTAGTTCCGGCGAGGTGCCCAGACCATGCGAACCGACCACGATGACGGCAGCGTCGCGCGCCCTGGCGACGGCCAGCAAAGTCCGGCTGGCGAAGCCGCGCGCCTGGATGCGCCGCGCCTCCATAACCAGCCGGTGGCTCGCAAAGGCCTCGTCGGCCACCTGTCCCGGCTCAGTCGCCTCGACCGAGATCACATCGACGTCAAGCGAACCGGCCATGACCCGTGCGATCCGCACAACCTCCTCCGACAGCTCTGACTGGTCATAGCCGACGACGACGCTGTGAACGCGGTCCGGAATGCGCGCCTCGACCGGCAGCAGCATGTAGAAGCCCGACATATTGCGGAGAATCTTCCGCAGACGCGAGCCGGGAGTGAGCGAACGCTCGCTCTCCGGGTCGCGGTCCAGCGCGAGGATCAGCAGCGACCCGGGCTGGCCGGCGGCGAGCTCGGGCAGCTGCACGGCCGAATCGCCGACCAGCACTGCATAGTCAACATCGTGGCCGCGCAGCCGATCATCCGAGACCACGATCTCGAGCATATCGCGGGCCATGAGCTCAAGCTGCGCGACGGTCGCCTCGTCATCCGGGCCGTCGACGACGGTCACAAAGGTAATCGGGAGATGCAGCACGGCTGCCAACGCGCGGCCCCATTCGACGCCGATTTCGACATCGCGATGGTCGTGTACCGCGATCAGCAAGCGGGTCATGTAGGGCGCAAGATAGCCGGTCATCGGTCGCTCTCCTGTTCAGTCTCTGCGGCTTGCATCAGCGCTCTTCCTAGTTGTTGCCGGCGGGGGACTCAGTGGCCAGCTCCCCGGACGGTTCCGGCGTGCGGGGCGCGGCCGCGACCTCGGCTCCACCGTGGCCAAAGCGCGCCTTGAGATCGTCAACCAGGCTGTAGATGACCGGGACAACGACGAGCGTCAGGAGCGTCGATGAGAAGAGCCCGCCGATGACCGTCCGGCCCAGGTCGGCCGCGATCAGCGCGCCTTCCGTCAGCCCGAGCGAAAGCGGCACCAGCGCCAGCATCGCCGCGAAAGCCGTCATCAGAATCGGCCGCAGGCGCGTCTGCGCGCCTTCGACGAGCGCGTCATAGGTCGCATAGCCGTGGTCCTTGCGGAGCATGATGACGAACTCCAGCATCACGATGGCGTTCGTCACGACGATGCCGACCAGCATCAGGACACCGATCAGAGCGCTGATGCTCAACGACGTGCCGGTGACGAAGAGGGCGACGATCGCGCCGATCGATGCCAGCGGCAGGCTGAAGAGGATCACGAAGGGATCGAGCCAGCTGCCGAAGAGCAGCGCCATGATCGCGTAGACCAAGACAATCGAGATGAGAATCGCGATGAACATGTCGGTAAAGCCCTGTTCGATGTCGCCGGCCACGCCGCCGAATGCGACATCGACGCCGGCCGGCGCATCCAGGCCATCGACAGCGCTCTGGGCCTCAGCCGACACGCCGCCGGTGTTCTCGGAGGTGATGTCTGCCGTGATACTGGCGGCCGGATTGCCGTCGACGCGGGTGATACTCACCTGCTGTTCGGCCTCGGTCAGGTTCGCGACCTGTCCAAGCAGGACGCCCGGCGCGATCTCGAGCTCCTGAAGCCCCTCGATCGTCGTCACGTCGCCGCCGGACATCAGCAGGACAACCGGCGTCGGGCCGGTCTCCAGCCCGACCGTCGTGACGGTCGTAGCCGAGGAGAGGTTCCGCAAGCTGGCCGAGATCTGTGACGGCGTCAGGCCGTTCTCGGCAGCCGCGGCGGGATCGACCTCGATCTGGACGGTCTCCTGGACCGCGCCGATGTTGCTCGAGACGTTGGCAACGTCGTCGACCTCGGCGATTGCCTCCTCGACCTCGCGGGTGAAGTCCGGCAACGCGGCGATAGCGTCGGCGTTTTCCGCCGAGACGACCACCTGGACGCCACTCGCCGGACCGAAGCCACCGCCAGTGGCCGAGACAGAGATGTTCGCGCTATTCGGGATCTCGGAGGCGATACGGTCGCGCAGCTCGTCGGCAACATCGCCCTTGCTCTCGTCGTTCCCGAGGAAGATGACCATCGAGGCGCTGTTTGGGCTCTCGCCCGAGATGATGTTGCCAATCGCGCCGAAGTCGCCGGAGGCGCCGGTGATGACAGTCTGGTAGCGCTCGATCTCGTAGTCCTCGAGCAATGCCTCGACCTCGATTGTCTGGTCGAGCACTGCCTCTTGAGTCTGGCCCGGTTGGGCGGCAACGCTGACCGTCACGACGTTCTCACTGGTGTCCGGCAGGAAGGTGACGCTCAGAAATGGCACAAGCACGAAGCTGCCGATGAAGAGCGCCCCGGCGATGATGACCGTCTTCCAGCGATTGTGCAGGGCCCAGGTCAGGATCGGGGTGTAGATGCGTCCCAGCCGCGTGTCGCCAGCCTTCTTCTCGGGCTCGATACGCACACGGCCGGCGATGGTGTACTTCGTCAGCATCGGGATGACCGTGACCGCGACAATCAGCGAGCCGAGGAGCGCAAAGACGACAGCCAGCGCGAAGGGCAGGAACAGTTCACCGATGAGGCCGCCGATGAGACCAAGCGGCAGAAAGACGGCGCAGGTCGTCGCCGTCGCGCCGACGATGGCAATCGTCACCTCGCGCGCGCCGTTGATCGTCGCCGCGAAGGAGGGCTCGCCTTCCGCCATATGCCGGTAGACGTTTTCGAGGACGA
Source organism: Chloroflexia bacterium (assembly GCA_030431755.1). Lineage (GTDB taxonomy): Bacteria > Chloroflexota > Chloroflexia > Thermomicrobiales > CFX8 > JAUIIK01. Next base: position 15,869 of record JAUIIK010000082.1, read on the forward strand.
CGATCGAGTCGTCGATCACGCGGCCAATCGCAATCGTCAGGCCCGCGAGCGTCATGATATTGAGCGAGTAACCGAACTGGTCAAGGGCGATGATCGCCATGATGACCGAGAGCGGGATCGATACAGCCGTGATGACCGTCGAACGCAGATTCCAAAGAAAGATGAAGACGATGATGATCGCCAAGATGCCGCCGATGACGCCTTCCTCGATCACGCCATCGATGGACTCTTCAATGAATTCGGCCTGGTTCTCGAAAATCTGAATCGACACGCCATCAGCGAGCTCTGGCTCAATCTCGTCCAGGGTGTCAATGATGCGATGAGCGACGTCGACCGTGTTCGCCTCTTTGAACTTCGTCACCCGGATGCTGACCGACGGCTCGCCATTGGTGCGCGTGCGGCCGACCGAGGTGCCGGCGGCCTCTTCAACGGTCGCAATATCGCTGAGCGCGACCTGCGTGCCGTCCGCCGTCGTAATCGGCAGATTGCGGAGGTCGTCGAGGCCCTGGTAGACGCTGATCGTCTGCAACGGTAGCGTCGAATCGCCGGTCTGCAGCTGGCCTGAGGGCAGGATGACATTGTTCGCCTGGAGCGTGCCTGAGACCTGGTCGTAGGTGATGCCCTGATCGAGCATGGCCGACCGGTCAAGGGTGATGATGACTTGATCGAGCGCGCCGCCGACAACCTCAACCGACGCCACGCCATCGATATTCGCGATCTCCGGAACAATCTGTGTCTGCGCGATCTGGGTGAGCTCAGCCTGCGTGCGATCCCCCTGGACATCGAAGGTCACAACCGGCAACAGCGTCGGGTCAAAGGTGATCGTGTTGGTTGTGACGCCCGGTCCGAGCGGCACGTTTGCGATCTCCTCCTGCACGGCATCCTCAGCCGCATCAACGCTTGTCCCGAACTCGAACGAGTAGAGCACAACGCCGAAGCCCGAGACCGACGTCGATTCCGTCGCCTGCAAGCCGTCCACTCCGGACGTCGCCGCTTCAATCGGCGCAATCACATTCTGGGCGACCTGCTCGGGCTGGTCGCCGGGGCTCTGGACCGCCAGCACCATGACCGGGAACTCGATATCCGGGATCAACTCCTGATTGACCCGTGTGAAGGTCAAAACGCCGTAGCCCGTCACCAGGGCAATCGCCAGGATGATGATCCACGACTTGCGGTACGAAAACTCAGTCAACCAAGAAACAATTCGGCGCATAACGCCTACGATCCCTTCCCGGGCAGCGCCCGTGTTGTATTCATTCAGGCATCCGTTGCCGGACTGCCTCGATCACGCCGTCGGCGCTGCTGATTGCCCCCGTGAAGCTACCTTCACGAGCACCTGCATCGCTGGGATGACCTGCTCCAGCTCATCAATGCTCATCTTGCTCGCCAGCTTGCGGAGCGTCTCGTCGCGAACACTCCAAAAGCGGTCAATCAGCTCCCGGCCGGCGGCGGTCAGCTCGCAAACGACGACCCGGCGGTCATGCGCGTCGTGGGCGCGGTCGACCAGGCCTTTGTCGACGAGCCGGTCGATCATCGCCGTCGCCGCGGAGTGGCTAATGCCGTTCGCGGCTGCCAGGTCGCCCATCCGGAGCTGCCCGTCGAGAAGACTCGCCAGCACCTTGAGCTGCGACATCGTCAATTCGACGTCGGGCCATTCGATCGGCATTGTGCTGCGACTGACACGCTCGAACTCGGTGGCGAGCTCGATGAGCTGTTGGGTAAGGTGTTCTCTATCTTCCACGTTGTGAACCTCTAGCTCGAAGCCGTAAATGATTCCATCAACGTGAAATATTCTACAGATTGGGAGTATCTACGTCAACGGTACCAAAAGTCCCGGCCGCCAGAGGCCGAGGGTCAGTGGTCGAGGCCGGCATCCACTGCCAGAATGCGCCGGATGATCGCCAGTGTCGCGGCGTAGGTCGAATCCATACCGTAGTAGCTCAGGCCGCGCGCGCCGAGCGTTTGGGCGCGCGTGTACGGCGTGTCCGAGGCATAGTGGATGACGCCGACGTCGATCGGTATATCGGCCAGGCTGACCTGCTCGCCGGCCGGGTAGCGCGTCATGAAGACATCTTCACACAGTCCCGAGAGGTACGGGCCCGCCTCCATCTCGGCGACGGTGTAGTTCTCGCGGTAATAGAAATCGAGGTGACCGCGGTTCTGGAGGTAGGTGCCGCGCACGGTGATCGCGCGCTGGTTGTCGAGCGCTGAGCCGTAGACAAGGTAGGGCTCGAGATCGGTATTGGAGAACGCATTGTGAAACCAGTAGGTATTCTCGGAGTGTTCGTCATAGACGACATTCGAGATCATCACGTCGCCGATGCGCGCGTTCAGCGTCGCCGCTTTGCCCAGGACATAGACACCGCGCAAATCATCGACCGTCTGCTCGACCTGGGTCATGATATGGTACGCCGCCATGCCGAGCGGGTAGTTGATATTGATGATCACGGCATCCGTCTCCGGCCATGCGCCCGCTGTCTCCAGGATACGCGGGTCGATGTCGCTTGCCTGTAGCCGCGCCATGTCGATGACTTGGACGCCGGCGTCGATCACGCTCTCCGGCTCCAGGTTGTAGATGCCACGCTCCGCCTCCTCGCGGTCGCGCGCCGCGCGCTGCTCCGGATGCGCCCGGTAGAAGTAGCGGGCCGCGTAGTAAAGGAAATTGTCCCACGAGGCATCGACATCGCCGGCTTGCAGCTTCCGCAGCTCGGGAATCAGCTCCGGCAAGCCGCCGGACTCGACGAACCCGACCAGCTCCTCGCGCCGCCGCCGCGCCGTCCCGGAGAGGACATTGACCACCGAATGGGTGTTCGATGAGACGAAGTAGGTCGGACGGCCGGTGAGCTCGTAGCGGGCGCAGAGGCGCCGCACCGGCTCCCACCAGTGATCGGTCGCACGCGCATAGCCCAGATAGGTGCCGCCCACCAGGTGTAGCCGCAAATCCTGCCGGTGGTGCCGCAACATGCAGAGGTTCTCGTGGAACTCGTCGCCCCAGGCATCTTGGAGCCGCTCCCAGTCGAACGCGTTAATGCTCAAGCGCTCGCGAATCTCGTCGTCCGCCGCGCCCTCGTCGGCATTGAGCGCGTTCAGCCGCGCCAGTAGCTCGTCGTCACTGCGGCAGATGCGATGGAGCTTGTTCCACTCAAGCTGCCAGGCGACGATCGTCGGCACAAGATCGTCGAGATCGGATGAGGAGGCGATGAAGACGGCCAGTGTCTCATCGCCGTCGAAGTGCCATTTGCGGCGTCGGCCGGGAGCGGAGACCGCTGTCCAGCGCGCGACATCGGGATAGCCAGCGCGTTGGAAGAGGCGTTCAGATTGACAGAGGACGACAGTGCGGACCCGCACGATCTCCGGCGGCAGGCGCAGCGAGCTATACATGAATGCGCTCATATCCGGAGTGGGCTCGCGCGCTCCCGAGTGCAGTGACGACTCGATATTCATGTGGGCTGGCACAAGCACGTCGACATCGATTGGGCCGGAGGACTGGAGCAGGGTGTTGTAAGTGCGGACGTAGAGATCGACCTCCCGTTTGCCGGCCTCGTAGAGCGCGCCAGGCTCGCGACTATCGGGAAAGCGGTCCTCGTGCGCCCGGCCCCACGCTACGTCCATCACAGCACCTCCCTCAAGGCCGTTTCCAGTCGCTACTGCAAGTAAGCCTACCGGAGGGGAGCAAACGGCCATTGGGCACGCACCGAGAACCCCGACTGCAACGAAAAACCGCCGGGCGCTTGCCCGGCGGTTTCAAGTTCAGGTCTTGCTTCAGGCTAGTTACCGGCGTCGAAGATCTCCCCAGACTCGATGCCTTCCTGGAAGCCCTGCAGCAGCAGCTCGGCGACCGGGCCGTCAGCTTCAAGCTCGTCGACGTTGTCTTCGAGAATCGTCTGGATCTCTTCGTCGGTGCAGCCGATCTCGTCCGACTTGGTGCTGATCTCGTCGACGGCGGTTTCGAAGTTGGTCATAGCTTCCGGCTGTTCATCACCGGTGAACTCGGACAGCTCGACGTCCGAGAGACCGTCGAGGAGAACCTGCATCTCATCAATGAAGATATCCCCGACATCCTCACACGTCTCAGCATCTTCGATACTTCCAACATCATCGTCGTCGTCCCCGCCGCAGGCGGCTAACGCGAGCGCAAAAACGAGTAACAACGGCAGGAACTTCCGCATGTATTTCCCCTTGCCCATCTACGGGTCATCCTTGAGACTCCGGGGATTATATGCCGTTCACCCAAACATCGCCAATACAACCCCGGCACATGCGCCGCCGGGGATGTATACGATTGGTAACACCTGAATCGAGCGCCAGGGCGCGACATGAGGAAGCCACATCAACATGCCAAGCACCGGCCCCGCAGAAAATAGCGGCAGCGCGCTCGATCCAGAGACTGTTGCCCGGAGACGCGCCAGGCTCGAACGGCGCATCGCCAATCTCGAATATGACATCCGTCGGGCCGAGAGCGCCGAACGATCGGACAGTCGCTGGCGGCGGCGAATCGGCGAAATCAGCGCCGCGGTCGAGCAGGCGCAGGCTGAGCTAGGCGCGCTCCAGGCAGCTCCGGAGCCAGCAGACGAAGTTCCGCTCCCAGCGCTGGAGATCGCCGCGATGGACGTCCAAACCGAGATTCCGGCAACTGTGCAATTCACAATCGGCTCCGAGGCGTTTCGCTACAGCGAGGAGGTCGACTGGACCGAGCGCGGTGAGCAACGCGCGCTGCCTGGCCTGCGGCGCTTTGCCGGCGATCCGGTTGCGCTCCTGCCACCAGCGGCGCCGGCGGACCGCCGCGCCGATCTGGAAGAGCACCTCCGGCACGCGCTCGGGGCGCTGGCGATCGCGTTACGTGATGGCGCGCTCGACCCCGCGCAACCATTGACACTCGCGGATCTTGCTGCGCCGTGCCCGGTCTGCGGCAACTGGCACGACCACCGCGGACGCTGCATCAACTGCCAGCGCCGCGTGTGGCGAGCTAACGAGATTCGCTCGGAAATCAACCGCCTCGTCGAGGAACGCAACGGCTTGCTCGAAGAGATGGCCAGCCAGCGCGAAGCGCTGCCAATACTCCAGCGGCAGCTGCGCGACGCCCGCCTGGAGCTCGCGAAGTACGCCGATGACAGCTAAACCAACGTCAACAGTCGCGCTTCAGCCCCAAAGCTCGGTAGTGAGATCGTCGAGGAAGTCCCGGCTCGTATACAGCCGGGATTTCGCGAGCGTTTCCTCGTTGACGATTGCCCGCGCGCCGTGCCGGCTGGCCGCAACCGCCCAGGCGCACCAGGCGACCGCCCGGACCGCCGCGAGCCGTTGGGCCAACCGCAGGGCGCTCCGGTAGCGCTCCGGGTCGAGCTCGGGGCGCTGGCGG
>JAUIIK010000083.1 GCA_030431755.1 Chloroflexia bacterium
CCGGTGCCGCTGCCTGTCGCGGTCTGCCGTTGGGTAATGTCGCCTGGCTGCGCCGGCGCGTCGAGACTGCTGCCCAGACCGGACGGAGCCGGGGTTGTTGTCGCGTGATCCCGAACGCGGAAATAGAGCTGACGTGGACCACGTTGCATGGCCCCGGCCGGCATGACGGCGCGGCCCAGATAGCTCCAGGCGCTCGCGCTGGCGAGGCTGACCCGCTCGTAGCTGCCTCCGAACGCCGTGCCATCGCTCTGGTTGCCGCTGCCAGCATTGACGATGTCGACCCACGGCTCCCAGTCGGTGAGCTCCAGACTTGCCGCGCTGACGAGCGAGAGACGCCAGCGATTGATCGCGCCGGATAGCGAGACATCCATCAACTCGATGCGAGTTCGCGCGGGACGGTCCCCCTGGACGCCGTCGATGAGCACCTTCGCCGCGCCGTTAGTGAGCGTGCCGGAGACGGTCCGGACGTCGGGCGCGAGGCGCGCAACGGCGACGCCGTCTTCGCTTTCACAGGCGAGCGTGACATCGACGATCTCGCTCGCGCCGCCGATGTGCCGCTCTTTGAGCTTGACCGCAGGGCCTGCATTCGGACCGCCGAGCACATCGAAATAGACGGTTGTGCCGTTCTGGAGGTCAATGGCCAGGGCGATGCGCTCTGACTCACGACCAAAACGTGAGGCGCGTTCGGCGGTGTTGATCTCGGCAACGATGGCGCGACGCTTCGAGGCGACGTTGGCCGCGCTCGATCCCCGAATGAGCACGGGGAAGCGGATGATGCCGTTCTCAGCGATCCATTCCGCCGGGTTGTTCGGCTGGGGGACGAAGTAGTTTTCCTCGTCATGGAGGTCAAGGCTGCCGAGTACCACGGAGAAGGTCATCGTCGCATCACCTGTCCACTGATCGCGGCACTGTTGAGCTGATCGAACATCCCGCCAGCGATCTCCCGGCCGTCGAGCAGGTTGGTGATGGGGGCTTTGCGAAGTTCGTCACCGAGCGCACGCGCCAGCTTGTTGATGGTCGCGTCATCCAGTCCCCCAAAGCCGAGCTCGCCGGCACGCTCCAGCGGCACAATCGCCTCCGTGCCCGACGGGTTGTCGCCGACCAGCGCCAACATGCGGTCCGTGACGATGCCGCCGTCAGCGAACGGGTTGACGTAGTAGTCGCCTGCATTGCCGTACAGCGTGAATCCGCCGCCAGAGGATGGGTTCAGCAGGCCATCGGCATCGCGGTACGTGGCTGCACCAAGGTCGTCCTTGAGTTCTCGGAAGAACGAACGGAACGTAGAGCCACGCATGCCTGCATAACCTTCACGAACCGTTACCATGCCCTGTGCGGCAACGGCGGAAAGGAGATCATCCAGAAGATTGCTACTGACGCCCTGCTCGAAACGAGCCTTGCCATCGTCGCCGGTTGATGACTCAGGACTACCACCCGGCGACTGATCGCCCGGCGCTTGATAGCCCTTGGAACCTGGGAGGTTGGCCAGACTGTCCGGGATCTGACTGATGGCGTCGTCTGTCGCATTGGCAGCCGCTTCGATGGCCTGGAGCGCCTGAAGGATGGCCTGCACCTCCGGCGAGCCTTCCCCGAACTCCAACAGGGCCTCGGCCAGATCGACCGTCAGCGTCTCCTCCAGTCGTTCGAGGGCGGGAATCAGATCGTCTTCGGGCACCATTGCCAGCAGCTTCATCGCCTCAGCGAAGGGAATGTGCCCATCGGCGACGGCTCCGATGACCTCGTCGATCATGTCCTTGGCAACCTCGGGGTAGAGGCTGAAGATGCGGGTTAGCTCGTCCAGCGTCTGCATGCTGATGACGTCGAGCTCGGACATGCCGGCCGCGAATTCTTCGACCATCGGCGTCGCCAGCGCTTCGCCGGCGGCGGCGAGCAGGTCCTCCTGCTCCGATATGGCCTGCTCGATCTCGGCGACCTTGTCCTCCAGCCCGAGCGCTTCGGCGATGCTCAGATCGTCGTAGAGGTCCTCCAGCACCTTCTGCTGCTCTTCGATGAACTCGCCGTTGGCCAGCTCCTCGATCGGCACGGCCATGATCGTGTCCCAGATGCGGTCCTGGACGGCCTGGGCTTTCTCAGCGGCGGCTTTGGCGGCTTCCTCGGCTTCGGCGGCTTCGACCTGTGCCGCGAACTCGTCCATGAGCTGCTGGCCGGTGTCGGTGCCGAGTATCTCGTCGACGAACTGATCCTGAAGGTCCAGCGCCGCGATCTGCTCCAACACGGCATTGGCGGCATCGGTCATGCCGGCGGCGCTGTAGAGGTCGAAGAGATCCCACAGTTCCTCCCCGGCTTGCTGGAGCTGCTCCTGGGCGTCGCCGCTCAGGAGGTCGTCGAGGTCGAACGACAGCGTCGGCCCCGGCATTTGGATCGAGTTGAGGATGTCCTCCCAACGTGCCTGGACATCGGCGGCGCGTTGTTCGTCGAGCAAGGCGTCCCAGACGGCTTCGACCTCTTCGACGCTGTTCCCGGACCATTCCGCGAAGATGGCGAAGAGCGCGGCAAGCTGGGCGTCGATCTCGCTCGTGTCCGCGCCACTCAGCATCGCCAGCTCGAGCTCGCCCTGGAGCTTGGCGTATTGCTCCAGGAGCGCGAGCACCGTCTCCTGTCCGATGTCGGCGGCAAGCTCAGGGATGCGTTCCTGAACAACGGCCCACGAGTCGAGCACCTCGTCGCCGTCGGTGTCGATCTGATGCGTCGCGCCGTCAATGATCGCGGCGGCGTACTGCTCGCCGGTCGGGACGCCAGATTCAATCAGCCCCTTGTCGATGCCGAAGGTGATCGCGTCGGCGATCTGGACCCCGACGTCGACGAACTGCTCGCGGAAGTCGCCGGCGGCTCCGGCGTTGATACTGCCACCGCCGGATCCGGCTGCCCCGGCCGTCGTCGGTGGTGGGGTGTTGATGCCGAGCGAGCCAGTGCCGTCGGCGAAGCCTGGGACGCTGCCCGGGCCGAAGATCTGAAGCATGCGCTCGGTTTCGTCGGCTGGGAGGATGTGGGTGCCTCTGGGCAGCCAGGCAAGCTCCGGCCCTTCTTCACCAACAAGGGCTAGTTGATCGTGGGGCACGCCGCCGGACGGGGTGCCGCTGGCGTAGTTGCCGCCGCCTGACGCCGTTCCACCGCCTGCGCCGTTGAACTGCAGGTTAACCGGCAGGTAGGCGGGGCTGGTGGCGAGCGCACGGATGCGGTTGATCTCTGCTTCGGCTGCGCTTGCATCCGCGTCCAGGGATGTCGTGTAGGTTGAGGATTCGTAGTCCTCCAGGTTCTCTTCCATGTCAGACAGCGACATGGATGCCGGCTCAGTGTCGACATCCGCCTCTGCTTCAGCGGACGTGTCATCGAGTATCCCCAGTTCGACCAGAATCTCTCGAAGCGATTCACCCAGAGCGTCGAGGGCGGAAGCCAGGTCCTCCTGAGCTAGTCGGTTCTCTTCGGTCATCCGTGTTGTGGGGTCTAGCTGCTGGCGAGCCTCGTCGAGCAACTCATTGGCCTGCTCTTGCGTGAGGTTGTTCGCTTCGAGCGCAGCATTGACCTGATCCTGAGTTCGGATGTAGTTGGCTTTGGCTACTTCTGCGTCGATGAGGGCGTCTTCGTTGTCCTCAACGCCGCCGCTATAGCGTTCGGTAGCCCATGTCAGGGTGTCGAGCGCTTCGAGTTGTTCGTCGCTTAGTGACTTCCCAGCCTCTTGCCGGTCCTGGAGTATCTTCAGCGCGGCTTCTGCCCCTGAGAGGTTGCCACTCCACTCATTGACCTTAGCCGACGCCATGTCGATGTTCTGTTGGAAGATCGACTGTACATCGCCCCAGTTGCCGATGTTCGACTGGACGGTGTCGAGCCGAATACCGAGCGCCGCCAGAATCTCATCCATTGCGACGAGGTTTTGCGTCGCCTCGCGCACCGCGTCGGCATCCTCGAATTCAGCAACAGTCGTCAGCCATTCGGTGCGGACATCCTGGAGCGCGGGAATAAGCTCCGACTGTGGCATCGTGCCGATGATCGACCACACCTGGCCGATGGTCGCCTGACCAGCCCGGAACTGTTCCACCAGGTCGTCGATGTAGTCGGCGGCGGACTCTGGGACAAGGGCGACGGCTTCACCCATCGCCGCGAACTGCTGCTCCCAGTCCTCACGGAGCCCGATGAAGGCTTGTTGACCGATGGTCCGGAGCACGTCAAGCTGGGTCGTGTATTGCGGCACCTGAGCAGCGAGCGCGTCGCTGATCTGTTGCGCTTCGATGTCGGAAACAACGTCGCCCCAAACAGCCTGAACGAGCGCTCCCAGGTCGGCGAACGCTGTGCCGGCTTCGGTCGCAGCGTCGGCGCCGGCCTTGGACGTAGGTCCGAGCCCGGACATGGCGTATCCGAAGGCAGCCGCGCCATCAGCAAGGCCGCCCCAGTCCACGCTTATTGCCGCACTGCCGAGGTCCTCAATGGCGAGCGTGGTGTCAGCGAGGACGGATGTGCCAGCTGCGGCAGCGTTCAGAAATTCGACGTAGGCGGGCGTCAATTGATCGCCGAGCACGATAGAGGCTTCGTTCATCCGGTTCTTGGCAAGCTCGACCTGGGAAGCGGTCGTCTCGAACCGGCGTGCTGCCTCTTCGTTGAGTGCGTTCGTGCTCTTCATCTCGTCATTGCCGCGTGCCATGGAATCGCGTGTGAGGTCCCCGGCATTGGCCAGCGAGTTCAGCGCGAGCGAGACGCGGATACCGTCAAGCTCGAGCTCGTCGAGAACGAGAACGGAGTCGCCGCCCGCGCGTTGGAATTCCCGCAGTCCCTCAATAAAGTCTGCAAGTGCGAGGCTCGGATCAGAGCGCCATGCAGCCGCGAAGTCTGCGGCTGAGTGCCCGGCGAGTTGTGCGAAGGTGGCTAGTCTGTCATCCGCTGTAGCGACTGACGTGGTGATCTCATTCATAACTTGAATGAGTGCCGTGGAGCCGGCCTCTGCGTTGATGCCGACTGATGCGAGCGCCGCTGACAGCCCGAGAATTTCCCCCTCGGTCAGCCCTGCGTTCGTCCCGGCAGCCGCGAGTCGGTTTGTGAATTCAAGGATCTGACTTTCAGTGGCGGCAGAATTGTTCCCCAAGCTGACCAACGCGCTGCCGAAGTTGTCCACCTCGGATGCGGCCAGCCCAGTAATGTTCTGGATGCGCGCAATAGCTGTCGCTGCTTCGTCCGCTGAAAGGTTCGTGGCAACGCCGAGCAAGGCCATCGTCTCGGTGAAGCTGACGACCTCTTCACGGGCAACGCCGAGCTGACCGGCTGCTTCGGCAACCCCCGCGAGCTCGACCGCGCTAATCGGGATTTGCTGCGCCATCTGCCGGAGTTCTGTGCCGATGTCTGCAACGGCCTGCTGGGCTTCTTCGGCACTCAGCCCCGTTGTGTCCAATGTCTTGCTAACACCGGCAAGAGCGGATTCCCATTGGATCGACGCATCGACGGACTGTTTGGCGGCGACGCCGAGCGCGACGACGGCGCCGGTCGTTCCAAGAGCGATCGGAGACAGCTGCTGGATGCCTGCTTTGACATCCTGAAAGCCGCGACCTGCGGTTGTCGCGGAGCGGCCCGACTGTTCTAGTCCTTGATTCAGTCCCGTGAAGCGTCCCTGTGCGTCGCGAGCACGGGACCCTGTCTGGTCGATCTGGCGACCAAATCCCGCAAGCTGCTGGGACGCCTGCGCTGCGTTCTGGACTTCGATGCGTGCGCGAAGTAATGCGGCGTCTACCACGGCAAGAAGCGCCTGTCGCTAGCCGCTCACTGGCGGTCACGATAGGCGCTCGGGTTGGCGCTCAGGTGTTGGCGGTCGTCGCCGCTCTACAGAGAGGATCTGCTATCTGTGATTGTACCCCGTTATACTGGCGCAAGTGACTCATTAGAGCGAGGGGACTGCCGATGAGACGTGCCGGAGTTGCCGCCATTCTCATGTTGTGGAGCTTTTGTCTGCCAGCGTGCGGCGGAAGCGCTAATAGTGACACGTTATCTGAGGCGGATCGCGACGCGACAATTGAAGCGATGTCTGCCCTGGAACTTATGGCTGTTGCGTTCGACGGGGACTACTCTGCTGAAGAGATCCGCGAACCACTATTCTTAGCGATGCAGTGTTTCGGCCTCACTGACACTGAACGCAATCGAGAGCGAGCCGGCGACGTGCTTGTCACAGTGAGCAACGAACATGAGGTTGCTGAGATGGAGATTTTGGAAGAGATGCTTGCGATCTGCGCCACCGGCACCAACTTCTCTTTCCCCGATGCAGCATCGTGGGCAGCGGTCGCGTTAGTCGCCGAACCAGACTAAGAGTCGTGTGACGGTATTGGGTATAGTGAAGAACCTTCCACCGGGGGCCCGGCGGCGTCCCAAGCTGTTGACGGTTCCGGATACGTGTGGAAGACCACCGAATACGTATTTCGCGATCCTGTTGCCCGCCGTATCGCACTTCGTGACCTGAGTCGCGAGATCAAGGCGTTGAGGATGCGCTACGGCCATCTCAAAGAGTACGGCGAAATGTTAGAGAAGGAACTGGCCAGCCTCGCCACCGTTTGAAGGACAGTAATGCCGCCCTGGGGAAACCTGGGGCGGCATTACTGTGTCATCTTTGGCCACCCGTCGCCCGCAAGAATTCCTGAGCATGAGCGCGGACGATACGCGCCTGTTGACTCCAGATTAGCCAGACGTCGAGTCCCGCGCTTTCCGGCCGGCCGATGAGATCCCACGGTGGAATTCCCATCGTCTTCGCCTCAAGGAACACGTCAATAAGAGTGCCTCCAACAACGAGATACCACGGCGGTCGCCGGCCGAGACCGGCCTCTACCCAGCTCTTGTAACGTTGGAGGTCTTCGAGTTTCCCAGTTGCGCGATGTCGTTCTCAATGGCGGTCGTGATGGCCTTTGCGAGCCCTGGGAGTCCCTCGAAGGACTCAGGCGCTATGGCGAGTGGCACTGTCGCCTCGGTGAGGTCCCATTCACGGACGACCATGCACGCGAGCTCCGCGAAGACGTGTTCTCGGCGGCGGCTGATTTCCGTTTCGTCGATGCGGAGGTCAGTATTGACTGCGTTGACGATGGCCTGAGCAGTCGCTGGTCCGATGTTGCGGACCTTTTGGAGGTCTTTCGGCAGCAGGGGAATATCGCCGTAGGTCGTGAAGCCGGCGTTGAGCAGGTGCTTGCGCGCTGGGAACCCCTCTGGAATCTCCTGTTGCCGGAGATTCTCAAAGAACTCCTCAACCCATTTGCCGACCTCGGCAAGGAGTTCCTTCTCCCGCTGCTTCGACTCCTTCTTGAACTCCGGCCCCATGGCGGTGATGGGGTCGTAGATGACCGTGATCGTCTCGCCGAAGAACGGGACCTTGACTTCGGCGCCGCGCTTGCGAATACCGGCAATATCAACTGGCATCGGGGGAGTGTCCTCTCCTGTTCGATGGGTTCCGACGTCATCGCGAGAGGACGCTGGCGACAACGCCGAAACCACATCTTCGTAGTGAACAAGCGGCTTAAGGATCCTGCCGCTAGAGACTCGTGAGCGCGTTCCGCAAGGTCATCTCTTGCTTCTTCGCCCACGTCGCGTCGTAGACGTTGGTAAAGGTCCACTGGAGCGTCGACAGCCGCGACTGCTCGCTCAAATCCGGCTGGACGATCTGGCCGGCAAAGTCATGGCGGAAGCGGTAGCCGAAGCCGCTCTCAATGGAGTCGGCCGCGCCGTTCGCTTCGACCCGGATGAACTTCGTCGTTCCGGAGCGCATCGCCGCCAGGTACGCCGACGCCGCCGCGCTGCGCTCGAAGCGGATCTGCATCGTCGACGGTGTTTCGATGTCGTAGTGTGACGAGAAGCTCTGTTCGGAGCTATCAATCGCTTCCTTCAGCATGTACTTCGGTCCCGCATTCCACTGGATCGTGAAGGCGTCGGTGATCTGGGTCGTCCCGAGATCGCCGCTCGCGTCGTCGATGTAGAGGTCGAACTGCAACGGGATCATCGGGATAATCGGAATGTCGGTCGGCGCGACGCCCGCCGTCGTCAGCGTCACGTCCGCGCCGGTTCCGCCCGACGTACTATCGGTCGCCGTGATGAGGTCGACATCCGTCTGGGCCAGGTTGCCCCGGAACTCGATGGTGACATCGGCGGAGTCCAATGGTCCGCCGGCACAGACGACGTCGCCGACGGCAATGTTCGACAGTGCCTCCAGCGCGGACTGCACGGCCGACGCCGCCGCATCGTAGTTGATGGCCGATGTCGTCTGACTGTCGTAGGTCAAGGTGAAGTCGCCGCTGGTTGCCCCGCCGACGGTCAGTGTCTGGACCTCGTTGGTTGACGGCTGGATGCCGTCCTCAATGCGCTTGCCGAGCATGTTGCCCGACATGTCAATCGAGTTGCTATCTGGCGACCGCGTGATGGTGTAACCGAGTTGGTTGACGAGGCCGTAGGCAAAGCGGTAGGACCGATTGACGCCCTTTTTCTCCACGGTGAAGGTCACGGCGCTCGATCCCGCGAACGATGGCGGCGTGAAGACCCAGTCACGGGCATTGGTCGCGCCGCCCGGCGTCGAGATGTTCGCCGCGCCCCAGAGCCCTGACAGCGGGTAGACGAACTCGGTGTAGGTGGGCTTGCCACTCAGCGCGGCGGCAACACGCTCACGGTTGTAGATCGTGAAGGTGTTGACGTTGAAGCCTTCCGGTCGGAACTCTTCAATGTCAACGTCGCCGAAATTCGCGGCGATCGACATCGCCCGCATACGCTTCAGCGCGGGAACTGCTACCCCGGAGGTGCTTTCCGCGCCGATCTGGGTTGTTTGGAGAACGCCTGCTTCGGTCATTCGCTGTCCTCACTCTCCGGCGGGCTGAAGTCCCACCTCTGCTCAGGAGCGCGTTCCGGCTCCTCCTCGCTGTCGTCCGTGCTGTCTTCGACGTCCGGTTGGTCGTCGGTATCCTCATCTGGCTCCAGGTTCAGCCCGTCGATGTCGCCGACGATCTCGAAGCCGTCAGGCTCGTAGAGGCGTTGAAAGGCTGCGAGCGACTTCATCTTGTAACTGCGGCCGTCGGGATGCCGGATCGTGAAGCGGTCGTACATGTCGTCTCTCCTTCGGTTATGCGGCCGTTTGGCCATAGGTGCGGAAGAAGCCGCCGAGCTGCGTCGCGAGCGTGCCGTAGTAGGTATCGGCCGGAAGCCGGAGCGCCCGCTCGTACTCGCACGAGACGATCCGGGCGTCGCCCTGCACCTGGTTCTGTTGCACATCCAGCAGCGTCACGGCGCGTCGCATGATGGCCTTCAATGTCGCGAACTGCTCGGGCTTACCCACAGCCTTGACGACGTGGAGAAAGCTCTCCCAAAACACCGTCGGCCCAACAATGCGGAGCACGCCCTCGGTGCCCTGCAACTGGATGACGACGTACGGCGTGGCCGCGCCCTGCACGGGATCGCCGGTGAAGACGCCGTTGACACCGTCGGGGATCATGCCGACGAACGTCGCGTCGGCGATAAGCGTTGCCCGGTACCAGGCGGCAATGTCCGGCTCCAGAAAGTCGTAACCGCTCATAGCACCCGCTCCCAGAAACTGGGGAGGTTGTTTCGCAACGCTTCAACGGCCGGCACGAGCATCGGCGACGCCGGAATGAAGATGGTTCCGAACTCGTGGAAGATTGTGTAGAACTGCGTGTTGTAGACCATCCAGACACCGTCGCCGAGCGCGACAAGCTCCCAGCCGTCCTTCATGTCGCCGGACTCAACCCGGACCGTGTTATCTTCCGCGCCCTGCCGGACCTGCGCGGCAACCTCGCCGGCCCAGGCGTCTGCCGCCGGCTGGAGGTCCCGAGCGATGCGGTGGAAGTCATTGAAGACGACGTCGACCTGGATCATGGCGAGCCCTCGGGATTCACGGCGGCGAGCGGCAAGCGGAGCCAGATGCGGCCAGGCGTTGCGCCGGTGCCGCCGCCGATCTCGTACCGTGTGCCGTCGGCGAGCTGGACTCGGTCCTGCGCTCGCACGTCGGTATCCCATGGCACAAGCAGCGACAGGATCGTGACGGACTGCAATTGCCCGGCCAGCATCTGCTCGCTGCGTTCGCCGGCGGCTTCGGTGTCCGTCAGCATGCACGGGACGTCCGTTGCGATGGTCGTCTCGCCGGTTCCCGGCGTGCCGTCCGTGGTGAGCGCCGGCGATGGCCGGAGGATCGAGCAGCGCAGACCGGAACGCCGCAACCGCTCGGTCGCGAGCCGGCGCTTGTGGTCGATGGCGGTCTGGTGGCCGGCGGCGATCATCATCGCCGCCGTGAGCTGTGCGTCAGGTGATCGACACCTGAGCCACCAAACGATGTATCCCAATCGACCGTGACCGACGCCGGGGCCGGTCCGTCCTGGACGCCGACCAGCGTCTTGTACTGGGCCATGAGCTCGTCTGCCCGAGCAGCCGCGGACTTCGCTTTGTCGCCGCGCTCGCGGATGTCGCCCTGAAAGAGCGGCGCTTCCATCTCGTGCGTCATCCGGTTCGCCGCCTGGCGCAGCATGAACGACGCGATCAGCGCGACCAGCCCATGCTGGTGTTGCGCGGGGACCGTGGTCGCAACGGCGGCGTCGAGACCGCTGATCGTATGCACGGCCGTGTACGTCGCCCGGACCGTCTCGCCAGTTGCCGGCGTCAGTCCGGCCAGGGTCAGCGTCGCGCTGCCGTCGATGCCGACGTAGACGTCCCAGTCGGTCGCTGCGAGGCGGCACGGCGGGCGCTGTCCGGTCGGGTACTCGACCTGGAGCACGGAACTGAGACCCGGCACGTAGGCGCTATCGAGCGCGAACTGCCAGGCGCTCCCGTCGCCGGCGAAATCCTCGCCAACCTGACGCGGCTTGTCGTTGGTGTAGCGCCCAAGCGCCTGCCGGACGGCTTCGGCGATCTGCACGTCCGTCAGTGCCCCGGCGATGTCCTGGGCGAGGTTCTGGGCGCGTTCAACCAGCGTGTTGAGGTCGCTCATGCGTGGATCACCGAGACGTCCGGCGCGGTGCCGCTGACGACGTCGACGTAGATGCCGTTGCCCATCGCAATCGGACAGGCCGGCATCACTGAGACGGTCGCTCCGGCCGCAGCGCGCAACGTCAGCACGATCGCGCCACTACCGTCGCCGTCACGGATGTGGACGACGGAGGCGTCCGTCGCGGCAAGCACAACGCCGCAGAGTAGCGCGGCGCTGGCCCGGATCGCCGTGTCGCTTGTGACCTTCTGGATGGCAGCCGGCACGGTCATCTTCTACGCGCCCTCGAAGGTCACGATGGCAAGGAACTGCGGCAGGGCAAGGCCGTTGCCGACCTTTTCCAACTGGAGCTTCAGCAGCGCGCCTGCGGCCAGCGCTAGCGGGGTTGCCGGGGCGAACAGCTCGAGAAGTTCGCCGACCGCGCCGTCCGTGCCGGAGGTGAAGTCGATATTGCCCAGTTCGGTCGTGCCGGTGCCGACCGTGCCGCCGTTCAGCAAGTTGACGTGGGTCGTGTCGGTGTCCGCGCCGGTGATGGCCGCGTCCGGCCGGATATGGACCGAGCGGATCGCGCAGGTGAACGGAGCTTGAAAGATGTTGACCAGCTCCGTGACCGTTGCGGCGGCGTGCGCGCGGACAATCGCCTGATGGACCCTTGCCCCGGCGATGTCATGATCGAAGTTCGCCATGTGTGCAGTCTCCCTTCGCGCCAGATCGGGCGCTGACTACGTCGTCTCTAATCGTCGTTCGTCGCGTTGTCGGTCGTAGCGGGGTCGCCCGCACCTTCACCGCCTGAACCCTCCGGGTTCGGCTCAGGCTGTGGCCCGATCAACTGGCGGATGTTCTTGAGCGTTGCCGCGCCGATGCCGGGGATCTGCCGCAGGCGCTCGTCGGGCGCGTCGTAGACGTCGTCGACATCCTCGAAGTTCGCGCTCAGGAGCTCCCAGACGTGGTCGGAGATGAGCTTGTCCGGGTCATTGACCCTGAAGCGGATCAACGGCGCAGGCTTCGGCTCTGCCATCTGGCCGAGCCGGTGGCGCTTCCCGTCGTGCGTATCGACAATCAGGTGCGTGCCGAAGTCGTAGATCGCCCGGATGTTGTCGACGTCCGTGTTGAGCGACTCGGCCGCGTAAGCCTTGACAAGGTCCACTGGTTGTCATCCTCTCTGGATGCTGGCCTGTCGCCATCAGTCGATGGCGACAGGCTCATGGCTTCAACGTGCCGGTCTAGCCGCCGACGACGTGCTTGAAGAGGCCGCGGAAGTCGAGCACGACGTAGCCCCAGATATGGCGGATCTTGAACGTGATCTTGTCGGCGGTGAAAACACTGCCGACCGTCGCCGCATCCTGGACGAACAGTTCCGGCTCCTGCCGGCCGTTCAGGTAGCCAAGCTCGATGATCGGCACATTGGCCGGGTTCGCCGCGGCGACCCAGTCCGTCGCGTCGGTCCACTCGTCAACGACGGTGTACTGGAGGCCACGGTGCAGGTTCGGCGTGGTCGCATTTTCGTTCGTCGCCAGCACGTAGGGCATGCTGTTCGCGATCTTGAACGCGATCTCCTCAAGCTCGCTCGGCACGAAGAGCCGGCGCGGGATGTTGGCCGCGCCCAGCGGCTGGTCGGTAATGCCGTAGGGCATCTGGGCGCGCATTGCGGCGCGCGTCGCCGTCATGCCAGCGCCGGAAAGCGCCGTGCTGCCCAAGTTGCCGTGGTCGTTGTGGAACAGCGCGACGCTGTCATAGACGACCAGGTTGTCACGCAGGACGTCGTTGTAGATCGCGTGGCGCAGGGTGCGCACGGCCGACTGGCCGAGCTTCACCGGGATCGCGCGCACACGCATCATGTCGTCGTTGAGGACCATCTCCATGGTCAGGTCCTCCGTGCCGCCCTTCTTGCTCGGGACGTAGGTGGCTTCCTCGTCACCGGGCGACGTCATCGGCTGGTAGACGCCACCTTCGCCGACGGTCGGGAGCTCGCCGTAACCGCCCATCCGCACGCGGCGGTTGGTGCGGAAGTCCCGCAGGTTCGTCACTTCGGAGACGAGCTGGTTGAAGCTCTGGAGGTCGTCCTGGCTGTATTCGGCAATCATCCGGCGGCGGATCGAGTCGCCGAGAATCTGGGCGAAGGTGCTGGTGTTGATCGACTCCCGTAGGTGGCCGTCGACCGTTTCCGGCACATAGCTCATCGCTTCGGCGAGCATGTTCTCCGGCCGCACCTGTCGACCGGTAATGGCCCGGTACGCCTCGTCGAGGTTGCCGAAGTGCGACGGCGTCTGATGCCACATGATGTCGATGGTGTCTTCGCGCGGCACCTCGCCACGAATAAGGCCGAACATGCCGTCCATCGCCGCTTGATGCTTGTCGACCTGGTCGGCGGTGATCTCAATCGTCGCGCCGCCGGCGAAGGGCATGCCAGCGCCGAACGACTCATAGAGCCGGGCGTGGATGCCGCGCTCGCGTTCGATGCGTTGATCGAGCGCGTCGACCTCGAAGACCTGGCCGGTGAAATCCTCCCGGATCGACTCAATGAGCGGTTCGGGAAGCCGGGACGCGCTCAGACGCTGGTTGAGGACGTTCTCGGCGCGCTCGACGCGGACCTGGGTCATGAGGTCGGTCATCTGGGCGATCTGGTTGTCGAACACGCTGGTGTCGAGCGTCGCTTCGGCCAGTTCAGTCACGGCTTCCAACGGCGTGACCTCGAGCGTGGCGACGGCCGGCTCGCGGCGTGCGAGCGCGCCTTCGAGAAACGCATCTTCGTAGGCAACCAGGTCGGCGGCGCGGAGCGTTTCCCGCTCTTCGGCGGTCAGTGTCTCGCCGCTTCGGAGTCGGGCGAGCAGTTCGTCGTGTTCCATGGCGACGAGTTCCCTTTCTGTTTCGCCGCTGTCCGCGGCTGCCATGAGACCGATAAGACGACCGCCGGCTGACGGCCGCATGACAAGGTCGACCGAGTCGACCTGCGTGAAATCGGTGATGCGCTTGATGTAGCCGGAAGCCCGCCGCACGATGCTCGTGGCGTACGCGCCAAGCGGGACGGCGTGGCTGAAGCCGAACGGCGCTTTGCCGGTCCGCTGGTAGACCTCCCACGCTTGGAGAATCGAGGCCCGCAGCTCCGGCTTGCCGTGGTTGATCTCAAAGGTGCCTTCGACGCCGGTGGCGTTCGGCTTCGGATCGCGGATGTAGCCGGCAACGGACGCGAACCCGCGTTCATTGGGGTTGTGATCGCGGCCCGCGCCGTAGAAGACCGGCACGCCTTCATAGAGCCCGGCTCGCGCGTGCAATACGTCGAGCGGGTACTCGGTGCGGTTGCGGCTGACACCGGCTTCGATGATCTGAACGCGCCAGCGCCAGCCTTCGCCGTTGTCGGCCGACTCCAGCAGCTGTCCGTCGCTCAGGATGCCGGCGATGTCGTCATCGTCTGCGGACTCCAGCAGCATCGGGGTGTCCGGAGCATCCTCAGCGGCGTTGATCCCATCGAGATCGAGCGAGCGGTGGGGACGCCCGCTGAGACGGCCGATGGTTTGCCGCATCGTCGCGACACGATCTGCCATACCTCGCCGCACGGCATCGTTGGCCAATACCATGCGGCCCTCGCCGAATTCCTCACGCACGGTCGCGACGGCGACGCCACGGCCGCGTGCGACGGCGTTGACGAACATGCCGTAGTAGGTGTTGATCTGCGATTGGAGATGCGCGCGGGTTTCTTCACTGAGCGACTCGTGAGGATTCCCCTCGGTCTTGTACCGGGGCGTGGCGACGTAGGTGATTTCGACGCCGGCTTTGGCGTAATGCTCGCCCCAGTTGCTGTGCATCATGACGACGCCGATGCTGCCGACTTCGGAGGAGCGGCTGACGACGAGCTCGTCGGCCTGGGAAGCCAGCCAGTAGGCCGCGCTCGCAATGAACGTGTTGGCCTGGGCGATGATCGGCTTCTTGCCACGCGCCGCATAGATTTCGTCGGCCAGCTCGGGCACGCCGTCGACCATGCCGCCGGGACTGTCGACGTCGAGCACAATCGCCGACACGCGGTCGTCTTCCAACGCGGCCCGGAAGGACGCTCGGAAGCGCTGGATGCTGGTCGCGCCGCTCATTGCCGAGAGACCACCGGCACGGGGAATGATCGTGCCGACAATCGGGAGGACGGCGATTGAACCGGACATACGGTACGGCCCCGGCCGGCGGGCCGCGGCGCTGATCGCCTCGACGTCGTCGGGCGGAACGTCGTCGCCCCGGAGTTTTGTCGCCATGAATGCGAGGATCTCGTCGAGCTTGGCGGGCTGGATGGCCCAGGGCGTCTCGTAGACCGCGCGGGCCAGGTGCGGGTAGTGCGCCGCCGCTTCGGTCAGCGCCTCTTCATCGACCTCGGTTGTGGTGATGACTTCGGGCTCCACGTCAAGCGCCTATCACGCTGCCGCTCGGGGGCGGTCACGGAAGGCGCTCGCGTTGGCGCTCAGTGGTGGCGGTCTGTCGCCGCTCGGGAAGTTGCGCCGGATGACAGTCGCTCATCTGACGCCTGTTCATCCGGCATGTGTAGAATACCACACTGCTGCATAAGCCACTGGACTGGGATGGTCGTCACATGCGTCTGCCCGAAGTGGCGTGACCGGATCACGAGCACCTCACCGCGCAGCTCGGCAACGGGCGTGTTGCATTCATCGCAGCGGATCGGCACGCGGTCGCTCATCAACCCTCCTCGTCAAGCGCTGCTCGAAATCCCGCCCTGTAGCCGCGCCAGTAGAGTTCGGTTTCCTGCCGCGTCATGCGCCTGGGTTCCACGTCTGTGATGAGTGACAGATTGGGCCGGTCTGGATCGGTCGGCTTGGCGTAGGGTGGCGGTGGATACGGCTTTGGGCCGGCGAGCGGCCGCTGGACCGGGCGCTTTCCAGGATCCGTAACAATCACAAGCGTCACGAGTCCAGCCAGCAGGCACACAAGCCCAACGACAATTCCGAGTATGAGTAGCATCGGCATCTGTCCTCTCCCCTCTGCTAACTAGCGGCGATCTCCATATCCCACCAGCAGCCACATTCTTGGCACCTGAATAGAGCTATACGGCCGTTGTGACCCGGTTGTCGCGAGTCGTCACCGGTGACGCGGACGGCGCGACATTCCGCGCCGCACTCCGGGCAGTGACAACGCGGTTTGCTTTGTCCGCCATCGCCGTGTTTGCGTACCCGCAACGCCATGTGTTCAGTCCTCTCGCTGGGGCTAGTCGGCCGCAATATCCAGATCGTCGTCAGGCTCGCCTCGGTCCTCCCGCTCATCCTCAAGGAGCCTGCCCTCTTCATCGCCATCGACGTCCGGGCCGAACATGCTCACGACCGATGCGTAAACCCGACGCAACGTTCGCGGCGTGATCCAGCCACGCGCTTCAGCGATCGCCAACGACTCCGTGACATTCTTGAGCGCCTCAGCCGACTGCTGAATGTCGGTCGTGTCCATGTCGGGAAAGACGATCTCGAAGAGGTCGCGCGGGTCGGCCATCTCGCCGGTTGGGTTGCCGTCGGAGTCTTCGACCTCGACCAGCTCCGGCAATGCGCCGTGGATGATCGCCTGATCGAGCACGAAGCGGATGATGACGTTCAGATACGACGCGAACGAGCGCTGCATCTGCGACAGCATCTTGACCGTCGGCTCGTTCATGACCGTCCCAACGGCGCGGTTGACGTCGCCGCCGCTCCCGAACCAATGCTCGGGGATGCCGGCGGAGCCGAGCACCAGCGTGTTGAGCAGGAACTTGAGCAGGTCGACGGCTTCTTTGGTCTCCAACTTCGGTGTCACGGCTGCCCAGGTCGCGGCCTTGTTGTGCATTCGCACCGAGCCCGGCGGCGGCGTGGCGAACTGAGGATCGCGCGCGAGCTCACGAATCTGGTCTGGCGTCGCGTTTTCGACCGTCACGTCCCAGATGAAGGCGCGTAGGAGCTCCAGCCGCTCGACTTCCGAGAAGGCGGCACGGTCGAGGTACTGGAGGAAATCGGCGAGGCTGTAGAGAAATGAGATGCCCCGGATGCCATCGACGTTGCCGCGTCGCAAGAGCAATACCGGCTTCGGCTCGCTCTCGCCGTCGGCCATCGTCCCAAGCCGGCCGGTCGTCGGGTCGAGCACGATCCCGTGCCGGATGTCGTCAGGCTCGCCGGGATTGGTTCGCATCTCGACCTCGGTCACGACGCGCCAGTCGTTCGGGTGCGTATGCACCGTCTTGATCTGCCGGCTCATGAGCTGGCCCCAGCGCACGAAACCGTTGACCGGGTTGACGCCAGCCGGTAGGAGGACCTCGCCGTCCCGCAACAGGAGCCGGAAGATCTGCGGCCCGTTCTTGTTCCAGTCGTTGATCCAGTCGTCCCAGTGGGCGGTGATGATGTCGGCGACGTGCTGGTTTCGCGTCTGCATCTGGATGCCTTCGGCGAAGACGAAGTCGGTGATGAGGCCGAGGATCCTGCCGGCGACGGGGTTGGCCCGGTCGAGGTGGGCGGCGACGGCGAGCATCTGATCGTGCTTGTACGATGGCAGGTCGTTGACGCTGCGCTCGGTGAGCTTGCGGTAGAGGTGGTCGTCTGGGTCGATCGACGCGCCGGCGAAGTTGTAGGCGCTGGCCGCGCTCTCCGGCCGGCTGATGCCGACCCAGTTCAGAAACCGGCTCCAGTTGCTCATGACCAGACGCTCCTTCGCTGTCCATAGAGTTCGCTGATGTTCGCGTCGTTGCTCGCCACGGCAAGCGGTGGGACCATCTTGAGATGCCGGACAAGGTACCGGGTGGTGTCCGGCCCGTGGTCGTTGACCTTGACTGGCTTGTCCTCGCCGCGCGCCTGGGCTTTGCCGTCCCAGATGTAGCCCATCATTTCGTCGACGGTTTCGATCATCGACGGCCCGTGAAATACGAGCTGATCGTTGGCCAACCAGGTCGAGACATCACGGATGCCGTCGAGCACGGCGTTGTCGGCCTCGGTGACGCCCGGGACGCCGTCGGTCACGAGCTGAAGCCGGAACGACGCCGCGCTTGGATCGACGACAGTCGCGCGCGGCCAGCGTTCGACGCCACGCTTCTGATGCACGTCGTGGGTCCAGTGCTGGTAGGCGGCGCTGTACTCACCGTCGGTCATCTGCCGGCCCTCCTGCTCGCTTGCCCATCGCCATTCGTCGTGGATGACGTAGCGCTCGCGCGCCGGCTCTTCGGAGAGGGACAGGAAGACGGTGGGGTTGCTTGTGCCGTAGTCCGCGCCGCCGTAGTTGTTGACGAGCTCGCCCAGATCCCGGACGACGTGCCGATCTTCGTCGAACATGTCGAAGATCGCGCCCTCGGCCAGCGCCCAGAGTCCCTGGATGTAGCGCCGGTACCAGAGTCCGACGTACTCCTTTTTGAGCGACTCGACGTACGCCGGATCGAGGCTGGGGTTGTCGGGCAGGGTGAAGTGGAACACGCGCATGTCGAGATCGGTGGCACGGTCGATGAATTTCCGCTTGAGCCAGTGGAGGGGCGCGTCGGGGTTGGTGGTTCCGAAGAACTGCGCGCCGGGCACGGACAGGCGGCTCAGGAGCATGGTGAAGAATGACTCGGGCCAGGTGGTGACTTCGTCGCCGTAGGCGCCGGCGGCAGTGAGCCCCTGAATCTTCGTCTTTGAGCTTTCGTCGTTAGCGCTGTACAGGTAGATCCGCCGGCCGAAGATGTAGCACTCGCCAGCGCCCACGACGTGGTTGAAGCGTGTTGGACCGAGCAGTTCCCCGAGCACGTCGAGGATGTTGCGCTTCAATGTGCGTTCGGTGCGGCCAATCATCGCCAGCGCGCCGGGCGGGCCGTTGCGGACGTACAGAAGCCAGCGCCAGAGCGAGGCGTAGGTCTTGCCGCTCCGGACAGCGCCGACCCAGAGGTTGATGCGGGCGATGGCTTCCATGATCGACCACGCCTGCTTCGCCCTGGGGACGATGCTATCCAGCGTCAGCGACGTACTCATCGGCCTCGCTCTCAATCTGCTGGAAGATGATGTCGAGTATGCCGAGGTCGCCGCGGCCGGTTTCCGCCTGGTCCATCTGGTTGATTGTCCGCATGTAGTTCCCGACGGCGGTACTGATGTCACGCTGATCCTGAAATGTCGGGACGTCGATGTCGACCTCGGTGTAGACGTTGTCCTTGCCGCCGATCTTCATGAGCTTCGCCGGCTCGCGCGCTTTGGTCATCAACCACTCGGCGAGGTCCGCGTGCATGAGCTTCAGCTTCGCGCGCCGTTCATCGTCGTAAACGGCCTTCAGATCGCGTGCGCGTGAGGCGTTTGACTGTGCAAATCGATGGCCAGCGTCGCGGGCAATCCGGCTGATCGTGCCGGACGCACGCCCGAACTTGCGCGCGATCTGATTGCACGATTGGCCCGTCGCGAATTCGGCGATGATTCTCTCGCGCTCTTCGTCAGACACCCGCTTCGCCACTGTGTCAGACCTTCTGTTTGCGCCAGCGACGGCCAGTAGGTTGCACAAGCTCCTTGCGTCGCAGCGGCTGGAGTCCGGCAGGCTTCACGAGATACTGCCGGTCCTTGACCATCCGGCCAACCAGATCGCCCATGTCGTGACTGCGGATGACATCGCGCGGGACCTCGAAGGTGCCGAGCATCGTGTCGTACTGCCAGTGGTTGTCCCGTTGCTGGACACCAGTCACGCAGACGTTGGCATGGATCATCGTCATCGCTGCGAAGATCGCGCGGTCGCTTTCGAGCATCTTGTCAAGGAGATTCACACTTGCCCCGCTTTCCAGGGATCGAACGGGACAACGTCGGGAAGCGGAGATTCCTTCAGCGTGAACATAATGAAGCCGTCCGGGACGTAGTTCGGCAGATCGGACCAGCCGATCACCGTCCAATGACGGCCAGCAATGTCCAGCCGCTGTCCGGTCGTGCTTGCATCGCGGAGTGTGTCGACGCTGTCGCTCCGGTCGATTGGAAGGACGATGTGGAGCGGCACCTGATTCGGCTGTGGCTGTGCGGTCTGCTCGCTCATGACATGTTCGCCATGACATCGAGCACTCGTATCGAAACCCGCTCAGCGTAGTAATCATCACCACGCCGGCCTAACTCCGCATGGAGATTCGAGATAGCCTGCGCCGCCGCACGATTGAGGTCTTCGTCGATCCCGGCAACTCTGACGACCTCGTCGTCAATACGACCATTTCGGATCAATCCAACCTTCCAGAGCACGCGAGCATGAACGACGTCGCCCGTCTGTTCGTCCTCCGGCTGAAACAAGATGGCGTTCACGCCATAGCCAAGCGTGCGTAGTCTTTCCAGCGCGAAGATCGCGGTCCCTGCAAGGTCTGGGAGGTCAGCGTCGCCATCATCGTCCGCGTCCTTCAGCACGTCGTCGACGCGGTCCTGAATCCACGACAGCACGATGATGAAGATGGCCGACCACATCAGCCACCATTGCCCGCGCAGGTTGTGCCAGTGGTTGACGACCATGCCGGCCATCATCGGAGACCGACGCGCCGGATGCGCTTCTTCCCGGAGTAGGACCGTCCCGCTTTCCGCAGGGCCTGCTCGTACCGCGCACGGGAGCGCTTCGACGGCCCGCGGCGTCGCGCGCGCTGGTTCTCCAGCACGAACGACTCCGTCGGAACCTTCGGCTCAGGTTGCGGTGGTACCGCCGAAGTGTTCGCGGCCGTGTCAGTGAGCGGAGTGATTCTGAATGTCTCCGAGACCAGTTCGGGTCGCTTCTCGTCCATGGGATGTCCTTTCAGGTGAGCGTGAGCATGGCCTGTTCCGGCCGCGAGCCGATGCCGACCTTGCGGCGAATGTCAGCTGCGACGTCGGCCACGTCGCGGGTCGACGGTGTGATGATCGACGCCCAGACAAGGAAGTCATCCGACGCAATCCACTGCCGCGCTCCGGCGATCATCGCCGGCGTGAGCGGCGGGTGCGTGGTTGGGCGACTGGTCGCATCGAGCACCGCGCGTTGGATGACGGCCGCTGCAACGACCATGGCCGGTTCGATGTTGTCAGCGAGCCGCGATAGGTTGTTCGATCTGAACCGCATATGACACCCGTTCATACGTCATACGATACATGATCGTATGTCACTTCATGGTAACGAAAAATCGCTCAGTCGGGTAGTGTGCCGGACTTCAGGTAGCCGGCAAGCTCCTCGTAGAGGTTCCCACGTACGCGCGCGGCGTGAGCGGCATTCAGTCTGGCGTGCATGGTCTCCTTATCGAGGGCCTTGACCGCGTCGCTTGCCTCTTTGT
>JAUIIK010000232.1 GCA_030431755.1 Chloroflexia bacterium
CTTGAGCGAGGGACGCTTCAAGGATGTGATGATGGCCAGTCGGTCCTTCGTAGTCTTGGGATAAATCTGCTTCGTGCCGTCATTTGCCGAGATCTTCCCGCCTCAAGAGCTCGTTCGTATTGAGCGAGTTGGCAGCAGTTTCGAGCCACCGTCTTGGACGTATGCTCGCGATGATGGCACGTTCGGTGGACGCTACGATGACCCAAGCGGACGTGATGGCACGCCTGCAGATGAGCGCTATCGAGTCATCTATTGCAGTACTTCACCCGCCGGTAGCTACGCTGAGACGCTTGGAAGCGCGCCATTCCGACCCTCGCTACGGCTTCTGGCCGAACTTCAAAGCCCCGCTGAGATCCAGATCCCCCAAGAGTTGGCCGATGTCGTAGATCCCGTTGCCCCATCGCGTGGATTATTGCCGGTTTCATGGAGGCTGGCACGACAACTGAGCCGGGCCACCATAGCGGTTGATATACCCTGCGTAGACATATGCCATCCGGATAGTGTCGCCTTGATTCGAGAACGACTTGCGCCGCTGTGCCTCGAACTAGGGCTCATAGATATGAGCTTGAGCGACATCCTTGGCTCGCGCCGTCGATTCACTCAGGAGTGCGCACGCATGATCTATCAAGAGGGTTATGCCGGAATTCGGTATCTATCCAGATTTGGTGAAGGTGATTGGGAATGCTGGGCACTGTTCGCTGACCGTGTCATTGCTACTCCCAATCTGCCGCACGACATCCTCCCGAACGATCCCCACCTGCTAGAAGTAGCGAGAACTTTCAAGTTGACAATTGAGGGGCCCAAGGGACACTACTCTCGCCCATGAACCACCAGATGATTGCGCTGCTTGGAGCCCGACATCCAGCTCATCCTCCACGGTAACTGGAGTCGTTTGCTGGAACGAATCTGGACCTTGTAGGTTGGCATGGTGGACGAGGCTCCCGATAGTTGCTGGATGCCACCCCTGCTAGCCTGGGCGGCCGTGCCCCTTTATGTCCGTCATCCCGACCGGAGGCTCGGCGGAGTGGAGGGATCCCAATCTCAAGCAAACGGCTGAACTCGAAAACGAACGAAGCTCTGCCAGCGTGAACCGGTCAACGGTGTTGCATTGACCAGAACATTGCCGCCTCTTCTGCTCTCGGTTCCGCGCCTCGTTGGGATCCCTCCACTCCGCCGAGCCGCCGGTCGGGATGACAGCGGCGTTGGGCTGCATCCTCATAAGGATTACTCGCTCATTCGGTGAAGCGGTGCCACGAGAGATGCCACCTCCAAAGGCAGCAAGATTGGGCGGTTAAAGTGAAATTGCGTGCCTCTCCACAGATGGGCGGAGCACAACGTCACTCTGCCGTGTCATGGCCCTGGCGCGGCTATTCTGGCGGCGCGTCACTCTTCGAGGTCCACGTCAAGTAGGTCGGCGGCCATTGACCGCGATACTCGTACTCAGCAGACAGCGCGCTATCAACGAGTAGTTCATACAATAGATGATCGTCGTGCACTTCGTGGACGGCAGCGTCGATGACCTCTCGCCGAGTCTCCTCATTCTCAATCAATTGCGCTGTGCCACGCATGGCAAATTCGTTGTCGCTGTCCGCGGATGAATAGGCGTGCGGGGCGTAGCGCGGGTTGCGATCGAGATCGCGCCGTTTGGGAGAAGGTATGAGAAACGTGTAGAGGCCGCCATTCGAGTGGACGACGACGATTGGATGTATCCGTGGGGCGTTCTCGCTGTCCACCGTTGCAAGATACGCCAGGCCGATGCCATGCTGAAACAGCAGCCCAAGTCCCTTTTCCGCGGTAGCGTCGTCCTGCGCTGCGAAGTCGCTCCAGTGATACATCATCACCTCCAATTGTTATTCAGAACATTTGTTCCTGGAAAGATAGCGCACTTTCGACAGCCAAGGCGTGGTCATACGCCGGTTCCGCACAGGTTCTCTGTTGCCCGCCTCCACCGAATATGCGAGATTAGACGGTCGAAACGAGACTGCACGCATCTTCCTGGAGGGGAACTACATGACAGTCGATTCCAATCTGTACAAGTCTCTGAAATGGCGCTCGATCGGGCCGCATCGCGGGGGCCGGGTTGTCGCCGTGGCGGGGCATCCAACCGAGAAGGCGACCTTCTACTTCGGCGCCTGTGCCGGCGGGGTCTGGAAGACCGACGACGCCGGGCAGTACTGGGAGAACATCTCCGACGGCTACTTCAACACGTCCGCCATCGGCGCGCTGGCCGTCTCGGAGTCGGACCCGAACGTGATCTACGCCGGTACGGGTGAGACGGCCATCCGCGGCAACGTCTCCCACGGCGACGGCGTCTACAAGAGCACCGACGGCGGGCGCACCTGGACCAACATGGGGCTGGCCGACACCCGGCACATCTCGAAGGTCCGTATCCACCCCGACAACCCGGACATCGTCTACGTCGCGGCGCTGGGCCACGCCTGGGGTAAGAACGAGGAGCGCGGCGTCTTCCGCTCGGTCGACGGCGGCAAGAGTTGGTCGAAGATCCTCTACAAGAGCGACAAGGCCGGCGCGATCGACCTCTGGCTCGATCCGAAGAATCCGCGCACACTCTACGCGTCGATGTGGGAGGCCCAGCGGCATCCCGAGAAGCTGGTTTCCGGCGGCGAGGACTCCGGCATCTGGAAGTCGACCGACGGCGGCGATACCTGGGAAGACATCAGCCGCAACCCGGGTCTGCCCCAGGAGGGCGTCTACGGCAAGATCGGCATCTGCGCCTCGCCTGCCAAGCCGAGCCGCGTTTGGGCGCTGATCGAGCACGACGAGGGCGCGGTCTACCGTTCCGACGACAGCGGCAAGACCTGGTCGAAGGTGTCGGACATGGGCGAGCTGCGGCGGCGTGCCTGGTACTACATGCACATCATGCCCGACCCGTCCGACGCCGACACCGTCTGGATCATGAACTTGCAGTGCTGGAAGTCGGTTGACGGCGGCAAGAGCTGGGACGCGATCCCGACGCCGCACGGCGACAACCACGATCTCTGGATCGACCCCGAGGACAGCAACCGCATGATCCAGGGCAACGACGGCGGCGCGAACGTCAGCCTCAACGGCGCGCGTTCGTGGTCGACGATCTTCAACCAGCCGACGGCGCAGTTCTATCACGTCACCACCGACAACCGGAATCCCTACTGGGTCTACGGCTCGCAGCAGGACAACACCGCCCTGGCGCTGGCCAGCCGCTCGGCCAATGGTGCGATCACGACCCAGGAGTGGATCCAGCCAGGTGGCGGCGAGTCCGGCTACATCGCCATCGACCCTGACGACTCGAACGTCGTCTACGGTGGCGCAATCGGCTCCGGTCTCGGCCACGGTCGCCTGGTGCGCTACGACGGCAGCAGCTACGAAGAGCGCCTCGTTACCGCCTGGCCGGAGGTCGTCGGCATGGGCCGTGGCGCGGAGTCGGTGAAGTTCCGCTTCCAGTGGACCTTCCCGGTCGAGTTCTCGCCGCATGATTCCGATGTCCTCTACGCCTGCTCGCAGTTCGTTCACAAATCGACCGACGAGGGCCACTCCTGGGAGGTCATCAGCCCGGATCTGACGCGACACGACCCGGAGAAGCTGAAGCCCTCCGGCGGCCCGATCAGCAACGACAACACCGGGGCCGAGTACTATTGCACGATCTTCGCTTTCCAGGAATCGTCGCACGAGGCTGGTGTCTTCTGGGCCGGGTCGGACGATGGCCTGATCCATATCTCGAAGGATGGCGGCGCGAACTGGACGAATATCACCCCGCCAGCGGACCTGCTCCCAGAGTGGGCACTGATCTCAATCATCGATC
>JAUIIK010000084.1 GCA_030431755.1 Chloroflexia bacterium
CCGGTTCCGCCGCCGTCATCCGTCAACCTCAGCTCGCGGCATCATTTAGAGCACTCGCCGCGCATGGTTCAGACCACTTCTACGAGGGACCGCTCGGCAAGGAAGTTGTCAAGGCGGTCCAGGCCGTCGACGGCTACCTCAACGAGGAGGACCTGGCCGGCTTCAAGGCCGTCTGGACCGCACCGTTGAGCGCGACTTACCGGGGCTATGACATCCGCACCGTCGGCGCGCCGGCTACGTCGTTCCAGGTCCCGGCAACGCTCAAGCTCCTCGAAGGCTTCGATCTCGCAGCCACCGGCCAGAACAGCGCCGAGACGATCCACATCATGGCGGAGGCCATGAAACTCGCGGTTGCCGACCGCATTCGCTGGGCCGGCGACACGGAAGCGCCCTTTGACGGCCTCTTCTCGGATGGCTATGCCGCGGCGCGGCGCGCGCTCATCGACAGTGGACGGGCGAAGCCGGTCGAGGGCGAGCGCTACAGCCGGCCGCTGCCGGAGAACGCCGTCCGGCCGGGCAGCCCGGAGGACTTCGCGCGTGAGAACACGACCCACTTCGATGTCGTCGACCGCGACGGCAACGGCGTGTCGGTCACCCAGAGCCTCGGCGCGTTCTTCGGTTCGGGTGTCATGGGTGGCGAGACCGGGATCATGCTCAACAACTTCAGCCACTTCTTCGATTTGGACCCGGATAGCGCCAACGCGATTGGCCCCTCCACACCCCGCATGACGTCGATGGCGCCGACGGTCATCCTGCGCGATGACAAGCCGTTCCTGCTGATCGGCACGCCAGGGGCCTTCGGCATCCTCGTCACAACGGTGCAGATGATCTCGAACGTGCTCGACCACGAGTACAGCGTCCAGGCGGCGATCGAAGCGCCGCGCTTCCGCACCATTGCCGGCAACGAGCTCGCGATGGAAGGGCGCTTCCCCGAGAGCGTGCGCGCGGAGCTGGAGCAACGCGGCCATGAGATCCGCTTACTCGACGACTGGTCGCCAGTTGTTGGAGGCGGACAAGGTATCATGATTGATCCCGACAGCGGCGCGTTCGGCGGCGGCGCTGACCCGCGCCGAGACGGCTACGCGATCGGTTGGTAGGCATTCCGGTGACAGCGTGCGGAGGCATAGCGTGCGACGGGCGACCATAGCGAGTTTCATTCTCTTCCTGCTCTTCCCGGCGGTCGCTCTCGCGCAATCCTCTGACATCGCGGACGGCGACGAGATCCTGCTCAGGATCAACGGTTCGGACGCAGTAGCCAACACCGAGGCGGTCAACGTCGCGGTCATTGTCGAAGGCGACCTGGAGATAGCCGGCGCGGTCCAGGATGTCGCCATCGTCATCAACGGCGACATGACGGCGCTCGGCGGTTCGATCATCGACGGCAATCTCATCGTCATCGACGGCACGCTAACACTGCGTGACGGCTCGCGGGTCAGTGGCGACATCTTTCTCTCGAACGACGCCACCTGGATCGTCGAAGATGGCGCGACCTTCACCGGCGCCGTCGAACAGGGCGACCTGTCGCCCGACCTTGACGATGACGTGGCCTGGCAGCTTGTCATCGCCACACTGGCTGGCTGGTTCGGGCTTACCCTCATCGCCATCGCCGTGGCAGTCGTTTTTGCGGGTATCGGCGGCCGGCAGCTCTGGTCGAGCGCGGCGAATCTAACGGCCCGGCCGGGCGCGACCGTCATCGCGGCGCTGGCGTTCTGGCTTGGCCTC
Source organism: Chloroflexia bacterium (assembly GCA_030431755.1). Taxonomy (GTDB): domain Bacteria; phylum Chloroflexota; class Chloroflexia; order Thermomicrobiales; family CFX8; genus JAUIIK01. The sequence goes on from JAUIIK010000084.1 coordinate 1,723, forward strand.
TTCCTGCTCGTGATCCCGATCGTGCTGTCGTTCGTCGCGCTGCTGGCGCTCCCGCTCATCGCGCTGATCGGGTTCGTCGTCTGGTATCTCGGCTACGTCGCCTTCGGCACGCGGCTCGGGGCATCGATCACCGGGCAGCGGACGGCAGACACGTCAGTGGCCCACCCCTATCTCGCGGCGGTGGCGGGGGTCGTCGTCTTGCAGCTTGTGCTGCTGCTGGCGATTTCCGGCTTCCTCGTCGCCGCGCTGGTCGCCTGGTTCGGCGACGGCTCGTCCGGGCTCAGCGTCGTATTCGGCATTCCGGCGCTCATCTTTCACGTCATCATCTGGCTCGCTGGAATCGTCGGTGGCGGCGCATTAGTGTTGCGTGCAATGAGCGCCTGGACGGCCCCCGAATAGCGCATGAGCGCGTCGAAAACGGTCCGAATACGGCATCTTCTATAATAGAGGGGTTACGCAGGCGTTGAAATGCGCCGATTAGACACCATATACCAGAACTGGAGAGTATTGAATGGCGGAAGTAGCTGAACTCGTCGAGGCGCTAAGCGATCCGAGCTTTTACCCTCACAATCCGGAGAGCGTCGAAGTACGGGAGTCAACAACGTCGGTCGTGTTCCTGGCCGGCGACCGCGCGTTCAAGCTCAAGAAACCGATCAACCACCCCGATATGAACTACTCGACCCCGGCCCGCCGGCGTCGCATGTGCAACCTCGAAGTCGAGCTGAGCCAGCGCCTGTCGCCGACGCTCTACCACGAGGTGCACAAGATAACCTCGCGCCGCGACGGCTTTGCGCTCAATGGACGCGGCAAGGTCGTCGACTACATCACGGAGATGAACCGCCTCGACGACAACAACAGCCTCCGGGTGATGGTCGATGAGGACCGGGTGGAGCCGGAGCAGATGCGCGAGCTGGCCCGCAAGCTGGTCATCTTTCACGAGGAAGCCGAGCGCCGCCAGCTGATCAATAGCTTCAGCCGGCCGCACATCATCGCCCGGCAGTGGAACCGGCGCTTTCGGGCGTCGGCGGAGTACGTCGGCCAGTTCTTCAGTGCCGACGTTTACCGGGATATCGTCACATTCGCCAGCTATTTCCTCGGCGACAACCGCTCGCTGCTCCAGTCGCGCATCGACAATGGCTGTATCTGCGACGGCCATGGCGAGCTCACCGCCGAGCACATCTACTTCGAAGACGGCATCCAGATCATCGATTGCGTCGAGTACAACGACCGTATGCGCTTCCGCGACATCGCTTTCGATCTCGCCGGCCTGATTCTCAGTCTCGACTCGCTCGGTTCGCCCGACCTGGCCGATGTCGTAATCGACGAGTACCGCACGCAGAGCGGCAACGCCCTCGACGAAGTGCTCGACTTCTACCTCTGCTTCCGCGCCCACGACCGGGCGTTGACCTTGAGCCGCATGGCGACGATGCCCGAAGTACCGCTGGCCGAGCACCAGGAGCTCGTCAAACGCGCCAAGCGCTACTACCACCTCGCCCACAAGTATTCGCGGGGCGACCGCCAGCCGATGATGCTTGTGATGTCCGGCGTGATCGGCGTTGGGAAGTCCCGGCTGGCCGAGGCGCTGGCCGAGATCCTCTCAATCCGCCACCTGACCGCCGGTGGCGATGAAGAGCAGTTCGCGCTGCTTGACGACGACGATGATCCCGGCGAGAACGAAGACGCCGCGCGCGTTGACGCCGCCTACCAGGAGCTTTTCGAGCGCGCCGAGCGCCGTCTGGAACGTGGACGCTCGGTCGTCCTCGACGCCGCCTTCTACAACAGCACCTACCGCGTCGCGGCACGCACCCTCGCCCGCAAGCACGACGCCGAGTTCCTCGTCGTCGAGTGTGATGCGTCCGAGGAGATCCTCCGCGAGCGTGTGCGCGAACAGGCGCAGGATCAGGATGAGCGGCCACGCGAACGGCTGCGCTTGCTGCGCGAGCAGCAGAGAGCCTTCCGGCCATCGCGTGAGATCTACCGCAAGGATAAGGTCTACGTGAACACGACCGACAGCCTCGACGAGCAGGTCGAGACGGTTCTCGGCGAGCTCTAACGCCGTATGCAGCACATCCGCGATAGCGACCGGCCCATTGAGGAGTGGCGCGAAGGCGTCCGCACCCGGATGTACGCCTCGGCTGTAACCGGTGCGAGCCAGCTCGTCGTCTTCGAGCAGTGGTGCGACCCCGGCCACGGGGCGCCGCGGCACCGGCATGCCGTTGAAGAGGTGTTGCGGGTGTTGTCAGGGCAAGCGCGCATCTTTGTCGCCGATGACGAGGCGCTGGTTGCCACTGGCGAGTCCGTGATCGTCCCAGCCGGCATCGACCACGGCTTTGTCAACGCTGGCGACGATGTGTTGCACACCCAGGCGATCCTGGCAGCGCCCGTGTTCGAAGCGCATTATGTCGAGAGCGACCGTGCGAGCTACCGCTGGCTGCCGGACGCGCGCGCCGGCGAAAGCGCCTGACCGGCTACCGCGTGGTGACGTCACGCCCGTGCGCGACCGATCTGATCAACTCGTCGAACCGATCGGCACACTGCCGCCAATCGTAGGTCGCCTCGACAAGGGCTCGCGCGTTCGCGCCAAGCAGATCGCTTAGTTCGCCGGAGTCGAGTAGGCGTCCTACAGCCTGCGCGAACTCGACCGGATCATCGGCAATCAACAGCTCGCGCCCTTCGACGACGTCCAAGCCCTCTACCCCGAGGCTGGTCGAAACGACCGGCCTGCCCATCGCCATAGCTTCCAGCACCTTCAAGCGCGTCCCGCTCCCGGCGCGGAGAGGCACGACCACCACCACCGAGCGGTCGATCCACTCCCGCAGGTCATCAACGAAGCCAGCGACTTCGATGCCCGGCTCGCGCCCGAACGCCTCGATATCCGCTGGCGGCAGGCGGCCCACGATGCGCCACTGAAGATCTGGATGGGCCCCACGGAGTCGCGGCCAGACCTCGCGGCGAAAGAAACGCACCGCATCGGCATTCGGGAAGTAATCCAGCGCCCCAAAGAAGAGGATGCCCGACGCCTCGGATGCTGGAGTATCGGACTGAAATTCGCTCGCATCGACGCCGTTCGGCACAACAACAGGCCGCAGCCCGGGCACGAGCTGCTCGAACAACACTCGATCCCGCTCCGACGTCACTGCTACCGCGTCCACCCCGGCGGCTATCGCAGCCTCCTCCCGGCGCAGCTTCGCGGCGTTGATCCTGCTGTAGACCCGGCGAGACAGCGACCGGTCGACGCGCGCCATCCGCTCGATGATCTCGTGCTCAGCATTGTGCGCATCAAGGATCACAGGGATGCCGACTGGGACGTTGAAGTAGCCCATCTGCGCGAACTCCACAACCACGGCATCCGGACGCCAGCGTTCGCAGACCCGCTCCAGCGCTCGCTGAAACTGCGGCAGCTTGTGGACCCAGCGCTCGTAGCTGTGGAGGCTCGCCAGCGACCGCAGCTGATCACGCCGCTTGCGCTCCTGACTCACGCCAAGCCGCTCGTTCTCCACCGTCACAACCAATCCGGCACACCGCCCCGTCGCCTGCACCGCCGCCTCGACAGCCACCCCAGCCTCCCGATAGCTGAGCACAGCAACTTCATGTTGTCCCGCCAGCTGCGAGATCAACCCATGCATCCGGCTCGTCCCGCCTGAAACCGGCGGCGACGGCAACGTCGGCGTCAGAAACAACAAACGCACCTGACACGCAGTCCTTACCGTGGCGAGTTCACACGACCATCACCGTAGGGCAGGGGCTCGTCCCCTGCCTGCGAACGGGCCCCAATGCAAATCCGGTAGGGGACGAGTCCCCGCCCTACGAGGTTCGGGAGCAGCGGTGCGGAGCAACACGGCCTCCCACCGGAATGCTACACCCGTGCCACGCCATCTCCCGCGCACGATGATAGGCGACCCCGTTGCATTCATTTGTAGTTAGGGGAGCCGATGTCGGGATTCGAACCCGAGACCTCATTCTTACCAAGAATGTGCTCTGCCTACTGAGCTACATCGGCATATTCGGTTGCAGGCCAAGTGACCACACTCCGGCCCCGCGCCTCGTAGAGAGTATCTTACCGCACGGCCGACCGTAGTTCGAGGCGGCCACAGGATGTAGTCCGATCAGGCTACTCCCGCAACCGACCTGTTGGATTCCCACTTACGGACACAGCATAACGCCACCGACCACTATCCCGTTGCATAGTTGCAGGGCGGGCCGCAACCGCTGGAAGGAACGCTGTATGATCGACCGTCGACAACTTCTCAAAGCACTCGCCGCACTTGGCATCGCCGGGCCGTCGCTCGGAGTGCCCCGACTCTGGCGCGCGGAATCGACACGGGCTGCCGGGAGCGAAGGAGCCGCGCTCATGCAATCAACACCGTCCTCCCGCCAGCTCGCAGGACAGCGTGTTATCTACTCCTATCCGGGGCTTACGCCGCCAGACGCGCTGCTCCAGACGATTCGCGACGGCGAGGCCGCCGGGATCATCTTCTTTGCCGAGAACATCGAGAACGACGAGCAGATAGCTGCCGTCGTCGAGCAGCTCGTCACAGCACAGGAAGCGAGTCCGGTTGCCGCCCCGCTGCTCCTGATGACTGATCAGGAAGGCGGGCTCGTGCGACGTTTGCCCGGCCCGCCCGACGAGTCAGCAAAAGACGTCGGCCAGGCAGCAGATCCGGAAGCGGCGGCACAACAAGCGGGCGACGCGGCAGGCCGGAACCTTGCCGCCGTCGGCATGAACGTCAACCTCGCCCCGGTGCTCGGCGTCTACCGCGAGGATGGCGACTTTCTCGATCAATACGAACGCGCCTTCAGCAACGACGCCACGACGGTTGGCCTGTGCAGTCGGGCGTTCATATCTGGCCAGCAAGATCAAGGCGTCGCCGCGACCGCGAAGCACTTTCCAGGGCTTGGCGCGGCTGGCGCGTCGCAAAACACTGACGCCGAGCCCGTCACATTGCCTGTACCGGCCACTACTCTCCGCGCCGTCGACGAGGCGCCGTACCTGGACGCGCTGGCGGCGGACGTCAGATTGGTGATGCTCTCCTGGGCCATCTACCCCGACCTCGATCCGGACCTCCCCGCCGGGCTCTCCGCGACGATCATCAGTGGCGAGCTACGCGAACGCATCGGCTTCGACGGCGTAACCATCACCGACGCCCTCGAAGCCGGCTCGCTTGCTGCATACGGCAACGATCCGGAACGGGCTGTCCGTGCCGCCGCAGCAGGGATGGACCTCATCCTCTGCTCAGCGCGCGATGTCGATCAGGGCGCTCAAGTCACCGCTGCGCTGGCGGCGGCACTCGACACCGGCACACTCGCAGCAACAGCCTTCGACGATGCGGTTGCAAGAGTCACCACGCTTCGCAGCGGTCTCGCAACACGACGCTACTTCCCTGAGACGGGCCATTTGGTGAGTGGCGGCTTCCTCTCCTACTGGGCACGCTTTGGCGGCTTGCCAACCTTCGGCTACCCGATTACCGACGAATTCACGGCAGCCGACAGCGGCTTCGTCACGCAATACTTCGAGCGTGCGCGCTTCGAGTGGCATCCCGGCTCCGCGCCGGAGCGGTACGACGTGCTTCTCGGTCTGCTCGGCCGCGAGTTGGCGCAGCGTGACGGGCTGCTGAATACACCGTCATTCCAACCGGCCGACCCCGGCAACAATGAGCACTGCACCTACTACCCCGAGACGGGCCACTGGCTCTGCTATGGCTTCCGTGACTACTGGCAGAGCCACGGCGCACTGGAGATCCTGGGCTATCCGATCAGCGAGGAGTTTGCCGATCCGCAGACCGGTCTGACGGTTCAGTATTTCGAACGCCAGCGGCTTGAGTGGCACCCTGACAACGCTCCGGAGTGGCAGGTGCTGGGTGGGCTCCTCGGTTCCGAGTTGCTACCACCTGACCTGTAGCCCGGCGCAGCCATGCTAGACTCGGCGATTCGAGCAGCCAGCAGAAAGGCGATGGCCCATGTCGGACGTCGAGTTGGAAGGTGAATCCGACGTAGACTCCGCGCCCCGCCGCCGCTTCCGACTGCGCCGGCCGCAGTTGCGCCGGCCACCGGGGCGTGGAGAATGGCCTCGTTCGCTCTTCACCGCCGGGATGCTCGCGTCATTCGCCGAGCGCGACTACCGCTATCTCTGGACCGGCACGGTCATCACCCAGATGGGCCAGTGGATGCAGCAGGTTGCCATCGGTTGGCTCGTCCTGGACCTGACCGACTCCCCGGCGTTTCTCGGCCTTGTCGGATTCGCGCGTGGCCTGCCGATGCTCTTCCTGGCGCTGCCGGCCGGCGTCCTGGCCGACCGCGTCGACCGGCGCAAGCTGTTGATGGTCGCTCAGGCGGCCGGGGCCTTCGTCGCCGTCCTGCTGGCGGCGCTGGTGCTCTTCGACTGGGTCAAACCCTGGCACATCATCGTCCTCTCGATCCTCGGCGGCGGCGTCATGGCCTTCATCGCGCCGACGCGCCAGGCCGTCGTTCCAGGAGTCGTGCCTCGCGAGCTCATGGCCAACGCCATCGCGATGAACTCCGCCGGCCAGAACGCCACCCGCATCGTCGGGCCATCGCTCGCCGGTGTGCTAATTAGCGCGGTCGGAACAGCAATCTGCTTCGTCGCCCAGGCCGTCGGCTTCGTCTGGGCGTTCATCATGAGCTTCCAGCTCCGGGTGCCGCCCGTCGTTCAGAGCCGGGCCAAGGCAAGCGTCCGTGAGAATATCAGCGACGGCCTCGGCTACATCCGCGGCAGCATGACGCTCTCCGGGCTCATGGTGATGGCCGCCGTCCCGATCCTGCTGGCACAGCCCTACATGCAGATGATGCCGGTCTTCGCGCGTGATGTGCTCGATGCGGGCTCTGCGGGCCTCGGACTACTGATGGCAGCCAACGGTCTCGGAGCGCTCGTCGGTGTGTTGCTCTACGGCGCATACGGCCATCGTGTACGCCGTCAGGGACAGTTCCAGATAGTGACAGCCGCTGGGTTCGGCGTGCTCCTGGCGCTCTTCGCCGTCTCGCCCTGGTTCTCGCTGTCGCTCGTGCTTGTTGCCTTAACCGGCGGCGTCAGCTCGGTCTACATGGCCGCCAACAACACGATCATCCAGCTGACCGTCGACGACGCCTATCGCGGACGTGTGATGAGCGTCTACATGATGACCTGGGGCATGATGCCCTTCGGCACGCTGCCGATGGGCATCCTCACCGGCGTCTTTGGCGCGCCGGCCGCTGTCGCAGGTCAAGCGCTCTTCAGCTCGCTCGTCGTACTATTCGTGGCCTACCGGCTGCCACGGCTGCGATCACTCGAGCAGCCGGTCTAAGGGAGGAGCGCCGATGTCGGAACCGCTTACATTGCTACGCAACGACGAGATCGCGCTCGGGCCGCTACGCCGGGATCTGCTGGAGACCTACCAGGCCTGGATGAGCGACCTTGCCGTGACCCGTACCCTGGCGATCCCGAACATGCCAATGACTGCTGAGGCCGAATCTCAGTGGCTCGACGGGGCGCTCACGATCACCGGCGACGCGATCTTCACGATCTACCGGCGCGATACCTGGCAGCCAATCGGCAACGGTGGTCTGCACAGCATCGACCACTTCCACAGGGTGGCGGATTTCGGCATCGTCATCGGCGCACGCGATGCCTGGAACCTGGGCTTCGGTACGTCGGCGACAGGCTTGATTCTGGCGTATGGCTTCGACGTGTTGGGCCTGGAGAACATCATGCTGGAGGTTTACGCAACCAACCCCGGCGCAATCCGCGCCTACGAGAAGGCAGGCTTCAAACGCATCGGCGTGCGCCGCTCAGCCTTCACCCTCGGCCGCGAGCGCACCGACATCGTCTACATGGATGCCGTCGCCGACGACTTCCCGCCGTCCGGGCTGCAAGCGTTGCTGGTGGATGGGCCGCCACGCGGTTAGCCTGGCAGCATCAAGTCATACCGTTCGATGGTGAGATGGCCGCGATCCATGTAGGGGCGTGATTCATCACGCCCGGCAGTCGCTTCTCTCGAACGTACGCATGGAACACAGGGCAGGCGCCGATGAATCGCGCCCCTTCGGTCGTCTGTGAGTTCATGCCACGAATAGCGAGATATGAGCTGAAGATTGCGCTCATCTTCTCCTCCGCACGCCGCCAGGCAACGTCCATAACGCACGTCCCGCTTCGGACTTGGCATCCCGAGGAAGGCTCTGCGCCCGAGGGATCTACGTGCGCCAGCGCCCCGCTCCGAGGAGGACTGTCCCGGTCATTGCAGCGCGGTTGTTCGCCGTCTACTGCCCCGACATGTGGCAAGTGCGTAGCAAGATCGCACGTGCCCCAGGATGACCAGGTCGGTGCTGACGAGTGTCCAGCGAGAGGTTCAAGGTCAGCGGATCACGAACACCTGTCGACACAACTTCTCAAGTTGATGCATGAATGGCCGCCACGCGGTTAGCCGAGCCCGAAGATCCGGAAGATCAGACGCGTGACAGGGTGGCGGCCGGCGTAGGGTCCCAGACCGCGCCTTCCGGCCGCTCGACCTCGATACCGAGCCGCCCCAACAGCTGCATGCTCCAAGCAGCTTTGTAGGGGATCGGATTGACCGGCCAGCCGGGGCCGTGGCAATCCGAGCCAGTGCTGACGACCAGCTCGTGTTCGTCGGCCCAGCCCCGGTAGAGGCGTGTGTCGTTGACCGTGTATGAGCGATAGTGCGCCTCGACGCCGTCGAAAGGAACCTCGGCGTGCAGCTCGGTCAGCTCGTTCGCTTTGAGCACGCCCCAGCCGTCGTCGCGGCCCGGGTGGGCAATGACGGTGACCGCGCCGGCAGCCTGCGCCTTCGCGACGGTCTCGGCGATCGGGACGTCGACAAGGCCCGGCTCGTCCATGCCCTTGACGATGTTGTGCGCAGTCCGGAGGTTCGTGCCGTGGCCGTCCTTGATCATCGCCCGGTAGACCATGTACGGCTTCTGCGGCCGGCCGTCCAGCACCTCATCCATTGAGCGGATCTTGCGGCCGTTGCGCTCGAGCAGCGCCAGGATACGCTCGCTCATCGCTGCCAGGTTGTCCTGCTGTCGCCGTAAGAGATCGTTGAACGCCGCAGCTTCGGGCCGGGAACGGTCGAGCCCGTAGACCAACAGGTGAATCTGGCGCTCGCGCCAGCGGGTAGTCATCTCAACCGCCGGCACAACCGTCATCCCACGTTGTGCGCTACGCTCGATCATCTCGTCGACCGAGTCCATCGTGTCATGGTCGGCGACCGCGACGACGCTGAATTCGCGCCGGTCCAATTCTTCAACAAGTTTCTCCGGGGTCCAGTCGCCGTCGGAGGCGCGAGTGTGCATATGAAGGTCGACGGCGGCGTCGGGTGACAGTGGCGCGGCAACGAATTCAGGCAAACGGGGCTCCAATCCAATTTCTCCCTCTAAGTGTATCCGGGATCATGCCGTCCAACAGCCGGATGGATGGCACAATTCCCGGAGGGACGCAGGAAACGGGGAGCGCATGGCAACGAGAGCCGACATTGTGAGCTACTGCGACACCCGGCTTGACGCGCCCAACTACCAGGACATCGCCATCAACGGCCTCCAGGTCGAATGCGCTCACGAGATCAACCGGCTGGCCGTCGCCGTCAGCACCTCGGAGCGGACGATTCGCGCGGCCATAGATTGGAACGCGGACGCACTGCTCGTCCATCACGGCCTCTTCTGGGGCGGCGCGCCGAGACCGCTGACCGGCATGCTCGGCCGGCGGCTCAAACTGCTCTTTCAGCACGACATCAACCTGATCGGCTACCATCTGCCGCTCGACGGCCATCCCGAGCTCGGCAACAACGCGCTGCTCGTCCGGCAGCTGGCGCTTGAGCCCGACGGCCGCTTCGGCGAGGTTGCCGGTATGCCGTTGGGTGTCGTCGGCGTCTGCCGCAAGCCGCTGAAGCTACCGGAACTCCTGGAACGCATCGCCGATCTCCTCGACAGACAACCCACTGCCGTTGGCGCGACCGACCTCGACCGCCAGATCGAGCGCGTTGGCGTGCTCTCCGGTTCCGGGTACGGGACGCTCGACGAGATTGCCGCGCTCCGTTGCCAGGCGCTTGTGACCGGCGACCTCCGCGAGCCGACGATGGCCGAAGCACGCGAGCTTGGCATTGTCGCCATTGCCGCTGGCCACGAGGCCACTGAACGGAGCGGTGTCCAGGCGCTAGCCGCCGAGCTAGCACAGCACTTTGGCATCGAAACACGCTTTTTCGCCGACCCGAACCCGATCTAACGCTGGCACACTGCGAAAGGATGCATGCGTGACCGCAGCCGGACTACCGGACATCTTCAAAGCCTATGACCTCCGCGGCCTCGCGCCGCGCGAGCTGACACCCGAGATCGCCTATGACGTTGGGCGTGCTTTTGTCGCCTACCTTGGGGCCGAACGCATCGCCGTCGGACGCGACATGCGTCTGTCGTCTCCCGCGCTTGCCGAGCGATTCATCACCGGCGCGCGCGATCAGGGGGCACAGGTCACCGACATCGGGCTCGTCTCGACCGACACGCTCTACTTCGCCGTTGGGAAGCACGGTTTTGACGGCGGCTGCATGATCACGGCCTCCCACAACCCCGGCGAGTACAACGGCTTTAAGCTCTGTCGTAGCGAGGCGCGGCCACTATCGATCGATGCCGGAATCGGCGAGATTCGGGACATGCTGGCCAACGACGCGATACCACCGGCCAAGCCAGGCGGCTCAGTCGAGACACTCGATCTGCTCGATGACTTCGTCGAGCATGCGCTCGGCATGATTGACGTCGACACGCTACGGCCGATGAAGATCGTCATCGACGCCGGCAACGGCATGGCCGGGAAGCTCATCCCGCCGGTCTTCGAACGCATTCCCGGCGAGCTGATCCCGCTCTACTTCGAGCTCGACGGCAGCTTCCCCAACCACGAGGCGAACCCGCTCGAGCCGGAGAACATCGTCGATTTGCAGCAGGCAGTCGTCGCCCAGGGCGCGGATCTCGGCGTCGCCTTCGACGGCGATGCTGACCGCATGTTCCTGATCGATGAGAACGGCACATTCGTTGGCGGGGACATGGTGACGGCGATGGTCGCCAGGGTCATGCTTGGCCGCCATCCTGGCGCGGCCATCGTCTACAACCTGATCTGTTCACGCGCAGTCCCGGAAACCATCGAGAAGTACGGCGGGGAGCCGATCCGCTCGCGGGTGGGCCACTCGTTCATCAAGGGCCTGATGCGCGACCACGACGCAATCTTCGGCGGGGAGCACTCCGGTCACTTCTACTTCCGCGACAATTGGTACGCCGACTCCGGCCTGATCGCCTTCCTGACCGTGCTCGAACTACTTTCGGCGGAGGACGCCTCCTTGCGCGCAACGCTCGCGCCAATCGACCAGCGCGCGCGGTCCGGCGAGATCAATTTCGAGGTCGACGATCAAGCCGCCGCCATCGACAGGGTTCGCTCAGCGTTCCCGGAGGCCGAGATTGACGAGTTGGACGGCCTCACGGTAAATCTTGATGACTGGTGGTTTAATATCCGTGCATCCAACACGCAGCCACTACTAAGGCTGAATGTTGAGGTCGACAAACGCGAGACACTCTCGAACCGCGTCGAGTCGGTGAGCCAGCTCATCACGGCATGATCAGTAAGCCGGTTACGTTATATCAACGATAGTACTTTTCTCACCTGTGGAATGCGGCCGGTATCTGTCTACCATCTGCGCAGGTTATGCGACTCGTTGCGGCCACCGGACTGACGGGATCGATTTCACGGATGCAGCCACTAGCGTTTCAGCTCGCTGGATATACTGGAACGAACGGATACCTGCCCATCCTGGAGAGCACATCGTTGTCTAGCCTACGAATGACCGTCAGAGACGCCATCGCACGCGGCATCACCCTGGTCCTAGATCAGGAGCGATTCCTGCGGCGCATCTCGGACATCATTGCGGAAGGCACGGACAACCCGCGCGTGGCCGTCTATGTCAACAACACACACGATGACGGCTTGCAGCTTGGCGCGGGCACCGCTGACGCGCCTGCCTGGCTGCCGAAGCACCTGCCGACGAGCGCAATTGCATTCACTGATACGCGCCTGGTCGAGAGCGACCAGATCTTCGGCGCGCGTGGGGATGTCGCCGGCACGTTGAGCATCGTGATCCCGCTCAGCGTCGACCAAGAGCTCCAGGGCGCGATTCTGATTCTCGATGTCGATCCGGAGTCGGTCACCGATGAGGATCTTGAAACGTTCGGCGTTATCGCCGAGGAGATCGCCCCGGCCGTCAGCGTCGCTCACACGCACGAGACCGTGCGCGGCTCGATTGTCCGCGATCTCGACACCGGCGCATACAACTACGGGTTCTTCACCGAGCGGCTCGAGCAGGAGCTGTCACGAGCGCAGCGCACCGGCCACTCGGTCACGATCGTCCTGGTCGAGGCGCTCGACTTCGACGAGTTCGAGGCCAGCGCAGGCTATGAGCTAGCCGACAGAACCTTCCGCAACCTGGCGTCGGGGTTCACCGATTTGATGCGCACATCCGATGTCGTCGCCCGGCGCGGCCGGACCGGCTTCGCTTTGCTGCTGCCGGACAGCGACGTGGTCGGGGCCGACGTCACGATCGAGCGTGTCGAGCGGCTCGTCTCGCAGGTCGACGATGCGCTCGAGTCTGATGGCTACAACGGGCCGAAGCCCGGCGTTATCGCCGGCTCCGCAACCTACCCGGCCGACGGCGAATCGTCAGCCGCGCTCGTGCTGGCGGCTGATCAGCGGCTACTCGCCAATGATACCCCGGAGACGCCGGAGAGCGCGTGACAACCGTCCAGGTCACCAAGCACGCGAGCGACGGCCGGCCACCCTACACCTATCCTGCCCGCCTGATTGAAGCGCCGCCCGGCTGGGTCGCCGTCGAGGCGCGTTGGCCGATGCGCCGGGTGGACGCAGGCCCCATATCGTTCTTACCCGGCGATCTGCTGACCGAGTTCTTCGCGCTCGATGACTATTTCAACGCCTTCCTCGTCCACCGCCCCGACGGCGTATTCGGCGGCTGGTACTGCAACATCACCCATCCCACGCGCTACGGCCAGGACGAGATCCACTGGCACGATCTCTACCTCGACATCATCATCGACGTCGACGGTCAGGTGCATCTCGAAGACGAGGACGAGCTGGAGGAATCAGGGCTCGCAGTAAGCGATCCCGACCTTTACCAAACGATCATCGCCACGCGCGACCGCGTCCTCGCGCTCATCGAACGCAACGCCTACCCCTTCTCCTACCAGGAATGAGTCCGGATGAGTCGCCCTAATCCGCCGCTGCGGGTGGCGTTCGACCAGCGCCTCGCGGGCTATCGTGCCGGGGGCATTACGCGCTACGCGGTTGAGCTAGGCCGGGCACTCGACCTCCGCGACGATATCGCGCTCACACCGCTGCGGCACCATAAAGATGAGTTCGCCACCGACAGCGATCTGCGACTCCGCACGCCGCCACATCACCGGCTTGAGCCCATCGCCGTCGGCCTGGAACTCGCCTTGAGCAGACGCCCGTTCGATGTCTATCACGCGACCGACTTCGTGGCCCCGCGCCTCCTGCGCCTGCCGGTCGTGACAACCGTCCACGATCTCGCCTTCCTGCGCTGGCCGGACCAGCTCGAGCGCGATGCGCTGCGCTACTACCGCCAGGTCACCGGGCAAGCGCGGCGCACCGCCCACTGGATCACGCCGTCGGAGTGGACGCGCGCGGAGCTAGTCGACCTGGTTGGTATCGACGCCGCCGACATCACGGTCATTCCCCACGGCGTCTCAGGCTTCATTACACCGGATGCGATCAAGCGGCGTGCCCAGCGCGAGCCGTACATCGTCGCCGTCGGGACGATTGAGCCGCGCAAACGCTACGGGCTCTTGCTCGACGCCTTCGAGCGCCTCAGCCCCGGAATGCAGCTGCACATCATCGGCGCGGCAGGCTGGAATACGCACGAGCTTCAGCGCCGCCTGCGTGCGACGCTCGGAGTCACCTGGCACGCCAACGCGGGTGATGCGCAGCTTGACCGGCTGGTGGCAGGCGCGACGGCCCTGGCGATTCCGAGCCTGGCGGAGGGCTTTGGCCTTGGGGCGCTCGAAGCGATGGCGCGCGGCACACCGGTCATCTCATCGGGCCTGGGCGCTTTAAGCGAGGTCACCGGACAGGCTGCCGAGATCCCGTCGCATGACGATCCAGCCTCTTGGGCTGAGGCTATCGAGCGGGTGGCGCAAGACGATCAACTTTGGGAGAGACTGTCGACTGACGGAGCGCGGCGCGCACGACAGTTCACATGGCAGTCAGCAGCCCAAAGGACGGCCGAGGTCTACTGGCATGTAGCCGGCTAGAAGTCGTCCTCGTCCATCGCGAAGTGGACGTTCTCCATCTGGTCGCGCAGGTAATCCCGGCTGCGGACGACGATACGCCGGACCTCATCGACCGGAATCTCGAACTCCTCGGCGATCACGTAGGCGTTGCGACCGTGGACCGTGCGCTGGAGGAAGATCGAGCGCCAGCGGTCGGGCAACCCGGAGAGCGAATCCATCAGGAAGGTCAGCGTCTCGGCATCAATCGCGGCCTCGCCCAGCTCGCGCGCCTCATTGTCCGGAATGAGGTCGGCCAGCGTCGTCTCCTCGCCATCCTCGCCCTCGCTGAACATGACCTGATCGAGCGAGACGGTGCGGGCGCGTTCGTTGGAGACGCGGCGGATCTCGCGGCGGATCATATCCTGAGCGCGTGAGCGGAGATAGGTATGCAGATTGCGAATCGGCACACCCTCCTGGAGCCGGGTTAGCGCCGACGCGAACGCGTTGTCAACGACCTCATCACGCTCGACATCAGTGACGCCAAGCTGGCCCATCGTGACGCGGCGGCTAATCTCGTAGCCGACGAACGAGGTCAGATTGTCGAGCAGCTCACCGGGATCCTCGCGCAGCTGGCGCAATTGCGCCAGCACAGCATCCGGCGGATCGCCGTTCGGACTGAATCCATCATGTTCCGCGTGAGCTGACATGGCGCCTTCCAGTTACCGGGAGTCCAGGTTCCCGCGCACTCTTGCGCCTCTAAGTGTAGGTGATGGAGCAACCACAGGGCCGGGAGCCGAGGCTTTATCTCAACATTTGCCCCGCGACTCTACTCCGGGCGTCGCAGCTCAGTCTCCGGATGGAAGGCAACCCAGGCAAACCAGAAGAGCCGTAACGAGCGCACCGCCGTAAGCTGGCGGCCGGCAAGCTCGCCGTCGATCCCCTGTCCGCCGAAGGTCCAACGGGTGCCGGTTTCCTCGTCCACAAGCAGCCCGTCTTCGACGGCAAAGGTCAGCTCGCGGCCGTCCACCCGGCGGTCGAAGACGGCGGCGATGGTGGCAGACTCCGGTTCGGCGGCCACGACAATACGCAGATCGCCGAGCGCGTCGTTCAGCGCGCCATGCTCGACGACATCCCGTTCGAGGTAGGCGGCGTATCCACCGTCCGGCAGCTCGACCCCGGCAACGAACTCCTTGGAGAAGAGCTGGGCGCTCAGCGCGTTGACCGAGAACCAGAGCTCGTCATTCTCGAAGTAGTTGGCATAGGGCTTGCCCTCGTAGTCCCGCTGGTGGCCGGTATAGCGCGAGAGGACCTCGGACTCTGGATAGGCTTCCTGCCAGTCACGCCAGGTCATCGTCTGCGACGGGTAGAAGGTGAGCCGCTCCCCGGCCAGCTCGCCAACGACGGCAACGCCGCTGATCTGCTCCCAGAAGGTGTCCGTCTTGCGGTCATACATCAGGAGATCGGAGTTGTAGAGCTGTCCGGAGACGCCGAAGTCGACCTGCTCGCCCTGTACCTCGCGCTCGTACACGACGGCGCTGCCACAGAGCGGTCAGTAGGTGACGAGCAGGTGCTTACCGTTGAAGGTCTCGTTGACAATCTCATGCCAGATCAGGATCTGTAGTGGGTAGGCACGGTACTTGCCGTCGACCTCGACGCCGATCACCAATCCGTCGGGATCGTAGACCATCTCCGACCAGCGCTCGGGGCCGACATACGATGGCGCGTCGAGCGCGGGGATGCCGTCTCTGGCAACGCCGCCCCACTCGATCGCCTGTAGCGGTATCAGGTGCCGCGTCCCATCGTCGGCCACCCGGACCTCGTCGTAGTGGCCGGCTGCGTTGAGCTCTTCGGTGCGGAGCGCCTCAACGGCCGCTGGATCACGCGTGTCGATCAACCCGATGTCCGGGATAGCTGTCTGCGTCGGGCCCGGCACCGGCGTTGGTGTGGCGGTCGCCACCGGGGCTGGCGCGATTGTCGGCTGCGCCGTCTGAGTCGGCTCAGCCGCACTCTGGCAGGCAATTGCTACGCTACCTGCCAGTAGCGCCAACAATAGGTAGAGCTGGGTTCGTTGACTGCGGCACGGCCCGGCTGTCATCTACTCGCCATCAACTCGTTTATCAAGGTCGTTCGCTGGTAGACGCCGTCTATCCTCGCAAGGCGGTCTCTCGAAAGTACTACGATGCGGCGCTCCAGACGGTCGTCGCCGGGAAGAATGCGGCCCAGCCGAACCAGTAGACGACGGTGACTTCGACCGTTGACAGATCCACACCGCCATCAAGCGACCTCCCATCGAGCGCGCGCCACCGCTCGCCTGTCAGACGATCCACGAGCTCAGCGCGGCCTGCGCCAGTCTCCGCGAAGTCGAAAACCTGGTCTGCGGAACGCAAGAACGCGGTCGCCGACGCCGTCGCGCCATCAACCCACAAGATGAGATTGGTCGTCCCAAGCCGGTCGTTGACGACGAATGCCTGCTCGCCGGCGAATGGATACGCGCGCGCTTCGTGTCCCACACGCACGCCGGCGACCAGCGCCTTCTCCGGCAGGTCGGCACGCACTGCCAGCGGGACCAGCCCGGCTGTCGTCGACCCGGCGTACTGCGCAAACCGAGTGCGCGGGTAGCGGGCATCGCCGCCGAGCGCCTCGATGTCGACAATGCCCGCGCCTGGGTACGCGACAAGCCAGCTTGCGAGGTCGGTCTTGACTGCCGGGATTCTCGCAAGCGTCGCGCCTTCGTCGTTCCCAGCCACGGCTGCACCGGTCACCTGCGACCAGAGCGTCTCCGTCTCCCGGTCAAACATGACCAGCGACGAGTTCAGTAGATAGCCCGATACACCGAATTGCCGGGCCTGGCCGTGGACCCGCCGGTTGTAGGCGACGGCGGTCGCGCACAGCGGACAGTAAGTCACGACGATTGGAACGCCGCCGAGCGTGTCATTCACAACCTCATGGGCGGCAAGCACTCTAAGGGGATAGGCACGCGCAACGGCGCCGACAACGACACCGACAATCGGCTCCGTTCGTTCAAGGTCGACTGCCGCGACAATTGGCGGCTGTTCGAGGGCGAGGATGCTGTCGCGTTCGAGCACGGGCACGAGTTCGCCGGTGAAATCCTGTTCGCTTGCCGCGATCCCGCCCTCGCCCTGGATCGGCAAGCGCCCACCAGCTACTGCCGGGCGCGGATCTTGCGATTGCGCGCCAAGCCGCAGTGGTCCGGAAACTGTGACCAGCACGCCCGCAACCGCCAGCACCAACAGCGCCGCGAGCGACCGCGCTCTACTCATCCACGAGCTGCCAGAGGGTCGTCTCCGGATGGAAGGCAACCCAGGCAAACCAGAATCCCTTCACCGGCACGATCTCTTCAAGCTGTGCGCCGGCAAGCGGCCCGGCGGTGGCTAGGCCATCGAAGCCCCAGGTTGAACCGGTCTCGACATCCTCCAACCCATCGCCATTGCGCTCGAAGGTCAACGTCTGCCCATCATGCCGACGGTCGAAGACGACGATGTTGTCGCCCGCGCCGGGGTCGGCCGCCACCAGGACAGGCGTATCGCCAACGGGCTCATTCACCGCCCCGGCCTCGCGGACGTCAGCATCAACGAACGCGCCGTAAGCCGGACCGGGCGTCTCCACCCCGGTCACGTCTATCTTCGTAGCCAGCGTGTCGAAGATCGCGCTGCTGCGGTCAACCGGGAACATCGTCGAGTCGCTGACGTAGTAATCGCCATAGGGATCGCGGGTGTAATCGCGGGTCGCGCCTGTGTCCGTTGTCAGGACCTCTGAATCGGGATACGCGGCCTGCCAGTCGGCCCAGGTCATCACCTCGCTCGGGTAGTAGGTCAGCCGTGTGCCGACCTCGTCGCCGACGACTGCTGTCCCGGTTATCTGCGACCACAGCGATTCGGAAGCCCGGTCGTACATCAGCAAGTCGGAGTTGTAGAGGCGGCCGGAAACGCCGAACTCGACGGCGCTGCCGTTGATCTCGCGCTCAAAGGCAATCGCCGTGCCGCAAAGCGGGCAGTAGGAGACGAGAATCGGCTTGCCGTTGAACGTGTCGTTCACCAGCTCGTGCCAGACGATGACCTGGAAGGGGTAGGCTCGCCGAATGCCGTCAACCTCGACGCCAATCACAAGCCCGTCGTCGCGATAGTCGAACGTGTCCCACTCGTCGCTGGCCGAGAAGACCGGCGCATCAATTGACGGGATTCCATCGCGTGGCACACCGCCGTTGAAAATCTGTTCCATTGGAATCAGGTGCGGAGTGCCATCATCGTCGAGCTGCGGTTCGTCGAACAAGCCGTCGGGTCCGACGACCGGCTCCGACGAGTCCGCGGCCGGGCTTGAGCTCGGTTCAGGCTCAATTGTCGCCTCAGCAGCGGTTGCCGTGACGCTGGAGGTGGCCTCGTCAGTGGGACCTGGACCGCCAGCGTCCTCGTCGCTGCTGCCGCAACCTGCCAGCAGCAAGAACGCCAGAATCGAGGCTATAGAGAGCAACCAGGTTCGATGTGCGCCAGAAGTCAGAATGACCGCCCCCGTCTCATGCCGCCTAGTGAAACTCCGAACGATCGCAGCCCTAACCTACGCGCCGTGCTCACCCCGCGTCTGTAATCTCTAGCACAGCGCTTGGTCGCGCCGCGCCATGCTAGAGTTGCGCCGTCAAGCGCAATTGAAAGCCGGGAGGGGAGTGCCGGGTGCCATACATCAAGACCGTGCCGTCGGAGAACGCTGAAGGCGAACTGCTGGATGTCTACATCGCGCACGAGATCGATAGCG
>JAUIIK010000085.1 GCA_030431755.1 Chloroflexia bacterium
CGAGGTTGTCGATGTCGCACTCCCCCTTCGGGGGGAGTGAGGATTGAAACAGCAGCTCCCGGAGCGCCTGCAACGGAGTCATCAGTCGCACTCCCCCCGTAGGGGGAGTGCGGATTGAAACTCGACGGCCAGATCGAGGATGCTGCGCGGCGACGACCAGCGTCGCACTCCCCTTTCGGGGGGAGTGAGGATTGAAACGACGGGCTCCTGGCGCCGGCTGAGCTCACCGTCGGGTCGCACTCCCCTTCGGGGGGAGTGAGGATTGAAACTGACGTGGCCGATCAACGATCCAGTACAGCACCGCATGTCGCACTTCCCCTTCGGGGGGAGTGAGGATTGAAACTCAATCTGGTGGTCGTCTTCCAACACTTGCGCTGTCTCGTCGCACTTCCCCTTCGGGGGGAGTGAGGATTGAAACGGGCAGCACGTCGTCGACTGGATCTCTGGGCAGGTGGGTAGCACTGCCCTGCAACAGGGCAACAGAGCTTCGTAACACGACCTGAGCCTGGGCCCATACTGCGTTGGATTCTTCGCAAGCTCAGAATGACGCCTATCGGCGTCTGTGCGGAGGCAGCATCTATCTTTGAAGATCGAAACCCGTTCGGTTACCCCGCCCAGTACCCGTTCACGAACAGATGCGTGGTGAAGGCGAGGATGAGGATGCAGGCGATGCCGAGCGTGGCGCGGAGGGCTTCGCTGCGGATGTGGGCCAGGATGATGAAGGCCGGGAAGAGGACGGCGACGTAGCGGTTCATGCTCTGCGGGCTGCCGGAGAGCGCCGGGATCAAGGTGAAGGCCAGCACGAACGCGCCGTAGGTCGGCCGGTACTTGCGCCAGAGGATGATCCCGGCGGCCAGGAAGAGCCAGAGCAGCGTCGTGTCGAAGAGCAGGTAGGCCGGGGCCAGCGGCATGCTGTTCGGCGGGTAAAAGCGCAGCACCCCCTCGTCGCCGGCCAGGTACTGGATACCCATCAGCATCACCGCGCTGAAGGGCTCGCGGTGCCAGTGGGCCTCGGTGTCGAAGAAGACGCGGTAACTTCCGAAGGCCACCTGGAGATAGCCGAAGTAAGCGACGGCCCCCAACGGCGCGGCCAGAATCCAGGCGCCCGGCAGCAAGTCGCGCAGCGAACGGCCGCGTTGCGAGAGCAGCTCGACGGCCAGTGGAATAACCAGCAGGATACCGACCAGCTTCGTCGCGCTGCCGGCGATCCCGAAGGCCGCGGCCCAGGCCCACTGGCCCCGCCGGGCATGGTAGATCGCGCCGGCCGCCGCGCAGAGCAGCAGCGCCTCGTTGTAGACCGCCGAGAAGAAGAACGCGCCCGGGAAGATCATGAAGAAGTAGACCGAGCGCCAGGCGATGCGCTCGCCATACTCCGCCACGAGCAAGCGGTAGATATAGATCAACGCCCCGATCAGCGCCAGGTGAACGACGACAAGCGCCGCTAGGACATCGCTGCCCGGCAGGAGCGCGTCGAAGAAGCGGATCAGCAGCGGGAAGAGCGGGAAGAAGGCCACCGACGACGGGTAGGCTGGATCGTAGCTATAGCCCTCGCCGGCAATCGTCAGGTACCAGCCGGAATCCCAGCGCACCGAATAGCGAAAGAGCCACATGATGTCGATCTCCGGCGGCCAGCCGGTGGCGATCGGCAGCTGCCCCCAGCCGGCGGAGACGAGCAGGATCCCAACCCGCCAGGCCACGAAGAGCCCCGCTAGCCGGGCCGCGGTCCGCAACGAGACCCGCGAGGCGATGGCCGGCCGGGCGCGTCCGAAGAAGCGTTCGACCGGTGTGCCAAAGCGCGGCAGCGGCCAGTCGAGCGCCGCCGCGCCGGGGACGGGTCGTTCCAGATGTTGTCGGCTGCCGGTTGAAGCCAAACCCTCGCCCTTTGACTCGGAGTCCAAGTTTTGCTGCATACGTACGCTTGCGCGTAGCGTAAGTCTAACTCAGGACCAGCGACTGATGGCAAGCCGGGCGCGCCCTGTTAGGATTATCGCTAGACGCCACCGGGATACGCTGCGTTACGCTATCCACACCCCGTCCTATGTCCGACCTGGCGTCACCATGATCTCGCGTCTCTGGCAACAGACAGGGCCACCGTGCGCGCTGCTGCGATCCTCGCCTGCATCCTCATCGTCGCCACCCTTATCGCCGCCTGCTCCGGACCCGGCAGCGGCGAGGCCACCCCCGCGCCCGCGACCAATGCAAGCGCCACCCCAGCGCCAACCGACCCGCCGACACCGACAACGCCGCCGACCGCGACGCCAATGCCCGAGCCGACGCCGGTCACCATCGAGTCCCAGGCCGAGCGGATTTTGAAGCTGGTGCCAGTCAAGCCGGGCAACATCAACCTCTACACCTCCGACTACCTCGCCAACCCGGTCTATCCCGAGGCTTATCTCGACGGCAGCGTGATGGAACCCGCTGTCGGGACGACGGGCAGCGTCCACGCCATGCGGCGCGATCTCCAGGAATTCCTGGAGACGGGGCTCGGACCGGACGCGCCGGAGGTTGCCGCGACCCTGGCGCTCTTCGACGACGCGGGCGTCAGCGAGCGCGTGCCGGACCCGCGCCTGCGCGCCGCCTTCGTCGTGCTGAACATCACCGTGGCCGCGCCGCTGATCGATTCCTTCATAACGTCGGACGTCTACGCCTGGAACCTGACCTGGGAAGATACCGGGCTGGCTTTTACCGAGTCGTCGACGCCGGGGCCGGATGGCAAGCAGCGCATCGCCGTCAGCGACCGCTACCGCTACGAGCATTTCGCGGCCATCGCCCCGAACATCGCCCACGCCATGCTCCACCATGACGAGACCTTCAGCTACGCCGAGGATGTGATCGTGGTGGCAATCGCAACGGTCAGCTACCTGCAGCTCGTCGAGCTGCATCCGGAGATCGCCTACCAGGGCACCGAGCTAACGCGCTTCAACAACACCTTCGCGATGGCGCTCCTGAACTCGCATCGCGCCGGCAACCCCGACATCGAGCTGATCGTCTCCGGCGGCACAAGCGTCCTGCCGGGCAGCACCGACGACGCGGCCGACTTCTGGTCGCTGATCGCCGTCAGCGACACGACATCCGAGATTGCCCCGGCCTTGCCAGCCATCCTGACCAACATGTTGACCCTGGAGACCGCCGTCTCGACGCAGCTGCGCTTCGACCGCGAGACCGCCGAGCTCATCGGCGGCCACATCCGGCCGGAGATCCTCGGGCCGCAGGCGCGGGTGCGTCTCTCAGTCCTCCTGACGATGATCTCGACCGACGAGATCGCCGCCCTGCTCGACCTCACGCGGGCGGAAACGATCGACCTCTTTGGTCTGCAACCGATCGAGGACGTCCTGACCGCCCACTCCTGACCCCGCCACGCGCCACCGGGCGCCCCTAATCGCGTTGCATGGGCAGTATCCCCGCTCAATTGGCATCCCGAGGAGGGCTTTGCCCTCGAGGGATCTCGTTGCCATTGCGCTGGCGAACGAGGCAATGACTCCGCTGGGGCTAGCTTGCACGAGCCCGCCGAACCCTGCCTCTGATGTTTGTATACCGTTTGTGGTGAGATCGTCCTGATTGCTGTAGGGGCGTGGACCCAGGGGTGCCCCTACCAACGCCTGTCAGTTCATGCCACCAACAGGATGGTGGCCATAGTAGAGCCCGCGGTCGCCGAGCCTCCCTCGGGATGCGAGGCGGTTGCGGAGTGCGCCGCCACCGTTGACGAGTGAAGCCCAGCCTGTTACTATGTCGAACAACGATATATCACTTGTCGATATATCGACGCGACAGAGGAAATCGAGGCTGGCGTGGCGTCAGGCAACAACGTCGGAGCAAGCCGGTTCGCCGATGCCGGGCTATTGATTCTCATCAGCCTGGCCGACGGGCCGAAACACGGCTACGCGATGATCGCCGACATCCAGGAAATCGCCAACGTGAAACTCGGACCGGGCACGCTCTATACGGCGCTGTCGCGGCTGGAGACCCAGGGCTTGATCGCGGCGGTCGAATCAGACGACCGGCGCAAGCCCTACCGCTTGACGGCGAACGGCCGGGCCGAGCTCAGCGCCCAGCTAGCCGGCATGGAGGGGCTGGCGGCCACGGCCCAACAGCGGATGGAGCCGGCATGAAGCAGTTCTGGGTACTGAAGCTCTTCCCGCGCGCCTGGCGCGAACGCTACGAAGAAGAGTTCCAGGCGCTGCTCGAGGAGTACGACCCTTCGGCCGGCGATACGCTCGACATCCTCAAAGCAGCCGGCGACGCCCAGCTCCGCTACCGGCAGCTGCCGGAAGAGGTCCCGGTCGTGGCCGGCGGGCAGACCGTATCGACCCTGGCCTACCGCCAGGCCCGCTCACGGGTGCGCTGGCTGGCGTCGCTCTACGCGCACGCCGCGCTCTTCACCATCGTCAATCTCCTGATGCTGGTCATCAACCTGCTGACGACGCCGGAGACGATCTGGTTCATCTACCCGATATGGGGCTGGGGCCTCGCTGTGGCGCTCCACGCCGCCTACGTCCTGCGGGGCTGCGAGCGCTTGATCTCGCACCTGATCTTCTTCGCGACGCTCAACGCCGGATTGATCGGCTTGAACCTCGCGCATAGCAGCGATGTCTACTGGTTCCAGTGGCCGCTGGGCGCGACGGCGACGCTGCTGATCGCCCACGCGCTCATCGCATACCGGATCACCGGCTATTTCGGGGCGCACGTCGTCGCCTATGGCCTCGGGCTAGCGCAGCTGGCGGCGACGGCATATTTCTACCCTGAAACCGAGTACGCGGTGGTGACCGCCGGGATCACCTGGACGATTGTCCTGCTCTGCCACGCGCTGGTGCGCTTCTCCGGCTTCTCGCCACTGAAGGCGCACATCATGCTCTTCATCGGAGTCAACGCCCAGATCGTCGCCCAGAACCTGATGCACTCGGACGAGCTCTGGTTCCACTACGTGCTGCTGACCTGGGCGGCCCTGCTCGCGGCCCACATCGCCGCCGAACAGGGCTGGGTTGCCCCCTTCGTTCCCGGTTGGGAAGAGCAGAAGCGCCGCGAGCTGGCCGGCCTGGCCGGGCTCAATCCCGACCACCCAAGCGGCGTCGACGAGGCCGAAGCGCTGGATGCGATTGTGCTTCGGGTACGCGCGTTACGGCTGCTGCGCCTGCACCTCTTCGCCTTTGTCGTCGGTGTCTGCGCCGCGCTGGTGCTCAATATCCTGACCTACTCGGCCGGGCCGTGGGCGCTCTGGCCACTCTGGGGCTGGGGCATGCTCCTGGCGGCCCATGCCGGCTGGGTACTGACCCGCCGGGGGCTCTTCGGCGCGCACCTGCTGCTCTTCCTGACCGCCAACGCCGGCCTGATCGCGATCGATATCATCTACAGCGGCGCGAGCTGGTTCTACTGGACGCTCGGCGGCACGGCGCTACTCCTCGCGCTGCACGTCGCCTTCAGCCGTGACACCCTCCGCGCCTTCCGCGAATGGGAATCCCGCCGCATCGCGTCGATGGTGGAGTGATCCTACTCACGTCATCCTGACCGGAGGCTTTGCGGAGTGGAAGGATCCGAGAGTCAAACGAGCGAGATAACTCGACACCGAACAATTGCTCTGGTCAATGCCGCCAACTACTGGTGAGACACTGGCTAGAGCAATTGTTCGACAACAGTTCACCCGATTGACGAGAGTCGGATCCTTCCACTCCGCAAAGCCTCCGGTCAGGATGACACGGCGGTGGATAGCGTTGACTTTCAGCAGGGACGCTGGTCGCTACGAATTCCCCCACACTTCCTCAGCAACCTCGACAACGAGTTGGAGCTTGGCGAGCTGGTTCTCTTCGGTGACGCGGTTGCCGTGGTAGGTGCTGGCGAAGCCACACTGCGGGCTGAGGCAGAGGCGCTCCAGCGGGACGTACTGGCTGGCTTCCTCGATGCGGCGCTTGATGTCGTCACGAGGTTCCAGTTCCGGGAACTTCGAGGTCACGAGGCCGAGGATGACGCTCTTATTCTCCGGCAGGTGGCGGAGCGGCTCGAAGCCCCCGGCGCGGTCGGTGTCCCACTCCATGAAGTAGGCGTCGATGTCGATCTCGTTGAACATCAGCTCGGCCACCGGCTCGTAGCCGCCCTGGGCCATCCAGGCGCTCCGGAAGTTGCCACGGCAGGTGTGCATCGTGACCGTCATGCTCTCCGGCCGGCCCTTGAGCGCGGCGTTGATCGCGTCGCGGTAGGTCCGCAGCAGGGCGTCGGGGTCCTCGCCACGGTCGGCGACGGTATCGCGCAGCTTCTGGTCGCACAGATAGGCCATGATGACGTCGTCGAGCTGCAAGTAGGTGCAGCCGCGTTCGGCCAGATCCATGATCTCGGCGTTATAGGCGGCCGAGAGATCGGCCCAGAAGTCGTCCATATCCGGATAGACCTCCTCGCTGACCGCCGTCCGGCCGCCGCGAAAGTGGACGACGCTGGGCGAGGGGATGCAGACCTTTGGAGTCTGACTGGTAACGGACTTCAGGAAGTCGAAGTCCGCGCCCATGATCGAGCCGGGGTGGCGCACCTTGTCGACAACTTCCATGACCGGCGGTTGAAAGTCGCTCTCCTGAAAGCCCGGCGTCTCGATCTGCGGCATCTCCTCGATGCCATCGAAGCCGAGCATGAAATCGACATGCCAGTAGGCGCGGCGGAACTCGCCGTCGGTGACGCTCCGCAACCCGGCCCGTTCCTGGAGATTGACGGCGTAGCGCACCGCCTCGTCCTCGATCGCCCGTAGCCGCTCGTCGCTCATCTCGCCCTGCTGGTTGCGCTCACGGGCATCGAGCAGCGATTGTGGCCGCAGCAGGCTGCCGACGTGGTCGGCGCGGAACGGTGGGTTGGCACGTGGAGCGGTCATGGCGGCGGATCCTCTCAGGGCATAGGTGCTAGGTTACAGGGGATAGCAAACGCAGGAACGTAGAGTCGAGCAATTCTGCTACACCCTGTAACCTAGCACCTGGAACCTACGACCGTCAGGGAGATTTCATGACCAAACCAGGCTGGATGATTGACGAACTGATCTACGCGGGCGAGGAGCACCTCGATCCGAAGTATGTCGAGGGCTACGATCAGAAGTCGGCAGTCGACCACTCGAACGATATCGAGATGCTGCGCTCACATGGGCTCGATGGCAACAGCGTCGTTGTCGACATGGGCGCTGGGACGGGACTCTTCGCGCTGGATCTAGCCCCACACTGCCGGCGAGTCGTGGCGGTCGATGTGTCGGACGCGATGCTGGCGATTCTGGAGCGTGAGATCGAGCGGCGCGGCGTCGAAAACATCGAGGTCGTCCACGCCGGGCTGTTGAGCTACGAGCATCAGGGCGACCCGTCCGACTTCGTCTACTCGCGCAATACGTTCCACCACCTACCGGACTTCTGGAAGGCGCTGGGGTTGCGGCGCATCGCCGACATGCTGGCGCCGGGTGGCGTGCTGCTACTGCACGACCTGGTCTACTCGTTCGATTCGGCCGAGGTCGACGAGGCGCTCGAAGGCTGGCTAAGCAACGCCGCCCCGACCCCGGATGTGGGCTTCACCCGCGAGGATCTGGAGTTGCACATCCGGACCGAGTACAGCACATTCAGCTGGCTCTTCGAGCCGATGCTGGAGCAAGCCGGGCTGGAGATCATCGAAGCGCGCCACCGCCCCTCGCGGACCTACTCGGCCTACGTCTGCAGGAAGCACGAGTAGCTCCTCGCTCCGTCGGTGGCCGTCCCGGATTAGTCACGCACAGTACCGGAGCCGATTTCGAGCGATTCTTCCAAGCCCCAAGGATTCCCACGGCTGTCATCCTGATCCCTTCGACTGCGCTCAGGGCAGGCTCCGGCTCCGCGAAGTGGAAGGATCCGAAGGTCAAACGAATGGGACGGTCGACACCGAACAATTGCTCTGGTCAGCGTCACCGATTCCTGGTGTGACATTGACCAGAGCAATTGTTCGCTAACAGTCCACTCCGGCATCGAGAGTCGGATCCTTCCACTGCGCTCCGCTCCGGTCAGGATGACAGCCAGGGGGCGGAGCCCACTCTGAGCCGGGTGCCCGCTTGACGCGAAGGGACAGGATGACGCAGCGATGGTTCGAGGATTTCTGCGAGGCACGACGCTGTCCTGACACTTCTGCCTTGCAGTGCCAACCGGCGCGGCTCTATGCACGTTCCCCAACCCATGAATATTCCAGCCCGACGGAGCCCCGGTTAGGTCTATCCATACCGGATTGAGGCGGGGCGATGGGTAGTATTGCGGTTTCCCGCGATTCAGTAGCACACTACGGTTGGAACTGGCCGACGTCGGCGGTGCCCGGACCTGGGGACTCACGCATTGAGTCCCAGCCGACCGCTTCACATACCCTCAATGGTGTGGGTATGATGGCCGTATAGATCAAGTCAGCACCCGCAACCGTGGATGACCGTGCGCCGGCCAGGGTTCCATCGACGATGGGTCAAGCTTGTAGAAAGGTCCACCGCATGCAGGATTACTACGATCTCGGGAACCACAGCCGTAGCGTCACGACCGACTCCCCGGAGGCGCAGCTCTGGTTCGACCGTGGACTCAACTGGACGTTCGCCTTCAATCACGAGGAAGCGATCGCCTGCTACGAGAAGGCGCTGGCAAAGGCCGCCAACTGCGCGATGGCCTACTGGGGTATCGCCTACGCGCTCGGCCCGAACTACAACCTGCCCTGGGAAAAGATGGACGACGACATGCGCGCGCAACGGCTGGCGGCGGCGTACGAATCGACTCACAAAGCGCTCGCGCTGGTCGACAGCATCAGCCCGCCGGAGCAGGCGCTGATCAAGGCTCTGGACGTGCGCTACCCGGCAGCGGAACCGCCGGAAGAAGTAGAAGACATGGACGCCTGGGACGATGCCTATGCCAACGCCATGCGCGAGGTCTACCGGCAGTACCCCGACGATCTGGATGTCGCCGTATTCTTCGCCGAAGCGATGATGGACCGCACCCCGTGGCTGATGTGGGATCTGAACACGGGACAGCCCGCCGAAGGCGCCGACACCGTCGAGACGACCGAGGTGCTGGAGCGGGCGCTGGAAGATCCGGCAGCCCGGACCCATCCCGGCGTACTGCATCTCTACGTGCATTTGATGGAGATGTCGCCCCATCCCGAACGAGCCCTGCGCGCCGGCGACTGGCTGCGGAACCTGGTCCCGGACGGCGGCCACCTGACGCACATGCCGACCCACATCGACGTGCTCTGCGGCTACTACCGCGACGTCGTGCAGTCGAACCACGACGCGATCATCGCCGACCGCAAGTTCTACGAGCGTGCCGGGGCGATGAACATCTACACGCTCTACCGCACGCACAACTACCACTTCAAGCTCTATGGCGCGATGTTCCTGGGCCACTACGAGGCCGCCATGGAGGCTGCCGACGAGATGATCGAGAAGATCCCGGAAGAAGTGCTGCGGGTGGAGTCGCCGCCGATGGCGGACTTCCTCGAATCGTTCCTGTCGCTGAAGCTGCACGCCCTGATCCGCTTCGGCAGGTGGGACGAGATCGTCGCCACGCCGCTCCCTGAGGATCAGGAGCTCTACTGCGTCACGACCGCGATGATCCACTACGCCAAGGGCGTTGCCTACGCCGCCAGCGGCCGGGTACCCGAGGCCGAGCAGGAGAAAGTGCTCTTCCAAGACGCGGTCAGTCGTGTTCCGGAGTCGCGCATTCTCCACAACAACACGGCGCTGGATCTGCTCGCGATCGGCGCCGAGATGCTGGACGGTGAGCTGGAGTACCGCAAGGGCAACTACGACGAGGCCTTCGCGCACCTGCGGACGTCGATCGAGCTCGAAGACAGCCTGCCCTACGATGAGCCCTGGGGCTGGATGCAGCCGACCCGCCATGCCTATGGCGCGCTCTTGCTGGAGCAGGGGCACGTCGAGCAGGCGGAGGCGGTCTACCGCGCCGATCTCGGCCTGGATGGCACGCTCGGTCGCGCTTTCCAGCACCCCGAGAACGTCTGGGCGCTGCACGGTTACCACGAGTGTCTGGTGCGCCTCGGCAAGCTCGATCTGGCCCACATGATCAAGCAGCGCCTCGATCTCGCCGTCGCCCGCGCCGATGTCCCGATCGAGTCTTCCTGCTTCTGTCGCACCTGCGAGCACGAGGCGCTCGCGGCGGACTGACGGAACTGATGGGTATGTGATCGAACAGATCGTCGATGCCCGCTTCTGGATCGGCGGAGTGCTTCTGGTAGTCCAGGCGGGCGTGTTCACTGTCGCCGCGATTCGCAACCGGCGGCTGGTAGGCAGTAGTCGAGACGCCTCGACCGTGCGCGACGAGCAGCTACGCCTCGTCTTTGGGGCAGCTTGCATCGTTTTCTTTGTCAGCGGCGTCATGGCCACGGTCGTGCTACTGACGATGATTGAAATGGACGGCGCCGGTCTGCTTCCCGGCATCCTGGTCGGGCTAGTGACCGGGGCCGTTCTGGCCGCGTGGAATCCCTGGTTGCGGCGGCTCGATGTTTCCTCGGACGAATCCGGCTCGCTAGCGGCCTTCAAGGCGGCCGCTAGCGATCTCTACCCGGCCGGGCTGCCTATCATTCTTGTACTGCCCTTTGTAGCGACGGCGACGTACGTGCTACGCGCACGCGATTGGGACCCGGTAGCCATCGGCGCGCAGGGGTTCGCCACCTTCAGCACACTCATCACCACCATGCTGTTCTGCCTCAGTGCCCTAGCGGCCATCGTCCTGCTTCGATATTCGCGTGGGATCAAGAAGACGGTTTCCGGTGTGGATGCACCAAACCAGTCGCAACAGGTCCATCGCACCAATAGGAGTAGATAGCTACATGGCAACCTGTGGGCCGGCGGTGGAGACGCTCACAATCCTTGACAACCGTCGTCAGCGAGGTGCCGAGCGGCCAGCATCAGGACGGCGGGATGCTGATGTTGGAGTTGAGCAGGATCCCGATCCATCGCTCGTTGACGTCTGGTCGGGGAGACGCAACCCACCCGCGCGCCACTATGGATGGCTGACAGCAAGCGCCTGCTGTTGCTGGCCGAGATAGGCGTCGCGCCAGGGCACGGCCAGGGCCTCCCAGCTCAGTCCGGTATCGACGGAGCGATAGAGGCCCTTGTTGCTCAGTGCGTAGAAGGTGCCGGGTTCGGCCGGGTGAGTTGCCAGAATCGGCAGCACCGTTCCCGCTTCCTCCGGCAAGCCCTCCGTAACCGCGCTCCAGGGACCATTCTGTTTGCGATAGAGGCCGGCCCGCGCTTCACCCGCAAGATAGTGGCCCAGCGCCGCGCTCGGCGACGCACTCATCAGGATGGTATCAGGGTCAGCCGGGTCGGCGGCCAGGCTCCAGCAATAGCCGACCGGGAGCCCCTCCATCGGCTTGTGCCAGGAGTCCCCGCCGTCTTCGCTCTCGTAGTACCCGTCGCCGGCGGCGCTGTAGAGGCGGTCTGGGGCAAGCGGTGGCGCAACGAGTGTGTGGGTATCGAAGGGACCACCGGGCACTCCATCGGTCCAGCTATCTCCGCCGTCCCGGCTGCGGGCCAGTGCTCCGGCTTCGATAGCTACCGCGAGCGCCCCGGGGATACCTGGATGCGGCGCAATCCAGCGCACAAGATTGCTGTCGGGGCGTGGCGGGAAACTCCATCTCGATGAGGATGGAAGCGCACGGAGCTCAGCGAGTTCCCGCCAGGTGTCTCCACCATCCTCCGAGCGATAGAGCGCGGCGGGTTCTGTGCCCGCGAAGACGACGCCGAAGCCGTTCGACTCTTCGACTGCGCTAACCGCGACGGAGAGGATGAGCGCCGAGCGAATACCAGTCAACGTCTGCTCATAGCGCATCGCGGGACCAGGATCGGCTATCGGCTGCCAGCTGTCGCCGCCATCATCGCTGCGCCAAAGCCCACGGCCGAAGGTGCCGCAGTAGACGCGTTTGGGATTGTATGGGTCGACGGCGACGCTGGTGATCTGCATGTCAACCAGCCGTCGTTTCGCGCTGGCGGGCTGCTGCGGATCGACGACGAGCAGCTCACGTTCCATTCCCAGAAAGAGTGTCATTGCAGCCTTCTCCGATCTCTCATATAGGCGCGTGCCAATACGGCGCAAGCGAACCCAATCCCCGTACGTGAACGGGCGCTGCCCTGAACCATTCGATGACGTCGAAACCTAGTGCATTGCCGCCGGCGCCCCTCCCGGCGCACGCACCGGTACTCGTGGCGAAATCATGACGAACGCCACGACCGCGACGACAACCGCGATGCCAACTGCCCAGAGAAAAGCGCTGGTGTACCCCTCGACAGCGCCGGCCAGATAGGTGTCCGGACCTGGTGGGCGGGTCTCCAGGTACGCCGTCGTTGCGCTAGCGGCAATCGTCGAAAGCAGCGGAACGCCCAGCGAGCCGCCAACTTGCTGGATCGTGTTGATCATGGCGCTGCCGACGCCGGAATCATTGGCTTCCAAGCCAGCCAGCGCCGTGATCGTGACACTGATGAACACCATCCCCATTCCGACCGCCATCACAAGCTGCGGCCCCAGGACATTTGTCCAGTAGGATGACTCCGCCTCGAGCTGGGTAAGCCAGAGCAGACCGGCAGCCATCAGGAGCGGTCCAATGGTCATGAAGAGACGCGGCCCGAAACGTGGCAGGAGCCGGCCGGCCATCGTCGCAGTAACGGCGATGACCGCGGTGAAGGGGAGGAACGCCGCGCCGGCCCTGATCGGCGAGAAGCCGAGATTCTGCTGCATGTAGAACGTCAGGAAAAAGAACATGCCGAACATCGCCACGCCGACCCCAAGCATCGTGAGATACGCCCCGGCCCGGTTCCGGTCGAGCAAGATGCGGACGGGCAGAAGCGGGTGCGAAGTGCGTCGCTCATGGGCGATGAATACCACGAGCAGGACGACCGCAACACTCAGGAATCCAAGTGTCGAGGCCGCGCCCCAACCATCCTGTTCCGCGCGCGCAAAGCCATAGACGAGCGCGGCCAGCCCGCCCGTTGCCAGGATGGCCCCGAGGAAGTCGTACCGCGTCGATCCTGTTGCTTTGCTCTCTTTTAGAACGACGAGTGCCATGACGATGGCGAACACGGCGACCGGGATATTGACGTAGAGACACCAGCGCCAGCTCAGGTACTCAGTGAGGATGCCACCCAGGAGCAAGCCGACGGCAGCGCCAGCGCCCGAGACAGCGGCGTAGATGCCAAACGCCCGCGCGCGCTCGTCCGCATCGACGAAGGTGACGGCCAGCTGCGATAGGGCTGCCGGCGCCAGCAACGCCCCGAACACACCTTGCAGACCGCGCGCAGCGAAAAGCAATTCTGGAGTGGTCGCGGCCCCACCCAAGGCGGATGCGAGCGCAAACCCGGCCAGGCCGACAATGAACGTGCGCCGGCGCCCCCAATAATCGGCGATGCGCCCTCCCAGCAGCAGCAAGCTCCCGAAGGCGAGCGTGTAGCCGGTAATGACCCACTGCCGGTCGGCGTCTGAGATGCCAAGGTCGGCCTGAGCCGTGGGCAGGGCGATATTTACAATCGTGGCATCAAGCACGACCATCAGCTGGGCGAGCGCGATCGTAAACAGCGCGAGCATCTTCTGCGAGTCCGAGATCGCGCCTTCGGGGGCTGTCGTTTCCAACGGTATACCTTCTCTCTTTCAAGACCTTGAGCGGTCAGCGCTGAACACTTAGCAACTGCTGTGTCTCAATCGTCTCCGGTCTCTCAAACAGCTCGGCCGGCAAGCGTTCAGGCATCCGGCTTGGGCTCGACAGCTCGATAGTTGGCGACGGGTTCCGACACCTCAAGCCTCTCAGTCTGCGCCGGACTACCTGGCGGCGTCGCAACCGGTTCATCCCAGGATGACTGCAACGGAATGTCCGTCAGTTTCAGATTAATGAAGAATCCGATGCCGGCCACGACAGCGCTGAGGAGAAAAACGGCGCTCAGGGCTGAGATGAGAGCGCTATTCGAGGCATCGACAAGCGTCGCGAGAAGTTCCGCACCGTTTGGCAAGGCGCTGACATCGGCCTGGATCTGTGAAATCGTCTGACCTAGCTGTAGAGGATCGTGGAACGCGCTACGGATGTCGCCTGGTAGCGTCGCTGGCGCCGCCGCGTCGAACTCGCCCCGGTACCGTGACAGCATGATCGAGCCGAAGATCGTCGCCCCGAGTGTCGCTCCGATACGGCCGGCAAAGGTAACGGCCGCTGTTGCGGTGCCAAGCTGACGCCGGCTGACAACATTCTGCACGATCACCGTGTAGATCGGTGACGTCAGGCCCAAACCCGCGCCGACGATGAGCATGTTGATGATCACGGTGGTATGACTCGTCCCGGCGTCCATACGAGCCGAGAGCAGCATCCCGGCAACGAGACAAACGAGGCCGATGAGAGCGATAATCTTGTAGCGCCCGAGGCGCGCCATAAGCTGCCCGGTCACGACATTGCCAAGCGCCCAGACGATCATCAACGGCGTCAGCAACGTCCCGGACTCGGTCGCCGAGACCCCGATGACGCTCTGCATGAAGAGCGGGATGAAGAGAATCGCGCTGTAGAGCACCATGTTCGTCAACAACATCGTCGAGCAGGCGATCGCCACCGTGGGATCGCGAAAGAGCGGAAGCGGCAGCACCGGTTCTGCTGCCCGCCTCTCAGCCTGGAGAAAGACCACGAGCATCGTAGCGGCGACCAGCAATGCGAACACGACCCGCGCCGCGCCCCAGCCATAGTCGACAGCCCAGGTCAGCCCAAGTAGAAGCGGGATGAGCCAGGCCAACAGTGTCAACGCTCCCGAGTAATCGATGATGCGCTGCTCATGCGCCGGTGGAATCGCCGGAAAGGCCATGAACAACACGACGATTGCCAATGCGCCGATCGGCAGATTGATATAGAAGATCCAGCGCCAGGAGAGATTGTCGGTCAGCCAGCCGCCCATCGTCGGGCCGAAGATCGATGACAGGCCATAGACCGCGCCGAAGATCCCCTGGTACTTCGCGCGCACCGCCGGCGGAAAGATGTCGCCAACGATCGCGAAGGTGATGGCGCTGATGACCCCGGCGCCGATGCCCTGCAAGCCCCGAAAGAGAATCAATTGATTCATCGACTGCGCAGCGCCGCAGAGGACCGAGGCTGCCACGAAGCCGATCACCCCACACAGGTAGATCCACTTGCGGCCATAGACATCCGAGAGCTTGCCGAAGATCGGAATGCCGGCCGTGGCCGTGAGGAGATAGGCAGTCGTGACCCAGGCATAGCGGTCGAAACCCTCGAGCTGCCCGATAATCTGCGGCATCGCAGTGCTGACGATCGTGACATCCAGCGACGACAGGAAGAGCGTCAGCAGAACCCCGGTCATCGTGCCAATGATCTGTGGACGAGTCAGCGTCTGATAGGAGGTGGCGCTCACGAAACATGCTCGCAGCCGGCGTTATCCGCTCGCGCGCTGTCGTCCACAGCCGCTGAAGCCGCGACGAGGGCCCGAGCCCAGGCAGTGCGTTCCGGAGATTCTTTGTAGAGCTCGACTGACGCGGCAACGACGCGGGCGAGCAACTGCTGGAGTGTCACTTGCTCGGTCGCATCAAGCTGTGTGATGAGTGCATCGAGTTCGGCTCCGAAGACGGCTTCGACAGCGCGGTTTTTCGCCTGGCCCTTCGCTGTGAGGGCGAGGCGCTTGTAGCGGCGATCCTCCGGATCCTCCCTCCGGCTGACCAGTTCGTCACTCACGAGCCGGTCGACGGCGCGGCTGGCCGCGGAGTGGCTGAGATTAAGCATATGGGCCACCTCAGCGACGTTGAGCGGGCGCAACCCGAGCATGCGTAGCACGAATACATCGGGCAGGGGGAGATCGATTGTCGCCAGATGCTGAAACAGCGGCCAAACGGCCGCCCACCAGGTTAGTCGGTGCCAGTAGCACAGGAATTCTTCGAACGGGAGCTGCGCGAGGGCCGCTTGCACATGCTCGACATTGATCGTCGCGGGTGTGTCTCGATCATCGTTCATCGCGCGATTGTATGCATTGCTGCATCTAATTGCAACGCGCATACAACTGCGCTATGGACTCGTCAGCACTCGCTCACTGCTGGCGGGCCCGTTGCCTCAACTGGACGAACATCGGGCGCCAGGCTCATAAATCTCAATTGCGTGCTGGCGGCAACTGCTGAACGAGATCTATTGTCGTCCGTCGTTGCCGTGCTCTGCGCGAGCCTGGGTGAGGGCCTGGACGTAGTGGAAGAGGGTGACGAAGACGATGCCGCCGAGGAGGTTGCCAAAGAGCGCCGGCAGGAAGTTGCGGTAGAACCACTGCGGAATGCTCACGTCGGCATCGAGTAGGATCGCGATCCAGATCTCGGCAGCTGAGATGATGACGTGGTTGAACTCGCCGAGGACGATCAACGTCCCCATGACCCAGATCAACAGCAGCTTCGAGCTGAAGCCCTCGGCAGCCACTAGCAACCAGGTCAGCAGGGTCATCAGCCAGCCGGCGAAGATCGCTTTGATAAAGGCGGTGCTGAGCGAGAAGTCGATCTTCTTCTCAGCCAGCTCGCGCAACGCCGCAGCCGGCGCGGGATCAAGCACACCATCCTGACTGATCAGGATCGAGAACACCAATACTCCAACGAGGTTGAAGACCAGCGTGCTGCCCCAGAGGCGGCCCAGCTCTCGGAAGCTACCTTCGCGTTCGAGTACGGCAGTTACCGGGAGGAAGAAGTTCTCGGTGAAAAGCTCGCTCTTGCCCACTAGCAGAATGATGAAGCCGACGGGAAACGCCAACGCACCGAGCAGATGTCCAACATCGGTGTTCGAGCCGGCCGAGGCGCTGGCCCAGGCCAGTGCAACCGCGCCGAAGCAGACGCTCATGCCGCCGATGAAGCCAGTAATCGCGCTCTCAAAGAGCGGCCTGTGCAGCCGCCGACCGCCGATCAACGCGGCATCGTGAATAATCTCCGGCGCTTCCTGGCCGAGCGGATGCGGCTCGCTGTCTTCCAGGTGGTGGGGACGCCGGTCGCGGACTTCAGCCCTGTCCAGCGCCTCGCCAACGGTTTCGCGCTCGTCCTCGGAGGGAGCGTTCATGCCGCCGGCTCCAGGCAGCAGCCGACGACTTGAAGCTGCTGGACGTCGAACCTGGCCATGCGAGAGCCTCGCGCTTTCTGGTTACCGCTCGGGGCGCGTGGAGGGGGCACACACACTCAATGTAGCGGCAGCTCAGCCTGCCCTTCCAATGCCGGGAGCCCTATCAAGGTCATGATTGTGGGTAGAATGCGCATTCTCGCGATTAACCCAACGCGGGCCTACTACTAACGTAGTCCCGCGTTCACACTATCTTTTCTGCGACGTTGAGGCGCTGCCGGCCGTGGCCCTCAGTCCATGTTCGGCAGCGCGGCCGGGGCAGTTTCGTAGGGCTGCTCGGCGGGCACGACCGGCTCGGTGGTCAGGCCATCGTTGCGGGCGCGGAGATCCAGATAGATCAGCGTCCAGCCGAGGTACTGTAGCGGCGTGATCAGCACAGCGCCGACGATCCAGAAGAGACCGACCAGCAACCAGGCGATCATCGGCGGCGCGCCGCCGGCCGCGCCATTGATGGCAAAGCGCAGCACCAGCGCGAACATCGGCAGCAGGAAGAAACCCATCATGATGCCGGTCGCGACAAAGAGGGTCATCAATGCTCCGAGCACCCGGAAGCGGTTGTTGCGCGTGAGCTCCCAGCTACGGCCCAGCGCCACCCGCGCGCCCGTCCCTTCAAGCACGACGACCTGCAACGTAACCAGCCAGGCGACGGCGAAGAAGAGGGCAATCGGCACGCCGATGAAGGTCCACAGCAGGATGCTCAGGATGACATAGAGCAGGTAGGTCGCCTTCAGCGTGTCGATGATGCGCGGCAGACTGTAGTCGAAGGCGCGGACAATGCTCGTCTTGCCTTCGACGATGATCTGGGCCGTCGCGGCAGTGACGGTCGCCATCGCCGCCGCAACCCCGGCAGCCATCAGGACACTCGCCACGATCTGCAACAGGAAGACGGCGATGAGATCATCGTTGTTGAGCATGACAACCGAGAAGACTATCTGGAGAATCGCTGACGGAATGACGATCGCAGCCGCTGAGCCGACGATCGTCTCAAAGTGATCGCGGTAGATTGCCGCCGTCTGGATCACAATGTCGCCGAGGCTGCGTGGACGGACGCCGTAATGTTGAGGGTTCATCAGCTACAGATCCAAACATGCGTATCAGGCAGATCACCAGGTCCATTGTCAATTTGATCCGCTGGAGCCGCGATAGGAACAGAGTACTGAAAGCGCTCCCCCTGACTCGGAGACAATGTGACAAACCGCCCGAGGCCGTATGATTTGCTCTACGATCGCTCAACGCTTGATGCTGACCGCCTTGTGGCCCCCTCGGAGCGCGGCACGGGACGAACCGGTTGCCCCGGAGGTCGCCCAAACACCAGTACGGAGCGCGTCTCATGACCAGCCAACGATCCAACACCCTGCCAATCCCACGCGGCGCACAGGCGCTGCTGGATTCGCCCTACGCGCAATATCTCGATGTCGCGGAGCTCTACGGGATACAGGCCGCCGATCCCGAAACCGGCGAGCTGCGGGAGCCGGAGGAGCTCCTCTTCCGGACGATTCACCTCGTCTCCGAGCTATGGCTACGCCTGGCCGGAGCGGAGATCGAACGGGCGATGACAGAGATCGAGCGGAACAACCTTGGCCGGGCCGTACGCCTGATCCAACGCGCCGACGACGCGGTGCAGCGTGTGACCGACGCAACGCGCATGTTCCAGTCGATGCCAGCCATCGAATACCACCGCTTCCGGACGGCGCTCGGCAGCGCCAGCGGTCTCCAGTCTCCCGGCTACGCCTACATCCGGCTGGTCGGCAACCGGCTGGCGGCGGCGCTTGGCGAGCTTGTGCCTGACGATATCGAGCTGTTGCGGATCTATATGGAAGAGACCGACTCGCCGATCTACGCATTTTGCGAGTCGCTGCTCGATCTCGATACCAGCCTCGACCGCTTCCGTTCCAGCCACGTGCATGTCGCCCAGCGCTTTCTCGGCGACGCCACCGAGGGCACCGGCGGTCAGGGCGTCGCCTTCCTCCGCAACCATCTGGGCCAGCAGCACTTCCCGCGCCTCTGGGCGCTCCGGGCGCGCCTGGCGGAGTCCTCCGGGGCGGTCTCCTATGGCTACGGTGGCGCGCGCAACGCCTCCGAGTAGCGAGCCCGTGGGGCTCGCATCGTTTCTACGTCTCTCCCCAACATCGACGAGTGAGCCGGACTACTCGCGGAACGCGATGCTGCGAGCAAGCGCAACGCATGGACTCGTCGACGCAAACGGCCTCGGCCTCGATGCCTCCCCGGTCGAACCTGCTTCGCACATCGGCTACTTGACATCTCGTCACAGTCGTGTGAGACTGTCAGGGGTGTACGTACACTCTCAACGGGCTGCTATTTGCATTGCGCGCGACCCGGCGGCAGTCGATGACGACAATGGAGGACGAGATATGGCAACGCGACTTGCAGAGCAGGTGATGGTTCTGGCCGGGACCAGAAACGGGCTCTACATCTTCAAGAGCGATCTCGACCGCGACCAGTGGTCGATCTGCGGCCCGTTTCTGGAGGGCTACGACGTCAACCACGCTGTCCTCGATCCGCGCGACGGCGAGACAATCTGGGCGGCGGCCAACGGCAATGGCGAGGCGCTCGTCTACCGTTCGCCGGACCGCGGCCGAACCTGGGAACGGGACTCGGTCTACGCGGGCGTCATGCCGGCGATGCTCTACCGCTCCGACGACCGGGGCGAGAGCTGGGACCTCGTCGAAGGGTTGGCGAACCACCCGAGCCGCGACGAATGGTGGCCTGGCGGCGGCGGGATGTGCCTCCACACCATCGTCACCAATCCGCTCAAGCCGCAAGATCTATTGATCGGCATGTCCGTCGGTGGCGTGCTCTACTCCGAGGATGCCGGGGAAACCTGGGAACCGCGCAACATCGGCACCTTCTCGATGGTCGACGAGTGGTCCAGCCACACCGGCCGCGCATCACAGCACGATGTCCACCGCTGCACTCACAAGGTGGCTCGCCACCCGGACAACGGCAAGCTCTTCCAGCAGAACCACCTCGGCGTCTACCGCTCCGACAACTACGGCCAGGAATGGGTCGACATCAGCGACGGTCTGCCGGACCGCTTCGGCTTCGTGATCGACGTTACCCGCGATGGCTCCGTCTTCGTCGTGCCTCAGCATGACTGGCAGGAGGATGTCGGCGTCCGCGTGACCGGCCAGCTGGCCGCCTACCGCACCCGCGACGACGGCCAGAGCTGGGAGCGGCTGACCAACGGCCTGCCTGAGGTCGACAACGTCACGCTCTATCGTGAAGGCATGGCGACGGACTTCTGCAGCAACGGCGGCGTCTACTTCGGCACCAGCGACGGCACGCTGCACTACACTCGCGACGGCGGCGACACCTGGCGCCAGCTGGCAACCGGCCTCCCGCCGGTCCGCGGCGTCACCTGCGAGCACTTCACGCTCTAATACTGTTTCATTTTGTAGATGGCATGAACTGACAGACGTCGGTAGGGGCGTGGACCCAAGGGGTGCCCCTCACGCCAGCG
>JAUIIK010000086.1 GCA_030431755.1 Chloroflexia bacterium
GGCCCGCGCCGTCGCCGAGCAGGGCGGCTACTTCGGGGTCGTCGTCATTCCAGGCTTCATTCGCGACACGCCGGGCGCGACGCTCGCTGACTTCGTGCGCCAGATAGAGCATCTGGTTGATGTTTGCGGGATAGACCACGTCGGTATCGGAACGGACAAAGCCGGGCCGGGACCGTCCACCAGCTCCCTGGTCGAGTATCCGGAATCGATGGCTATGTCGCTGCCCAGTGATTTCAACTGGTCGGGCTTCCGCAACGAGGAGCACCGGCTGACGGCCGACTACGACATGGAGGGGTTCCAGAAGCTCAGCGACTGGCCCAACCTCACGGTCGCGCTGGCAGCGGCTGGATTCAACGAGGAGGAGCTACGCAAGCTGCTCGGCCTGAACTACCTGCGTGTCTTCCGCGACGTCGTGGGCTAGGCCAAACCGCACCTCGACGGACTGCCGATCACGAAGAGGTCGCGGATGACTGCGTTGGGGGTGGAGTGCATCTCCACCA
Source organism: Chloroflexia bacterium (assembly GCA_030431755.1). GTDB lineage: Bacteria > Chloroflexota > Chloroflexia > Thermomicrobiales > CFX8 > JAUIIK01. The sequence continues at coordinate 501 of JAUIIK010000086.1, forward strand.
TCATGCATCAAGTTAGGGGGCCAGAGGTCGAGCATCAAGTCCGCTGGCTCCGTGGCGCGACATCAACCGGTCTACGCCTACAGCGCGACCCAGCACCACCATTGGCATCCCGAGGCACGAGGGATCTTCGAACACCAGTCTGGTGCGCCGAGGCCGGAGTACGCCACCGCTAAACCACTGTTGCCAGCGGCTCGTGGCGCCGGCATGTGGCACGCTCACAACAAGATCCCTCCTGCGTCGGGATGCCACGGTTGTTGCTCTGGTGTCTGCTGCAAGGTGCCGCGTACCAACAGCTTGCGGGCGTCTCGCACGTGGCCGGCTTAATACCACTTCACGGTGAGATTGTCGCGATCGATGTAGGGGCGTGATTCATCACGCCCGGCTCTTGCCTGGCTCGAACGTAAGCATCGATCGAGGTGCTGGCGTAATGAATCACGCCCCTACCGACGTCTGTCAGTTCATACCACTAATTGGATGAAACAGCGTAGCTTGATGCATGAACGGTGGAGTTCGTTTCCACGCGACGGCCCCACTTACAGTGGCGACCCTCAATGCGGCTTGGTCTAAAGCCGGCGGAAGAGGCCCTTGCCTCCGCCGACCGGCTGGCGCGGGGCTGCCTCGCGGCGTTGCTTGTAGGCGCGGTCGAGCAGCACGGCGACATCATCGGACCGGAAGAGCCATTGGATTGGACCGTAGCGCGAGACGCCGGTCTCATCGACCCGGCCGACGCCGCCGACGACGGCCAGCTCTTCCAGCTCGCTGACCGTGATCGCCTCGGCCGCATGCTGGTCCAGCAGATAGCCGACAGCGCGCAGGAAGTCCTCGTAGCCCGTCGGCAACAGCCCGGTCGGGTGGGAGAAGGCGCGTTCGCCGTCGCCGCGGCTCTGAGTCGCGTTGGCGATGAGCTGGGCGAACTGCTTGCCGACGAATTCGAGCGTCTCGACGCCACGGCTATTCTGCGGCGAGGCGCGCACGATGAACCCGCCGTCGACTTCGAGGATATTGACGCGTCGGTAGCCGTAGAGATCCAGGTTGCGGCCAATGACACGCAGCCGGTTCTGATAGGTCGGACGCAGCAGGTGCTCGTCGACATTGGGCGGAACGATCTGCGCCGGTACGACATCCTGACCGGCGGCGGGCGCAGCTTCGATCTGCTTGATCAAGCCGGCGACGGCGTGCTCATAACCGCGCGATGCCGGCACGTAGTCCAGCACCCCGGCATGGAAGGCCTCGACGGCCACCTTCTCGGAGTTCGACCGCGAGACCATAATGACCGGCAGATCCGGGCGATGGTTGCGAATGTCGAACAGCGTCTCGATGCCGTTGCGCTTGCCCGGCAGCTCGTAGGAGAGGATGCAGGCGTCACAGTGGTAGAGCCCGAGCCAGCGGATGGTGTCTGCCGCGCCTTCAGCCTGATGGACCTCGCCGACACCTGCCCCGCGTAGCGCCTTGGATAGCAGGCCGAACTGGCGGCCGTTTTCCGGCACGACGAGGACGACGGGACTACTCATTGTCAGCCTCCGTCACGGGAACGACGTTGTGGCGGCGCATAGCCGACCAGTAGAGCATCGTGTTGTTGAGCAGGGCACGCAGGTCCTGGTAGTGCGACGGTTTCGGGATGTAGCCGCTCGCGCCAAGCTCGTAGGCACGCGCAACATCGGACCCGGCCTCGGAGGATGTCAGCATCACTACCGGGATGTGTTTGTGGCGCGGGCTATCGCGAAGCCACGCAAGCACATCGAAGCCGGAATAGCCCGGCATGTTGATGTCCAGCAAGATCAGGTCCGGGAAGAGGTCGGTCGTCTCCAGATGGGTAATCGCGTGCTCGCCATCGTTGACGGTATCGACATTGTGCTCGCCCCCGAGGTCCCTGATCGCGCGCCGGATCAATAGCACATGATCAGGATTGTCCTCGACGAGCAGCACCCGGAGCGAGGTTTGAGAAATTGCCATGCTCACTCAATCTCTCCGTCTTCACCCACGACGATCTTCGGCAATGTCAGATGGAACGTCGTGCCATCCTCAACGTCAGGATCGATCCAGATCTGGCCGCCATGTAGCCCAACGATACGCTCGACCAACGCTAAACCCAAACCGGTGCCTTGTGGGTTGAGATCATGGCCGGCGCGCAAGCGCTGGAACATTTCAAACACTCTCTCCCGATAGTCTTCGGGCACGCCCACGCCGTTATCGGCAACGCTGATGCGCCAATAATCGCCCTCGTCGCTTGCGCTGATCGCAATCTGCGGCGACCGCTCCGGCGCGGTGTATTTGATCGCATTATCGACGAGGTTCGTAAACAATTGAACCAGCCGCGTCCAGTTCGCCCAAACCGTGACATGAGCAATGTCCGCCGTCAATTCGACATCGCGCCGCTTGATCGGGATCTCGAGGTGCGTGCGAACGTGTTCGACAACCTCGCCCAGATTCGTCGCGGTGAAATCCGACTCACGGCGACCGATGCGCGAGATCTCGAGCATTTCGCTCAATAGCGTCTGCATCTGATTGGCGTTGACGATGATCCGGTCGATCAGATGCGCCGCATCGTCGTCGAGCTCAGCGCGATAGTCTTCAGCGAGAATCGAAGCAAGCCCCTGGATGGTGACGAGGGGCGCGCGCAGATCGTGCGCGGCGACGGAGGCGAACTCTTCGAGGTCGCGGTTGCTCTTCGCCAGCGCCTCGGTGACGGCGCGCATCTCGCGTTCATGTTCCCTGGCTTCGGTTACGTCGTAGTTGACGACGACACCAAATTCGACGGAGCCGTCGGGCTCGAAGATCGGCGCGGTACGGATCACGAACTCACGCTCGCCGATCACGCCGTCGTAAACCTGTGGCTCGCCTGCGATGGTCGCTTCCAGACGCCGGACAACCTCATCGCGCCGATCCGGCCCCCAATATTCATAGGCGGTCTTGCCCTCGACCATGTCAGGCTCAAGGCCGAGCATTTCCAGGCCGTGCCCTTCAACCACCAGATAGCGCAGGTTCTTGTCGAAGACCGAGGCGACAGCGCCGGGCAAATTGCGGACGATGCTCCGGTAGATCTCGCCGCGCCGCTGGCGGCTGCGCTCGGCCACCTTCAGATCAGTCGTGTCGATGTAGACGGCCAGACCGGCGTTGACTTGACCATCCCCGTTGGGTAACGGGACGACGCGCGCTTCATAGTGCCGGCCGTTGCGGTCAAGCTCGTAGCTGCCGGCCGTTCCGGCAAGCGCCGCGCGATAGACCGTCTCAACGCTTGCGACGCGCTCGGGATCAGAGAGCAGCTCGCCGGGCGTGCGGCCCACGAGCATGTCGCCATTAAGACCGAGCGCGTCGTGGAACTGCCCCTCGACGAGCGTGAAGCGGAGCTCGGTATCAAAGACGCAGACCAACACGCCCGGCAGGTGCTGGATCAGCGTCTCATGCAGATCCGACTGTTGCCGCAAACGAAATTCCGACGCGACCAGATCAGTAATGTCCTCGACCTGGAACAGATAGTAGACGTCGGAACGGGTCGAGGGACGCAACGGCGTGACGTGGAACCGCGCCCAGATCGTCTCGCCGGAACGGTGAATGCCACGGGCTTCCATCGAGGCATGGTCGCGTTCGCCGCTATGCAGCTGGTCGAACCACTTGCGGTTCATCGCGATGTCATCCGGATGCACCAGATCAAAGCCATTGATGCCGAGAAACTCATCGGGCCCGTAGCCGAAGAGGTCGGACATCGCCGGGTTCGCGCGCAGCCAGTAACCGGATGAGCCCATAATTCCGATCGGGATTGCCGCGAGATCGAAGATATCCAACGACACATGCGGGTTAGTGTCCGTCGCGGCAAAGAGCGCGCGCAAGTCAGACGCGTTTAGTTTCAGGTTGTCAGGACCAAGCGTCATCCGCAGCTCCAATACCGGAAAGCGCCTGCTCGCGATCAGGCAATGCGCGCATCATTACTTCGTTCTATCCTATGGTTTTCCGGGCAAAAGCCCAGCGGGAAAATAGTCACATTCGGCCCGACGATATTCCCCCCATTTGGCTAAATCGTTTAGCCGCGCTTGACGAATCTGCTATCATCTGCGCTTGTGTGCCGTCATGCAAGCCAGGGAGATGTTGGCTTGGTCACTACGACACGGGTCCGGGAACGGGCCCAGGGCGTCTTCTATGGCTGGTGGGTCGTCTCCGGCGCATTCGGCATCCAGGTGCTGCTCTCTGCCCTGCTCATGCAGTCCTTCGGCGCCTATGTCTCCGTCCTCGAATCGAACTTTGGCTGGTCGAAGGCCGAGCTCTCCGCCGCGTTCTCCTTGCAACGTGTCGAGAGCGGCCTGCTCGGTCCAATCCAGGGCTGGATGCTCGACAGGTTCGGGCCGCGCAATGTCATGCGCGTTGGGATGCTCATCTTCGGCATCGGCCTGATGCTCTTCAGCCAGGTCAATTCACTCCTGACGTTCTACCTGGTCTTCCTGGTCATCGCGATCGGCGGCAGCCTCGGCGGCTTCATGTCCTTAACGACGACGCTCGTCAATTGGTTTGTCCGCAAGCGCGCCACGGCGATGGGCGTCGCCCAGATGGGCATGAGCGTCGGTGGACTACTGGTGCCGGTTGTCGCGCTGTCGCTGACCGAGTTCGGCTGGCGCAGCACGGCGTTCTACTCCGGTGTCATCGTCCTGATCGTCGGCTTGCCAATCACCCAGCTCATGCGCCGGAACCCCGAAGAATATGGCCTGCTGCCGGACGGCGAGACACACGAGGAAGCCCGCATCCGCCGCGAGCAGGACCGCCTGGAAGAGCGCGAAGACCCGGATGACATCGAGTTCACACCGAAACAGGCGATGCGCACGCGCGCCTTCTGGTTCATCTCGCTCGGCCACGGCGCGGCGGTGCTTGTTGTTTCAGCCGTGATGGTCCACCTGATCGTCCACCTCAATGAAGGGCTCGGCTATTCGCTGGGCGCGGCGGCGCTCGTCGTCTCCTTCATGACGATCATGCAGATGATCGGCCTGCCGCTCGGCGGGTTCCTCGGCGACCGCTTCGAGAAGCGCAAGATCGCGATCCTGGCGATGTTCGGCCATGCCGCGGCGCTGATCGTCCTGGCCTACGCGACGAACCTGGCGATGGTGCTCTTCTTCGCCGTCGTCCACGGGCTGGCCTGGGGCATGCGCGGGCCGTTGATGCAAGCGATGCGAGCCGACTACTTCGGACGGCGAGCCTTCGCGAAGGTGATGGGCTTCTCGTCGATGATCGTGATGCTCGGAATGACGAGCGGGCCACTAGTGGCCGGCATCCTGGCCGACCGGCTGGGGAACTACCAGCTCGGTTTCACCGTCCTCGGCATCGCCGCCGGCCTGGGCTCGATCTTCTTCATCTTCGCCACCAAACCCCAACCACCCTCGGAGCAACCGGTGGGCGAACCACTCCCGGGCGCCAACCTGGACCTCAGCCCGGCGGACTAGCCGGCGCCGGCTGCACAATGTAGGGCTGGGACTCGTCCCACCGGATCAGGTTAACTCATGCCGATTCGACATCCGTATGGATGTCATCCTGAGCGAAACGGAGTGCAGCCGAAGGATCTAGTTGTCCACAAGTAGCGTTGCAGTGGCCACTAGTGCTCTATTACTCATGAAGTGAAGGGATTGTCCGACCTCACCAGGCAACTCAACCGTAACGAAACTGTCATTTCGAGAGGAGCGAGAAATCTCAGGTTTGCGCCAGAGCGGCGTCAGACTGAGATTTCTCCCGCTGGTCGAAATGACAAGGTTGATGCGTGTTGAGTCACCCGGGATGCGCCAGATTATTGATCAATTCATGTGTCACAGACCACTAGCTCCTCCGGCTACCATCCTCTCCACGGGTGCCCGACCTGTGCTCAGAGCGACATAATGGCAACCGTTGAATGCCAGCCCTCGGGAGAGTCGCCGAGCGCACACTGAATCCGGATGCCTACAGTGACTTGTGTGGCTCAGACAGGCTTGCCCCCCAGCCGTTCATACATCACGTTAGGTGCAGGGCAGGAGGTTTGCGCTCGTTCTCCCCACCGCCAAGCATCGTCGTTTACGAACGTCCCGCTCCGATTCTGGCATCCCGAGGAAGGTGTTGCGCCGGAGGGATCGACGACCGACAGCGCCGTGCTCCGTAGAAGTCAGTCCCGGTCGGTTCAGCGGGGTGGATCGCCGTCTACTGCACCGGCAGGTGGCACGCTCGCAACCAGATCCCTCGGGCGCGAAGCCTTCCTCGGGATGACCATGGTGTTGCTGCGGCTTCTGCGGCATGGCGCTGCGTGCGGACCGAATCCGGGAACCGTGCAAGTAGACGGCTTAACTTGAAGTATGAAAGGCGGGCTCGTTCCCAGCCGTCCCATTTACTCTTCATCAACGCGGCTGGGGACGAGCCCCGGCCCTTCGATCGAGTATCAGATTCTTGCCAACATCGTATTGAGCAACGAAGCCGGAGCGGCGGGCCGTCACGTGCCGGATAGCAGCTTGTCGCGGTAGTAGGCGGGGTACCAGCCGGCGATGGCGCGCGCGCCCTGGCCCGGATAGCGGCCTGAGAGGTCGCGCGGCAGGGGGAACGCGGCATTGAGCCGCAGCCGGGCTCGTTCGCGCAGGGTGACGGCCCAGCGAGCAGCGTCCTCGTCAACCGGATGCCGGTGGCGTGTCGACCATGAGAGATCGTAGTAGGAAGCGCCTTCGATCCAGTTTGCCATCGCCGGCGGGAGGTAGGGCCGCAACGAGTCAAGGGCCCGGAGCAGTCGCTCATCGTCGCAGTGCCGGGCCACCAGCGCCAACGCCGGGTAGACGAAGCGGGCGTGCTCAAGCGGCCCTGACTTCCAGACCGCCGCCAGCACCGGGCCCGGCCCCGTGCGTTCGAGCTGGCGGGCGAGATCGACGATCTGCACCATCCGCAGATGCGAATCGAGCGCTGAGATCGAGGCGTGGACGGCAAGGTGCAGCGTCATCGCCCGTTCGTCCGGGATGCGCCGGCCATGCACCTCGACGAGATTGTTTGCGATCCAGCCGGTGATGTCCCAGCGAATGCCGCGCAGCATCTCAACGACACGCGGGTGGGATTCGATATCGCGCGGATGGTCCGGGTGCTCGCCCGGTTCCGTGACCTCCGGCCACTGATATTCGCAGTATTCGTAATGCATGTGCTTCCAGGTCAGCCCGCTGAGTCCGGTCGAATAGTTGAGCGGCAGGCAATAGCCGGCGTGGGCGTAGGCCAGGTTGACCTCCTGCTGAACCGGATGGCGCACGAGCATATCGAGATCGGCCATTGGTCGCCAGCCGATCTCGTTGGGACGCGCCAGCAGGAGCGCGCTGCCTTTCAGCGGCAGCGCCTCGAGCTTATCGCGCTCGAACGCAGCGAGGACACGCTCGAGATCATTGGACAACAGATTCAGCCGGCGGCGATTGTTCTCAACCTGCCGGACGAGAAATGTTGCCAGCTCGGACGGCAGGGCAAGCTCGCCGCGCAGGACGCGCTCGCCGAGCAGTGGACCGAGACCGTGGATCGCGATTTGCTGGATCAGCTCGTCCGGCGTGCCGCCGTCCTCGGTGATGAAGCCGGCCGCGGCCGGGTCGTCGAAGACCAGCGTTTCGAGCCGGTCGACGATCTGGCGCTCAGCCCCGCCGGCCTCCGGTTGCGCGGCCGCCGGCTTGCGGATGGCGGTCGCGAGTTTCAGGTACTCGTTGGTGACGCGGTCCCAGTTGAATTCGATGGCGGCGCGCCGCCGGGCGGCTTCGCCGAGCTGGCGCGGCTTGTCGGTTTCGCGGTCGACCCATTCCATGAGCTCGACAAGCTCATCGACGGTGTCGAAGTAACGCACGGCGTCGCCGCCGACGGCCCGGTTATCGGGGATGCCGCGCGCCAGCACCGGGTTGCCGCAGGCCATCGCCTCGATCAGCGCCGGATGCGTGCCGTCCGAGGCAACCGGAAAGACATAGGCATGGGCGTGGTGGTTCAGCTCCCAGTAGCCGTCGCCGTAGATCGCGCCGGTGAAGGTAACGTGCTCCGCGCCGCGTTCGACCAGCGTCGCGATGTACTCATCGGAATAGGGCGCGTCACCGACGATGACGACCGGGCGGCTGATATCGGCCTTGCGCGCCGCCTCGACGAGGTCGATCACCCGGTTCTCAGGTTCGAGCCGGCCGACGTAGAGATAGTAGCCACCGGGCTCCAGCTCGAAGCGCGCCAGCTCGCCGTTGAGTGCGGGCTTGGCCGGGCTTGCGCCGTAGGGGATGTAGTCGAGTTCGACGCCATAGCGGTCCTGATAGTAGTTCTGGACATTGCGCGAATCGGTGAGAGTGCGCGTGGCCGCGCCGCCGGCCAATCGTTCGGCAAAGCGCAACAGCCGCTTGACCGGGCCGGGCCACTTCGCCCGCTTCCAATCCAGGCCGTCGACGTTCAGCACCACCGGCTGTCCGGCTAGCCTGAGCGCGAGCGCCTGGGGACTGTTGCCGACGCCGAAGACGAGCGCGGCATCATAGCCATGGAGCGCCGCGTGTGCCGCGGCCAGCGAGGTATGAAAGACGGTATCGAGGTATTTGTTTTGAATCGTCGGGAGCTTGACGAGACGGACACCCTGGTAGACGTCGGCGAGGTAGTCGATGGGCGGTACGCGGCAGTAGACGGTGACATCGTGCCCCATCGCCGCCAGACGCGGCGCGACCTCTTCGACGCAGGTCTCAAAACCGCCGTAGTTGGCTGGAATACCCCGTGTGCCGAGCATGGCAATGCGCAGCCGGGATCGTGTTGCCGTCATCCTTACCCCCACTTGCACGATCAGGCAACGGGGAGTCTAGTGCTTCAGTCCGTTTCGCATCAACCCGACACCCGCATGAGGCACTCATAGATGCGTACGAAATCGCGCTGATATCTGGTTCGGGCGTAGCGCCGCGCAGCGACAACCGCCGCCGCGCTGCCTAGATCTTTCCGCAGCGCACGGTCGGCGACAAGACGCTCCAACGCTGCGGCGATCGCCAGCGGATCACGACCGCAGTAGAGCCCGGTAATGCCGTGGTCGAGGATCTCGTCGCTTCCGCCGCCATTGAGTGTTGCGACGACAGGCAGCCCGGAGGCCATCCCTTCGATGACGACCAGGCCAAAGGGCTCGGGCCGCTGCGACGGCAGCAGGAGTATGTCGCACGCAGCCAAAAAAGAAGGCACATCGTCGACCTGACCGGCAAAGGTGACATAATCACTCAATCCGAGCGCAACCACCTGCTCCTCGTAGCTCGCCTGCAGCGCCTCCTGCCCAGGCGGGGCATCGCCGGCAAAGCGCAACGCGAAGCACGCGCCGCGCCCGGCAAGTAGCGCCGCCGCTTCAAGAGCCTCGGCCGTGCCTTTGCGCGGCGCGAGCCGTCCAACGACGCCAATCACGACGGGGCGGTTGTCCGTGGGACGGCTCCGGTCGACAGGCCGGATATCAGGATCGACGCTATTCTCGACCACCTGGATCCGCCGCAGCCGCTGGCGGCTGCCGCCAACCACGGCGCGGGCGACCGATCGCGAGTTGGCGACGATGCGGCCAGGCAGCAATGTCAGAAACGTGCGAACCAGGGCCTTGAAGGGAAGCGGCTCATCGCCGATATGCTCGTGGACATGCCAGAGATGCGGCACTCGGGTCACTGCCGCCGCGCTCGCGCCACAGAGGACGGCCACGGTATTCGAGTGTACGAGCACGGCGTCCTCACGGCGAATCAATCGCGCAAGCCGGACGGTGCCGACTACCAGCCGTTTTAGGAGCACCGGCAGCTTCCCGGGCCGCAGCAGCGCGCGCCGCAGAACGAGCATGTCGACACGCTCGACCGTCGCACCGGCGGCTTCCAGCTCATGGCTGAGTGCCCCGGAGTACTCCAGGTCGGTCGGCAAGACGACAACTGCGCGAAAGCGCTCGGGCAATCCAGTGACGATGTCCAGCAGACACCTGTCGGAGCCATAGAGCTCGTCGCTCGGATGGACAAAGAGGATCGTTTGGCGCGTCCCCCTCATGCGGCCCGGCCTCTACGCTCATGGGCGAGGCGAACCGCCGCCGCATAGAGGCCCAGCACAGCCCAGTACCAGGCGAGTTGAAAGCCCTCGGTCGCCTGGAACGCGACGAACATGCCAACGACAGCGACACCGAGCGCCAGCGCCAGCCTATCCAGATCGCCAGTCAGGCGATCAGTCAGACGCAGCCCGGAAATGGCCAGGAGCGCGAGCGGGGCGAGAAAGAGCCCGAGCCCGACGAGTCCGCTGTCGTGGAGCGTGCGGACGAAGGTGTTGCTCAACCAGGCGCGGTCGAAGCTTGTCGTCGTATAGGTCTGGCCAAAGGAGCCGATCCCGAGCCCGACGACGGGGTGCGCGCGCCAGTCCCGCAGCGCCTGCTTGGCAAACTCGAGCCGAATGCGTAGCGACGAGTCCGAGGTATCGGCGATACTCCCGACACGCCCGACGATATCGGGGTTCTCTGGCGACGGCGTCGGCACGGCAAATGCGGTCGGAGTACCTTCCAGAAGCGGCGGCAGCGTCGCCGTTACCGCGCTTGAACCGGCCGTCATCGTCGCCTCAACCCGGGCCTCGCGCGTTGCATTGGCCGCGACGGTGTCCGCCCGGTCGGCGCGGATACTCGCGTCGCCGACGGGCAGCCAGACAACGGCCGTGAGAAGCAGCGCGCAGCCGGCTGCAATTCCCGCCGGCCGCAGCTGTTCGGGCGTCACGCGATAAGCGCCGCGTACCGATAGCACGACAAGCAATGCCGCCAGCACCAACAGACCAACGACAAATGCGCCCCAGGCCGTGCGCGTGAAGCTCACCTGCAAGCCGACAAAGCCGACGACCGCCATCACAAGCGCCAGGCGTTGCCGGCGGTAGCCCAGCGCCAACATCCCGATCGCGGTCAAGGCCAGCATCATCATCGCGCTGCCGAAGAGATTCGACTCGCGGAAGGTGGAGGGAATCGTCGGGTCGGCCGTGACCGGGTTGATCTGGACACCGAGGTTGATGTCCCAGGCATACAGCAGGTGCGTCGCAATCCCGAACAGGCCGACCGCGAGCCCGATAAGCATCCAGGCATCGACAATCGTGAACAGCCGGCCGGCGGTGCGCACGGTCGTTGTTGCGATGAAGTACGGGCAGGCAACGAGCAGCAACATCGCCCAGAGCTTGGTGCTATCCGCCGGGTCGGGCGCGTTGAGCAGGCCGCCGACGACCGACCACGCTAACCATGCCAGCAACAGCAGATCCACCAAACGCAGCTGGCGGACGAGCGCCGGCAAACGCGGCAGCAACGCCAGCGCAACGAGCGGCACGGCAATGTGCTCCGGCTTCAGGCTCACGCCGGCGATCTCAGCGGTGTAGCGGTTCAGCGACGACATGAGCAGCAACGCGATGAGGCCTCCGCGCGCTGGCCCCAGTGTCACTATCAGAGCGCCTGTGCCGGCGATGGTCGCGAGTGGCACGATGAGCTCGGGCGCAAGCTCCAAACGCCCGCTTACAACGATCATCGCGCCGGCAATGAACGCCGTGAGCGCCGCGCTCAGGAGGCGCTGACGTGCGCCCACACGGGGCCGTCCTCTCCGGGCTCGACCAGGGATGCGTAGATTTCGACGATCTCGTTCGTCGCCCGCAGCCAGGTGCGTTCGGCGGCGCGGGCGGCAATCGGCGCAAGCCGCGCCCGCTCGGCCTCCTGATGGTCGATGACGTCGATCATCGCCGCGGCGAACGAGGCAGGGTCCAGGGGGTCCGCGAAGCGCGCGCCCTCTCCGCCAACCTCCCGTAGCGCGGCAATATCCGACGCGACAACGGGCACGCCGTAGATCAATGCCTCGACGACCGGCAGCCCGAAGCCCTCGTGTAGCGACGGCACACAACAAAGGGCGGCGTGCTCGTAGAGCCAGCCAAGCTCGCCATCGGGCAAGCGGCCCGGCGTGTGCACCCAGCTACGGCCTGCCGCGAGATCGTCCAGACCGCTGCCAACGAGAACGATCTGGACGTCGGGATGCTGCTCGCGGACAAGCGCCACCGCGTCGATGGCCGTCGCGTGGTTCTTGTAACGGGCTCGCGAGCCCACAACGAGAACGAAACGGCCCGGCTGCAAGCCAGCAAGCGGCGCGACGCTGGACGGCGCCGCGAGTTGCCGCGCGCCATTCCAGACGACATGCAGCCGCTCCGGTGGGACGTGGAAGAAACGCTGGACATCCTCGGCCGCGGCATGGCTGACGGTGACGACGGCGGCGGCGCGGCGGGCGGTGAGCGAGCCGATCAGCCGGACGTAGGCGCTCCAGATTATCGAAGGCCGCCACTCGGGCCGGAAGTCGAGGCCATCGTGAATCGTGAGGAGCTGCGGGCAGGGCGTCAGCAGCGGTCCGACCATGCTCGTGTGGATCACGTCGATCTGCCGCTGCCAGGCCCGCACCGGCAGGACGAACTGCGACCAGAGGACGTGCATCCCGCCATTGAGCGGCAGCCGGAGAATGCGCGGCAAGCGTTCGATGCGTGGCGCGCGCAACTGCACGAGCGCGACATCGGGGTGGCGTTCAAGCTCTTCGACCAGCGCCGAGAGATACCTGCCGGTGCCGTTCTGAACTGCCGCGTAGGTGGCGTCGATGCCGACGCGGATTGACGAGGTGGAACGCGCGTGGTCCCAGCCGGCAAAGCGCAACAGATCGCGCGCCGCCGGATGTTGTAGCCAGATGACGAGCAAGACATAGACCGCCGCGCTTAGCCCAGCCATCGAGGTCAGGCGTAACCAGGCGTTGTCTGGGGTTAGCGCCGCCACGCCTGCGCCGACAAGCGCGGCTGCCGATGAAGCCGCCAGGGCAATCACAGCCGGCCACACCAGCATTTCGAAGCTGAACGCGAGGTGGCGGTGCAAGCGCCGCATGAGCGCGGCGACATAGCCAACCTGAGCGAGCGTGAAAACGACCGGCAATGCCAGGAGCCCCTGCCAGCCAACGCCAAGCCATGCGCCCGCGATGTACGCGCCGATTGTCAGCCCGTAGATCGGCAGCGGCTCCCAGCTCCGGCCAATCGTCGCAAACGAGCGCTGGAGGATAACCCCGAGCGTCACCGGGATGAGCGCCAGCGCGTAGAAGCCGAGCAGGTCGGCCGTCTGCCGGATATCGTTCCCGGTGAACTCGCCGCGCCCGTAGAGCACGGTGACAAGCTCGGTCCGGGCGATGACCAGCAACGCCGTGACCGGCAGCAGGAAGAAGAGCGCCAGATTGATCGAGTCAGCGAACGCCCGCGCCGGCCGGCCCGCGCCCGACTCGCGCGAGATGAAGGGCAGCGTAACCGCGCCGACGGCGGCGATCAGAACCGTATGCGGCAGGTTCATCGTCTTCTTCGCCAGGGCGACCGTCGTCAGCGCGCCCGCTTCGATACCGGACGGCAAGACCCGATCCACAACCTCGGCCGACTGGGTGATCGTGACGAGCAACAGCAAAGGAGCAGCGTTCGGCAATAACCTCCTGAGGGCGTCGAGATCCAGGCTGGCAACGACCTGCTGCCGTTCGCGGTCACGCACCGCAACGACGATAGCCCAGCCCAGCAGCGCCACGAGCGCCAGCCCCGCGCCGAGTGTCCAGCCCGCCGCCGCGACGACCGGCGACATCGTCCCGGCCAGTAGCGGAATCGCAGCGCCGACGGCGACAATCGGCGTAATCATGGCCGGCAGAAGAAAGTAGCCAGCCGCGTTCAGGTAGGCCGTTACCAACCAGGCCAGGCCAAGCAGCGCGACGCCGGGCGCAACGACACGCGTCGCATCGACGGCTGTCTGCGCGGTCTGGGCGTCGAATCCAGGCGCGAAGAGCGCGACCAAGGGACCGGCTAGCAGCGCGACCAGCGCCGCCACGCTACCCAAGATCAGCGCGGCAACGAGCAAGGCGTAGCCCAGGCGCAACCCACCCGCCCCACGCTCGTGTGGAGTCGAGAGGCTCACGACCGAGGCCGGAGTGAAGGAGTCGGCGACGAGGACCGTCACCGCCATCAGCATGATGTAGGTCGCGAGGAAGTAGGCGTCGCTCTCGTTGCTCGCCCCCAGGCGGGCGGCGACGAGCGCGTCGCGCAGGATCGGCGCGAAACTCCCGAGGCCGAGAATACCGGCGACGAGAAAGGCCGTCGGCGCGAGGCGGCCGCGTTCGGCGCTAGAGTCCGGCACGGAACTGGCCCGCCGTCACGATGACGACAACCGTCATGCCAGTCATCTCGATCTCGCGCCCGACGCCGCCCGGCGGAGGCGCGAACCAGGGCTCGCCGGCCGGAACGACCGCGGAGGTGATGCCGGTCAGCGTCATCGCTGGTTCAAAGAGCGCCGGGCGGTTCGCAACCGTCCCGTTCGCCACCTGCATCGCGTGAATGATGTCCTGACCATAGGCCACGACAACCCCGACATAGCGATAGCTGAAACCGTCCGGGCCGATGGCTGCCACGATATCTTCGGTCAACACGCGCCCATCAAGCTGCCCGTAGCCCGGCGGCACAAGCGTGCGGCTTGCCATGATCTCGTCCAGATAGCGCGCGGAGAGCTGGTCCAGCCCCTCGTGGCGGGCAACCTGCTCCAGGCCCTCATTAACCCGGGCGCGGTTGAGGATGTTCGCCGGATCGACGCCCTCCGCGGGCTGTGCCGATGCGCCGATCAGGAGCGGTCCGGTCGCGAGCACGAGCAACGCGAGCAGCCCGATACAATAACGCGCGAGGGGGAGGGGACGCGCGCGCAAGGTGGATAAGCGACACGAGAGGTTGTCTCGGATTCCGGCGCTTGCCGTTGTTGGGTTGGCCGTCGCGCTGTGCGCATCTGTCCTCGTGGCCGCGTGGGCGCCGCCAGTCGTCACCTGGCTCGATGTCGGTTCACCTGGCGATGAGGCGTACACGCGCTTCGACTTCCCCCCTGAATCCAACGGCACAGAGACATTTCGCTGGACAAGCAGCCACGCCGAATTAGAGATCCCGGTCGAGCGCGCCGGCCGCTACCGCCTCGACCTCCTGCTGGCGACGGTCAGCCCGGAAGGCCGGGTACTGCGCGTCAGCTGCGGCGAGCAGATCTATGACATCCCGCTCACCGGTATCGTCGCCGATTCTACCGTTCCCATCGAATGCCGCAGCGACGGCGGTCGAATCGAGGTCGCCTTCGACGTGCCCGTCGTCTGGCTGCCGAACGGCGGCCGCGCGCTCGGCGTTTCCGTCCGCGATGTTCAGGCCACGGCGCTCGACCGCGACGACCGGCTGGCCTTCCGGGCCTACGCCGGCCTGACGATCTTCGGTTCGCTGGCCGGGGCCGGCTTCGCCATGGCCGCGCTGGGTCGCGGTGGCGGGCGCATTCGAGGCCGGCTCTGGCTGGCCGGTCCCGCGCTGTTGCTGGTCGCCTGGATCGGGCTCGTCGCAACAGCGCCCGGCAAGGCGCTGTCAGCGGTGCGCGGCCCGGAGGGCGTCGTGATCCTGGCGGCAGGCGTAACGGCCTGGCTCCTGGCAACGGACCGGCACCGAGCGGCGCTGGCCGTCGCCGCCCTGGCAGCGCTGGCCGCTATCGCGATCCCGGAGCCGGGGGCCGCCCTGTTGCTCGAAGCGCCCTGGACGCGAACCGAGGTCAACGCGCTGCATGCGCTGCCGGGACTAGCGGCGATTGCGGTCGTCTCCGCCGCGACTCTCGGAGGCCGGCGCGGTCCATGGCTGGCCGTCGCCGGGGCCGCCGTCGGAATCATCTCGCTCGCCATGCCGACCGTATCGAGCTGGACGGTGCGGCAGTGGACGCACCAGATCGAAGGGCCGGCCTGGATCGACACCGGCTCGATTGCGGGAGCGGTCTACGTCCTCAGCGCCTTCGCCGTCGCCGGGTTGGCGATTCTCGTAGTGCGGTCCGTGCCGGAGCGGGTGCTGCTGAGGGTCACGCTGGCGGCGACGACCATCATCGCAGCCCTGCTCCTCTGGCGGGTCGAGGTGATGCGCTTCAATGGCGATGAGCAGCACTACTACGTCACCGCCCGCAGCATCGCCGTCGATGGCGACCTCGAGCTCCTGAACAACTACCTTGAGCCGGAGTACATCGAGTCCACCTACTCGCCCATCGGCAACATCTTCCCATCGCGCGACACGGCGGTCATCCGCTATGCCGGCAGCGTCCCGGCGACCGCTGGCGCCTGGTATCTCATACCGTCACTGGACGACGGCTGGGAAGCTGAAGGCGGTGTCACCGGATTGATCCCGGCTAGCGAGCCCGCCCCTACCATCCAGGGACCAGACGGCGCGTTGGCAATCCCGCCGCCGCTGACACCGGCCAACCGGCACGCGCTCCTGCTCGACGCCCCTTGTGCGGTGACCGAACTGGCATTGGCAGCGCCCGAGGGGGCAATGACGGGCGGGTTCAACATGCGGCTGCACAACGCGGCTGGCGAGCTGCTCTGGCAGGACCGCCGCGACGCGCTGCCACCCGGCGGATTGCTCCCGATTCCCGCCGCTGCCGGGCTCTGCCAGGGCGCGGGCGCATGGGCCATCACAGTAGAGGCAGAGCAGACGCCGCTCGTCGTCGAGGCTATCGACCGCTACCGGGGCCTTGTGCTGGCCGGGGGCGCGCTCCAGGACGGCTGGCTCTTCGCCGGGCTGCCGCGCGACCGCTACGGCTCAGTCGATATGCTGACGCATGTGCTCGTCCACAACCCGACCGACGAGACGATCCTGGTGACAGTGCGCCTACTGACGCCCTCAAACCTGACGACGAGCGAGATCTCCATCGGACTCGAACCCGGCCAGACGATCATTGAACCGCTGCCGGTCCTTGGCGCACATGCAGTGGCGGTGCAGACCGCGACGCCGACGCCAGAGGGAACACAATTCGGGGCGGCGCTGTACGGCTTCGTCGACCAGGCACGCTACCGCGTGCCGCCGACCGAGCCGGTCGCGTCGTTCGCAGCTCGCGTTGAAGCCAACCCCGACCGCGACGCCGGTCTCTGGCTCACCATCGTCAACCCCGACGGCGACCCGATGCACGCTGAGCTACAGGACGGCGATGCGCTCACCACGCTCGATATCTGCGAGTATTGCGCCACTACCCATCACATCGAGGCCGGCAACGCTGTGCGCACGGCGCATGTATCGGGCGTCGACGGAGCCCTCTTCGCGCCGGCTGTGATCGCCTATGAGGAGCGCACCGACGAGCTGCACTTTGACCTCGGGCTGCCGCTGCTGGCCGCGCCGCTGGCCGGGTTCGAGGTCTACTGGCCGGTCCTGCTCGCGACGGCGCTGGCCGGGATTTCGCTGGCCCCGGGTCTCTTTCTGCTCCTGCGCTCCAGCGGCGTTGATAGCCGCAGCGCCGGGACTCTGGCTCTGTTGACGCTGATGGTCGCGCCCGTCTCGACTTATGCCGTGCGCTTCTACACCGACATCGTCACAGCGGCGCTGCTGGTCTGGGCGCTGGTGCTCTGGAGCCACGCCGAACGCTCGCGCCCGGCGCTGGCCGGAATGGCAGCCATCGCCGTCGCCCTACCTTTCGTTCACGGCCGCCTGACGCCGTTGGCGGTTGTCGTCCTCGGGCTCGCGCTGCTTGCTGCGACGCGCCCTGGCACGAAATGGGCGGGGACCGTGCTCCAACGCTACCCACGACGCATCACGATCTCCGCCGCCGTGATGGGCTTGATCGCGGTTGCGGTGGCTGGCGTGATTGTCACCGAGCGCTTTGCAGTCGCGCTCGGGTCACGTGGGATCGAGAACTTCTTCAGCCTGGACTGGGCAGCGCGCAACAGTGTTGGGATGCTGCTCGACCGCGGCTCGGGAGTGTTTCCGTTCATACCCTGGATGGTTTTCGCGCTGGCGGTACCGCGTCCACTGCACCGCGTCCAACGCGCCGCCCTGCTACTGACGTTGGTCTACTACACCCTGCTGACCTTGCGCTCGGGCGGCTGGCAGACCTTCGGCTCGCCGCTGCGTTACCTGCTGCCGGTCATTCCCCTGATGGCGACGCTGGCGTTGCCGGGACTGTTACGGCTTTGGCGCAGCGGGCAACCGCTCCTGCGGGTCGCAATCGCGGCTAGCCTGGGCTGGAGCGTGCTCGTGACAATGATGCTGCACTGGCGCCCACTCTCCGGCTACATCGACCGTGGCGGTCCGCGCAACAACTACCTGATGGATCAGGCACTCAGCTGGTGGCCCTGGCCCTCGCCATTCGAATTCATGCCCACCATCGAAGCCGAACCCGGCCCTGCCTGGGCCGAGCCATTTGGCATCGCGATCCTCGTGGCGCTGACGGTTGCCGCGGGATGGGTAGCATGGAGAACGGCGAGAGCAACGTATGGTGACACTAGACCCTACGTTCCAGAAGTAGCGAGCATCGAGAAGGAGACGCGCTGATCTGCGACATCGACTCGGGAACCGAATTGCGTCACCCACCTCGTAGGGATGGGGCTCGTCCCCATCCCGTTTTTGGGCCCGCAATACAAGCGGATGGGGACGAGCCCCATCCCTACGAGGCGTCGGTGGATTGTGTCCGGCGCGGGTCATGAGCCATCGAGTCTCTGTCGGGACGCTGCTGGTTGGCGCGGTCGTGCTGTTGGCTGCCGTCGCGTCGGCGGGGCTGGCCATGCGCGTGCCGCCGGTCGTGACCTGGCTCGATGTCGGTTCGCCGGGCGACGACGAGTACACGCGACAGTTCTTTCCCCCGGAAGCGAACGCAGAGGAGACATTCCGCTGGACAGCGGAACACGCCGAGCTTTCGATCCCCACCGGCGATCCCGGCCGCTACCTGCTGGAGATCAAGCTGGCGACCGTCCAACCAACAGGCCGTGTGCTGACAATCACCTGTGGCGGCTCCCAGCAGCAGATCAATTTGCCGGAGCTCGGCGCTGAGTCCATCGCCACCGCCGAATGCCGGACAGAAGCTGACCGCATTGACGTTGCGCTCGACGTGCCGGTCGTCTACCTGCCAAACGGCGGCCGGCCGTTGGGCGTCTCGATCCGCGACATTCAGGTGACAGCGCTCGACGGCTCAGATCGGCGCGCCATCGAGTTCATCGCCTGGGTCACGATCTTCGGCTCGATGGCCGGGGCCGCGCTGGCGTCGAGGGCGGTCCTCAGGACATCGATTGTGGCGGCCATCGTGCCAGTAGCGGTGCTGATTCCGGCCTGGGCAACCTTCATCGACCGCTATCCCGACGCCGTGCTATCAGCCATCAGCGGGCCAGGCGGACTGATCGCCCTGATCGCTGGGCTGACCGCGCTGCTACTCCACGCCGAACGACACATTCCAGCGATCGGGCTTGGTATCGCCGCCGTCGTCGCGGGGCTGATCTGGCGGCAGCCGGAAGGCACGCTCGTCCTCGAAAGCCGCTGGGTGATGGAAGAGCTCGGCGCGCTGGTCGTCATGCCGTGGCTGGCGATCCTGGCCGTCGCTGGTGGCGGGCTGATCGCGGGTCGGCGCGGTCACTGGGTAGCTGCGTCAGGAGCATTGTTCGGCGTCCTCGCCCTGGCCCTGCCATCCATCGCGGCCCGCAACGTCGAGGCCCGCCTCGTCGAGATCATCGCGCCGGACTGGACCGAGTACGGCGGAGTCGCCGGGCTGATCTACGTCGCCGGTGTCTTAGCGCTTGTCGGGCTGGCCCTCATCGCAACCAACGGCCACAGGCAGCGGTCCATGCTGGCGTTGACATTCATCGCCGCGCTCATGGTCACCGGTCTGCTGCTCTGGCGTATCCAAATCATGCGCTTCAACGGCGACGAGCCACACTATTACACGACCGCCTGGAGCCTGGCCGAAGACGGCGACCTGGAACTGCTCAACAACTACGTCTCCGATGACTACCTGGAGGTCACCTACTCGCCGGTTGGCAACATCGCCGTGGAGCGCGCTGACGATGCCTTTCGCTACGCCGCCGCAACCAGCGGCGCTCCCGACCGGTGGCTGCTGATCCCGGAGCTGCCCGCGGGCTGGGAGGCGACCAAGGCCAGCGGTGGACTCGTCCCGGCCGACCAGTCGCCGGTATTCCTGCGTGGCCCGGCTGGAGCGTTAGCCGCGCTGCCGCCACTCACCGCGGGTCAGCGCCACGCCATCTTGCTGGAAGAGCCGTGCCGCGTTGCATCGCTTTCCGTTGGCCGGCCGGATACCGTCGGCG
>JAUIIK010000087.1 GCA_030431755.1 Chloroflexia bacterium
CGTAGAAGCCGCAACGTTCAATGATGAGACAGAGCTATGGATTGTCACGACGGACAGCGGTGAACGCTTCACCTGCAAGTACTGCATCATGGCGACCGGCTGTCTCTCGGTCCCGCAGGTGCCACAGATCGCTGGGCGCGAGGCCTTCGCTGGCCCGACCTACTACACCGGCTGGTGGCCGCATGCAGGCGTCGATCTGAGCGGCAAGCGGGTCGGGGTCATCGGCACCGGCTCGTCGGCGATCCAGGCGATCCCGCACATAGCGGAAGCGGCCGGGCAGCTCTACGTCTTCCAACGCACGCCGAACTACAGCGTCCCGGCGCACAACGGCCCGGTTGCGCCGGAGCGAATTCGTGCGGTGAAGGAGAACTACGCCGAGTTCCGGCAGGCGGCGCGTGAGTCCCGCTCCGGCTTCGTCACCGCGCCGAGTCGCTACCAGGAGATATCGGCGCTCGAAGTCACCGAGGAAGAGCGGCAAGAGCAGTACGCGTGGCGCTGGTCGATTGGAGGCTTTGGCTTCACCGGCGCGTTCTCCGACCTCCTCCGCAGCCAGGAGGCCAACGAGACCGCCGCCGAGTTCGTCCGCGAGCGCATCCGCGAGATCGTCGACGATCCCGATGTCGCCGAGAAGCTGACACCGCGTGACTACGCCATCGGCACCAAGCGGCTCTGCCTCGACACCCACTACTACGAGACCTACAACCGCGACAACGTCACCCTGGTCGACATTCGCTCCGCGCCCATTGACGAGATCACCCCGACGGGCCTGCGGACGACTGGCAACGCATACGAGTTCGACATCCTCGTCTTCGCGACCGGCTTCGACGCGATGACCGGCGCGCTGTTGGCGATCGACATTCGCGGCCGCGACGGCCTCAGCCTGCGCGACGAGTGGGCGGCCGGACCGCGTACCTATCTCGGCGTCGCGATGGCGGGCTTCCCGAACCTCTTCACGATCACCGGCCCCGGCAGCCCCTCGGTCCTGAGCAACATGATGACCTCCATCGAGCAGCACGTCGAGTGGGTTAGCGACTGCATCGATTACATGGAGGAGAACCGCATTCGAACGATCGAGCCTCGCCGGGAGGACCAGGACGAGTGGGTCGACCACGTCAACGAGGTTGGCAATATGACGCTTTATCCGAAGACCGGATCCTGGTACATGGGCGCCAACATCCCCGGCAAGACACGCGTCTTCATGCCCTACGTCGGCGGCGTCGGAGCCTACCGCGAGAAGTGCGACGAGGTCGCCGCCGGTGGATATACTGGGTTCGACCTCTGCCATTAGCCACGGGTTCAACGGCAGCTATTGGCGCGATTCCCGAAGATGGCAAGGATATTGCAATGCAGAAGATGACGTTTACGATTGAAGTCCCAGAGCAATACAAGCAGTGGCTATGTGACGAAGCAGCACGCCGGGATTCTTCCGTCGAGCAGCTCGTGTGGGAAGCGATCTACGTTTACCATAAACGCTCTCAGCTTCCGCGGACATTTCACATGGAGGCCATTAGGTCTAAGGAGCACGCCACAACCATGAAGAGCACAACTATCGAGATTCCAGACGAGCTTGACGACCGCCTCAGCCAGGAAGCCACCAGACGCGGAGTGTCCGTCACCGAATTGGTAAGCGAGATCCTCGCACAACATTTCGCTGCGCGCCCACGGGTGTTTCGCTCAGAGGGCATGGCCTATAGCGGCGAAGGCGACCTGTCTCTGCGAGTCGAGGAGATTCTGGAGGCGGAATGGGGAGATCATATTGATCCTGGTGGACGCCGGTCCTCTCATCGCACTGATTGACGGCGCTGATCATCGGCACCGACAGGCAGCAGACTTTCTACGCGAACACCGTCAGTCGCTTCTCATCCCGATGCTCGTCGTCGCAGAAGTCACCTACTTCCTGTCCACGCGCTTCGGGGTTCATACGGAGATCAGCTTCCTTGCTGACATTGCCGATGGCGCCTTTGGGACCGAACCTGTAGCGCAATCCGACTGAGCTAGGATCGTCGAACTCGTCGCGCAATACCGCGATTTTCCGCTTGGCACGGTCGATGCCTCGATCATCGCGGCCGCCGAACAGACCGGGATCACGACGATCGCGACGTTCGACCGGCGGCACTTCTCGGTCGTGAGGCCGAGGCACAGCGAAGCCTTCCAGCTCCTGCCCTAGCCATTTCCCGATCCCGCGTTTAGTATCGTCTCAGTCGCAACGCAGACAGCGCACCGTTCGGGAACGCTCCAACCGGAGCAGCAAGAGGTGGACGCGTGGCACGCACATCCCTCAATCGGATCGCCTGGTGGACGCTGACGCTCCTGCTCACCGGGATCTTCATCGCCGCCCTGGTCCCGCGCTACCAGGAATTGAGCCAGGCATGCGACGCGGAGCACCACCACCGTGACTGCGGCTTCTACGTCCTGACCAGCACGCAGGCGGAGGACCTGACCGAGCTCGGCATCTCGCTCAACCTGTATGCCGCCGGCGCGCTCTTCTTCGAGACGTTACCGGCCCTTATCTATCTCCTGCTCGGCATCTTCATCATGCGGCGACGGCACGGAGACCCCGTCGCATTGACGATGTCGCTCGCGATCATCGCCATCGGGCTGGCGATCCTGCCGGAAGTCATTCCGGCGCTGGAACGTGCCTATCCCGCCACGGACGGCCTGCTGGCGGTGGTCTTCGCCTTCGCGCTGCTCGGATTCGTGCATGTGCTCTCGACGTTCCCCAATGGACAGTACAACCCGCGCTGGATCCTGTGGAACGCAATCGCGCTCTATCTCGGCATGGTTGGCCTCGTCGGCATCGACCTGTTCTTTCCCGGTCTCGAATCCGAGGGCTTTGTCTTTGACCTGAACGACCTTGTCATCCCACTGCTGTTGCTCGTGACCCTCGCCGGTCAGATCTACCGCTATCGGGATATCTATACGCGGGAGGAACGGCAACAGGCCAAGTGGGTGCTCTTTGGACTTGCCGGCGTCATCGTCACGCGGCTCGGTTGGGCGTTCCTCTTCGACGAGGAGCACATCTCGTCGGCAACGACACGGCTCTGGTTCTACCTGACGCTGCTGCCGCTGCACGCGCTGCTCGTCCCGCTCTTCCCCCTAACCGTGGCGCTCGCCATGCTGCGCTACCGGCTCTATGAAGTCGATGTCGTCTTCAACCGCACCCTCGTCTACAGCGCGCTGACCGTCACAGTCGCCCTCTTCTACGGGCTCGTGGTGATCGGCGGCGGGAGCCTGCTCCAGTCCGTCACCGGCCAGTCGACGCCGATCCTGATCGCGCTGTCGACGCTCCTCGTCGCGGCGGCCTTTCGACCGCTCCGCGAGCGGCTCCAGCACTTCGTCGATCGTCGCTTCTACCGGCAGAAGTACGATGCGGAGCAAGCCATCCAACGCTTCAGCGCCTCAGCCCGCAGCGCGGTCAACCTGGAGCAGCTCACCGACGAGCTCACGCACGTCGTCGCGCGCACGATGCAACCGGAACACGTCACGCTCTGGCTACCTGAATCGAACCAGGACGAGGAGACCCCAAGCGACTAGGCATAGCTACACAATGTTCGAGACGAGATGTGCACGTTCCCTCGGGCTGCGGAGGTTGGGCGCAGAGCATGCCAGTCGCCCCCTGGTGAACTGGAAGCACGGGCCATGCAGGTCTCAAAGCAACTAGGGCAGTTCTGGCGCGGCATCTTCGCGCGCCAAGAGCGGGATGCTGCGGGTTCGGAGACCCGGACGCCAGGCGACATTCCAACCAACATCATGCCGCCGCTGGGGATCCCGCCGGACGACCCGATCCTGGATCATTTTCGCCAGGCCACTGGCGTCGTCGAGCTTGATCGTATCCGGCTCGATTCGCCGGCGCTGCGCGAGATGCAGGCCGCCGGGATCAAACTCGTCGTGCCGCTGATTAGCCAGGGCGACCTGGTTGGATTGATCAAGCTCGGCCCGCGCTTGAGCGAGCAGGACTACACGAGCGATGACCGGCGCTTACTCGAAAGCCTAGCCAGCCAGGCCGCGCCAGCGCTCCAGGTCGCCCGACTGGTGCGCCAGCAGGAGGCTGAGACACAGGCGCGCGAACGCATCGACCAACAGCTCCGGCTCGCCCGCACGATCCAACAGACGCTCCTGCCGAGCGAGATCCCGGAACCGCCTGGCTGGTCGCTCGACGCCTATTACCGGCCGGCCTGGGAGGTTGGCGGAGATTTCTACGATTTCCTGCCGCTCGATGACGGGCGGCTCGGCATCATCATCGGCGACGTCACCGACAAGGGCGTGCCCTCGGCGCTGGTGATGGCCACCTGCCGCAGCCTGCTACGCGCCAGCGCTGAGCTGCTCGTCGCGCCCGGCGCGGTCCTCGGGCGCGTCAATGAGCTGCTCTATCACGAGATACCGGCTAACATGTTCGTCACCTGCTTCTATGCCCTGCTTGACCCACACAGCGGCACGGTCCATTACGCCAACGCCGGCCACGACCTGCCCTATCTGCTGACTGCCGGAGGGGAAATCGAGGAGCTACGCGCCACCGGCATGCCGTTGGGTTTGATGCCCGGCATGGCCTACGAAGAGCAGCAGCGCGTGGTCGAACCGGGCGACCAGGCACTCTTCTATAGCGACGGCCTGGCGGAAGCGCACAATCCGGAACGCGAGATGTTCGGCTTTCCGCGCGTCCAGGCAAGCATGTGGGCACGTCCGGAGCGCAACTCGCTCATCGAGCATCTTCTTAGTGCGCTCGATAGCTTCACCGGCGACGGCTGGATCCAGGAGGACGACGTCACCCTGGTTACGCTCGAACGGTTGGCGCCGCAGGGCGGGGCCATCGACCTGCCGCGAACGCTGGCAGCGTTCGAGATCGCGAGCGCGCAGGATAACGAACGTCTGGTGATTGACCGCGTCGTCGCGGCCGTCGAGGAGCTCGGGCTATTGCCCGCCCTACTTGAGCGAGTCCGGACCGCTGTCGGCGAGGCGGCCATGAACGCCATGGAACATGGCAACAGCTACCGCGTCGATGCTCCGATCACGATCGAGGTCGCTGTCGCTAGCTGCCAGCTGATCGTCACCATCTGGGACGATGGAGACGAAGCCATGAGCGAGCCCGAAACGCCGGACATCGACGCCAAGCTGGCCGGCGAGCAGTCACCGCGCGGCTGGGGCCTGCTGCTGATCCGCCACATGGTCGATGACCTGCTGCTCGAAACCGTCGGCGAGCGGCACAAGACGGAGCTGCGCTTCAACATCGAGAGCGGGACCGATGAGCGCTAGCGCGTTTGCGGCCACGGTCCGCCACCAGCCGCCCATTGCAATCATGGATCTCACTGGAGACCTGACCGACCAGGGGGAAGCCGTGTTGAGCGACGGCTATGCCGAGGCAGTCGGCCAACGCCCGGAGATTATCGTGCTGAATTTCGCTTCGGTGGGCTATATTAACAGCGCTGGTATCGCATTGATAGTCACAATTCTTGACCGGACGCGTGCAGACGGCATGCGGCTCTGCGCGGCCGGCTTGAGCGCGCACTACCGTGAGATCTTCGAGATCACGCGGTTGGTCGACTACATCCAGATCGTCGACAACGAGGATGATCTGCAAGAGACGGTGCGCGCCTAGACGCCCCGGAGAGGATTCGCCATGCAGCAAGCCGCTTTCAACGTTGACGTGCGCTATCCAGCATCCGGGTGCGCCGTGCTCGACATCCAGGGGGATATGACGGGCGCGGCCGAACCGGCGCTTTCGGCGGCCTATGCCGGGATCGACAGTGGCGCGGTCAAGACGGTCATCCTCAACTTCGACGCGCTCGACTACATGAACAGCTCCGGCATCGGCCTGCTGGTGACGATCCTCGTGCGCGTCAACGGCAACAACCAGCAGCTCCTGGCGACAGGCTTGAACGACCATTACCAGGAAATCTTCGAGGTCACGCGGCTCTCGGACGCCATCAGGATATTCCCCTCCGAAGCCGACGCCATCGCAGCGGCATAGCCCAGCCAGTTGACCGGCAACGAGAGAAAGGGAGCAGCCGGCATGTCAGACGAGAAACAGCAACCGGCCAGGACACCCCGCGATTCCGGCAACTGGGCGCCGCGCGCGGAATCACTCCAGGTCAGCGCCGCGCCGGCCGGGGCGCGCAACATCAACGTCGCCGGCCGTCAGGTCTCCGGGCCGGTCCAGGGTTTCGGTCAGCTCTGGCAGAAGACCTATCGGGTTGCGCTTGAGGGCGCTGAGCTTGAGCCAGCGGTGGTGCTGGCTGACTGGCAGGCCAACTTCAACGACTTCTTACCGGCTTCGGAGCGCTTTCACCTGCCGGAAGAAGGGCTCAATCCGGGCAATGTGGCGCTCATCGACACCGATATCGCCAACGTGCCACTGGTCTCCACCGGCGTCATGGTGCTGTATCGGGATGAGGAATCCTTCGCGTTCATGACCCCGGAAGGGCACCCGGAATCCGGCTGGATCACCTTTAGCGTAAGCCCGCACGCCGATGGCTACGTCGTCGCGCAGATCCAGTCGCTGGCCCGCGCCGCCGACCCGCTCTACGAGTTCGGTTTTCGGATTTTTGGATCGCGGATGCAGGAAGGCATCTGGAGCCACATGCTGACGCAGCTGGCCGGGCACTATGACCTCACCGTCCCGGTGAGCGTCGAGCGGCAGCAAGTTGATAGCAAGATGCAGTGGAACCGGGCCGGCAACATCCGCCAGAATGCCCAGATTCGGACGACCCTCCATACGATGACGACCCCGGTGCGCTGGGTCCGCAGCCGCATCGGGCGGTGATTGGCGTGACCAGCCACGAACCGGGTGATCCGCGCTCAACCAGAACGTCTGCTAGCTGTCTGAAGAAGAGCGCATTTTCCCGATAGCGCGGGCAACGTTGCCGATCAGGCTTGGCTCCCGTTCACCGCGGGCGCGGCGCGCGGCGGCTTCCTCAGCCTTGATGCGCTGGCGTTCGGCCTCTTCCTTGCGCCAGCGACGATAGTAGACGAAGGCGACGACCGACGCGATCGCGAGCGCAACGGCGCCACCGGAGCCCAGGGGCGCGGTCGAGACGATGCCGTAGCCGAGCTGCTCGAGGATGTAGAAGACGAAGAGCGAGCCCATCCAGCCGATGCCGAACCAGACGGTCATGTTGAAGGCGTGGCGCAAGCTCCAAGTGTAGAAGAAGCCGACGATGTACACCCCGACGAGAATGACCCCGAGGCCCAGATTACCCATGTTGCATCACGACCATTTCAATCACCAACCACCGGCCACAGCGGCCGGGCACTCATCAGTATTAACGTCAAACGTCCAATAGGAGTTCTCACCGCTGGGGTAAGATTATCAGCGAACTGAGACCGGCTGAAGGATACCAACCCGGCAGCCGCTAGCATGACCGGCAGAAGGGTGATCCAGATGGAAGTCCAGCATTGGTGGCTCGCATTCGGTGTCGTTTGCAGCTTTCTGCCAGGCTACCTGCTCGTCCGCGCGATCATGCACATCCTCAACATCAACTCCCAGCAACGCTGGCGCACGCTGCGCTAGGACCGCCATTTCAGCCCCTCGCAAGATGGGGAAGTAGTGTCTTCCCTTTTGCCCCCGATACTGGTGGTAGCACGCGATCCGTAGTCGCGAAGTATCTGGCGCGAGGGGAGTTCAGAGTATTGCAGCATCCGCAACAAATCGAACCGAATGGCGGCCGGCAGCTCGCAATGCAGGTGGATGGCTTGCCGTTGCGTGGCGGTAATGGGCCCGCCAACACCCTCCAGGCTGTCATCGGCAGCTTCACCGGCCGGGAGCAACGGCTGCTACAAGACCTGCAGCGCGCCTTCGGTCGCGACATCGGCATCATCGACGGCCACTTTGACGACGTCGCTACACTGCTGGCCGCGCTCGGCTTCCGTGGGCGGCCAATCGCCGGCGAGGACTTAAGCGACTGCGGTTTACCGGTCGTCGCGCTCGGTTGTCCGCACCGGCACACGCGGCTCGACGAAGTCGACTCCGGCAGGTTCTTCGAGCACGGCGGCATCCTCGTATCCAGCGACATGGCGGCTCGGCTGCCGGGCATTGCGGCACATCTGGGCCATCAGCGGGGGCGGCCGCCGGCCCGGGGACGTATCGCGCGTTTTTCCGCGGATGCGCCAGCCGAGCCCTTTGCGCCCATCTGGCTCGATCCGGGCCACCTGCCGCTCTCCAGCAGCGTGGTGAGCAAGACGCCCGTCACCACGCTGGCGCTTAACCCGATGACAGGTGAAGCGCTCGTCGTTAGCGTCGCAGCCGGCGCAGGCACACTGATCCATAGCGTGCCCCACTGGCTCCAGACGCCGCACGAATCCGCGATGACGAGCGTCGAGCGGCGCCCGTTGCGCGACGTGCCCCGGTACCGCCACATCGGCAACTCCTACAGCGGCATCGCGCTCGGCGCATTCCTGGCCCAGCGGTCGATGGTCGAGGTACTGCTGGAGAGCCTGGCGCGTGCCGCCGACGTCACCGTGCAGGCCGATTGCAGCCGCCAGGAACGGGAAGCTTAGACGACGATGGCGCGACTACCGGAGACGACACGCACTGCCCGCATCCTGGAGATGGTCTGGCTCATCAGCCGCGAGCCGCGGCGTTGGACGCGCAAAGCCCTCGCAACGCGCTTCGAAATCAGCGAGCGGATGATTACCGAAGATGTCCAGATCATCCGCCACGGGCTGGTCTTCGACCTACAAGCTGACTATGGCAAGGGCTATTACTTCACCTCGCTGCCGCACCTCCCGGCAGTCAGCTACTCGCTGCCGGAGGCGTTGGCGCTCATCCTGGCCGCGCAATCGGCCCGGCAGTTGAGCGGGGTCTCGCAGACCGACCTGGCCGCGGCCATCGCCCGGCTCACCGCCGTCATCCCGGAAGAGCTGCGGGAGATGGTCGAGCGGCTGGGCACGAGCGCCCCCATCGCCCCGGAGGACGATCGCCGCCAGTACCTGTTGGCGACGGTCAGCCACGCCATCTCGATGCGCCAGCAGCTCCACATCCACTACACGGCGGCATCGCGCAACGGCGCGGAGTCGGAGCGCACCATCGATCCCTACGCGATCGTGCCCTACCTGCGCTCCTGGCACATGATCGGCTACTGCCACCTGCGGCAGGACATGCGCGTCTTCAAGCTCGACCGCATCGGCGCAGTGACGACGCTCCGCTCGACCTTCGAGCCAGACGCCGACTTCGACCTGGCGGCATTCTTGGGCGAAGGCTGGGGCCTCATTCGCGGCCTCGACACCCCGGTCGAGCGCGTCGAGATCATCTTCGAGCAACCGGCTGCGCGCTGGGTCGCCGAGGAGCATTGGCACGCATCACAGCAGCTGGAATGGCTGGCTGACGAGCGCCTGCGCTTCCGTGTCGACATCCAGATCACGCCCGAGTTCCGGCGCTGGGTCTTCCGCTACGGCAGCCAGATCGAGATCGTAGCGCCCGGCCACCTGCGCGACTGGATGCGTGCCGAAGCGCAGGCGGTCATCGACCGGGTCGACAAGCCTGCAACGTAAGCCCCGCCAGCATCCGCCTTGAACCTCACGCAACGTCAGGCCGTAGACTCCCGACCGGGAGGTATGCGATGGCGAGGAGCTACCGCGTCGGCGAGGTCGCCGAGATGACCGGCGTCTCGATCAGGACGCTGCACCACTACGACGAGATCGGCTTGTTGCGGCCCGCTCGGCGGGCTGGAAGCGGGCATCGACGCTACGTAACGCAGGACCTCTTGCGGTTGCAACAGATATTGACATTGCGCTACCTCGGCTTCTCTCTGGCGCGCATCGCCGAGCTGCTGGAGCGGCCTGACTTCGATCTCGTGGCGTCGCTCCGGGCACAGCGGCAGGCGCTTCGCGACCGCGTCGACGAGATCCGTCAGATCGAAGGCGTGCTCGACGCGCTATTGGCCGACCACCAGACTGGCGGAGCGTGGGACTGGACGCTAGTGAACCGGCTCACGCAGTCGGTCCAGAATCAGCTCGATGAGAAAGGTACGCAGATGGAACGCTATTACACTCCGGAACAGCTCGCACGTTTTGCCGAGTTGCGTGAGCAGCTACCCGCAGAAGAGATTCAGGCCGTCGAAGAAGGCTGGGCTGAACTCCTGGCTGACATGCGCGCCAGCGGCGACCTCGACCCGGCGAGCCCGGAGGCCCAGGCCTTCGTCCAGCGCTGGGATGAGTTGCTTGAACGCACGCGGCGCGGCTATGCGGGCTACGAGGACCTCTGGCAGGCTATCGGCCAGAATTACGCTGCCGGCAACTTCGAAGCGGACCAACGCGCTCCGGACCAGTCTCACTTCGCGTTGATCGAAGCCGCGCGCGCCGCCGGCAACGAGGACTAGACCCAATTGATCAACGCTTGCCGACCGGCAGTGAAGAGATCGTGGGCAGTATCGTAGGGGTGGAGTTCATCTCCGCTCTTCATGCACCAAGCTGGGTGTAGGGCAGGAAGATTGTACCCGTGCTCTCCGCCGCACGCCGCCAGGCACGGTCGTTTGTGAACGTTCCGCTCCACACATGGCATCCCGAGGGATCTCCGACCGCCAACGCCGTGTTCCGGCGCAGACTGTCACGTCCGCTGGAGCGTCGTCGATCACCGTCGTCTGCACCGGCGGGTGGCACGCGCGCAACAAGATCCCTCGGGCGCAGAGCCTTCCTCGGGATGACCATATTGTTGCTGTGGCGTCTGCTGCCTGGCGTTGCGGGCCAACCGAATCCGGGAAGCATGCAAGCGAACGGCGCTTAACTTGATGCTTGAAGGACGGAGATCGTCTTCACCACCTACCATCCGCGAGAAGCGGACAATCTCGATGGAGCGCGTCTGATGAGTGACCCGTGGCACCCCGCGACGGGCGGCTACTCGCCCGTGGCTTCCTCCATCGTCAGCTCCGAACGCTCGGGGCTGGCGATGTAGTTGTCGGAAATGACCGGTGTGTCGCCGAGAACGCGGGCTCCGTGAGGCACACCGCCGGGGATGACGGCGAAGGAATCTTCCTTTAGAAGGACACGCTCCCCACCGACATCGAACTCGATCTCGCCGCTGTGGACAATCGTCAGCTGCTCCTCCGGGTGCGAATGTACCGGGAAGACGCTCCCCGGTTGGTAGGTGTAGCGGACAACCGTGAACGACGCGCCGGAGTAACGCTGGCGGGTGACGCCCGCTAGGACCGCCTCCTTCGGGACGTTCCGCCAGGCTATTCCCTCCCGATCTCCCATTCCCCGCTTCTCCCTCTCATTAGAGAATCAGCCATATGTACACCCACTCCGGACTTGATTGGACCTGTGGTCCCTCAGGTGCCCGGTACTTTTAGTGGATGTTGAACTAGTAGCACCTTCTTATGATACGGGAGTAGGCCGGTCTATCCCGCACGGCGAGAGCAGAGATATGCACGATCACGAATCTACGGTCCTCATCGTTGACGACAGCGCAAGCGTCCGCAAGCTCGTTGAGCTAACACTGCGGCGCTCAGGCTTCTCAGTCATCAGCGCCGTCTCCGGCGTCGCCGCGCTGGCGACTCTGGCCGAGACCCAGCCCGATCTCATCCTGTTGGATGTCATGCTGGTCTCACTGGACGGCTTTCAACTCTGCCGCGCAATCCGCAACCACCCCGACTACGCCCAGACGCCGATCATCATACTCAGTGGACGCGAGAGCGAAGCCGATCGCCAGACTGGCCTCGACGCCGGCGTCGACGCTTACCTCACCAAGCCCTTCAAGCCCAACGAGCTCACCACCATCGTCAACCAGCTGCTTGCAAACCGGGCAGAGGCGCGAGCCGTATGACGCCGGAGCACGCGAGCATATCGTACGCGGGCAATGCCCTGAACGCGCCGGTCCCGGTTGCTCTGCCGGAGACGATGGCGAACCGCGCCCAGTCGGTGACTCGTTCAGTCATCATGCGCTGGCTGCGCGGCGTCACGACCGGAGATACCGACGGCTACGCCGTGATCTCCGGCGGCGGCCGCACGATCCTCGTCCTCTATGGCGACGAGCTCCCGCTGGCGGCCGCGGTCACGCGCGGCCCGAATGTCGACGATATGGTCGCGGCGCTCGAAGCGTTGCGCACCGAAGGTCCCTCCGATTTCTTCGCGATGACTTACCACCTGCCGCCCGGCGCGCCGCTGGCGCTCTCCGGGCTCTTCGGCGCGCCCGAGCGCGTGGCGACCTTCGACGATCCACGTCCACAGCTGAAGTCGACGCTCGGGGAATTCTTCGACGAGGGCTTCACCGGGTCGTTGGTGCTGCGGTATCAGGATGTGCTCTGGGCGACGCTATTACTCGTCGATGGCGACATCATCGGCTGCTACGGCTCCGACGATACCCAGCTCAAGGGCACGATCGACGATGCCATGGCGCTCCTACGGCTCGACGAAGTCGAGCTATCGATCCACCCGGCCTGTGCCAGTGACGCGCTGGCGGAGGTCATCAGCTTCGACTCGACGAGCTATCTCGGCGAAGGCGTCGACGAAAGCGTCGAAGCGACCGAGCTGGCAATGATCGAGCTGCTCTCTACCTTTGAACATGACGTCAGCAATATCACCGACGACGACGAGCCGCGCGTGCTGGTCACCTGCCTGATCAGCAGCTACCAGAGCGCATTGGCGCTGGTCCAGGAGGGCCCGGAGATTATCCCGAGCGCTCCGCCGGCCCACCCGCTCCTCGACTCGCACTGGTTGCCGGAGCAACGCGCCGTCGACACCCAGAGCCTGACGCACACACTAGAGATGGCGGCGATTCCGGACGCCTGGCTGGCGGCCTCGGACGCCCTGATATTGGCCCTCGAATCAACGGTCGAGCAGCAGCTGACCTGGCTCTCGATGACCGACCAGCTCTCGGCCACGGCGCTCAAAGAGGCGCTCGCCGAGCTGCTCGGCCAGTCGCGCACACGGGTACGGGACTGGAGACAGGCCCGTCGGTCAGTCGAAACCGAGACGATTCGACCATTTTCCTCGGTTTCCGATGACCTCACAATTGGATAGGACACGGCTACAGATGCCTGTTGATGGAAGGACAGCGTAGCGATGCAGCGAATTCTCGTCGTAGATGACAGCCCAACCGAACAGAACCTGATCCGCCAACCGCTCGAAGCCGGTGGCTACCAGGTTGTCGTCGCGGCCGGTGGCGAAGAGTGCCTCAACCGCATGGAGAGCGAGCCCTTCGATTTGCTCGTGCTCGATGTCGTGATGCCGGGCAAGAACGGTTTCCAGATTTGCCGGCAGATCCGCCGCGACCGCCGCTGGACCGAGCTGCCGATTCTGATGGTCACCTCCAAGGACCAGGACGCCGACCGCTTCTGGGGCATGAAGCAGGGCGCAACCGAGTACATCACGAAGCCCTTCGACCCGACGGCGCTCGTCTCCGCGGTCCAACGGCACATCTAGCAGGTTAGGCATCAAGAGGCGAAACGGTTATGAGTAGTCACCAGTCCCTCGAACTCGCAGGTATCGAAACCCAACGCGGCCGGCAGCTCGGCGACCAGATCATCGTGGCCGAGCTCGATGGCGTCTCCTACGGCTTCCCCGTCGAGCACCTGCTCGAAGTGGAGTACGTGCCCAACGTCGCGCCAGTGCCGCACACCGCCGACTGGCTTCACGGCGTCGTCAATTTGCGCGGCGCGATTCTGACGCTGATCGATCCGGCCCGTTTGCTGGAGATTGGCGCATGGACGCGCACACCCTACTCCAGGATGCTCGTCGTTGGCCGCGAAGATCCGGTGGCGTTGGCCATCGGCCGCTTGCGCGGCATGGGGCAGTTCACCGACCCGGTCTCGCCGGAGCTCGTCGAACACATGCCCGGGCGGGTCGCCGAGTATGTCCAGGCAGTCTTCCGCGACGGCGACCATTTTCTGATCGTCCTCGCCGTCGACCGGCTGCTCGATGACGCGGACCAATTCTCGAATCGCACCAATGAAACGCGGTCAGTCGTTGGGGACCACACGCCAGTTGGCCACGTCCCGGTAATTGAAAGGGGTGACTCGTGAGTGACGATCACCAGCGAGAGTCGCACATGAACCACAGCCCCGGCGAGCGTGGCACGGGCCTGGCTCTCCGGTGGCAGCTGCTTATCGCGGCTGTCGCGCTTGCCGTTGTGCCGATTTTCTTTGTTGCGTTCTTCCTTACACGCAACACCGAGCAGGCGATTGAAAGCGACGCGGAAGTCGCCGTCGCCAACGAAGCGAACGCGGTGCAATCCGCGCTCGACGAACTGCTCAATAGCTACGCCTCGGACGCCACGCTCGTCGCGTCGTCCGAGTTCCTGTACTTCCCGTCGGCCGACCTCGTCAGCCGGGAAGAGTTCATTAGCGACCACCTCGAGATCTGGACCTATGCCAGCGACATCACGGTCATCGATCCCAACGGTCGCGTCCTCGTTGGGACATCCGCGCCGTCGGACTACCCGAATCAATTTGAAACGCAATACTTCCAGGCCGCTGCCGGGCTGGCAGAAGGCCAGGCCTACGTCGGCGATGTCGGTCCCGATCCGGTAACCGGCGAACAGGTCATCTCAATCGCGACCCCGGGCTACTCCTCAGGCGGTGTGCTCACCGGCGTTGTCCGCATTACCTGGCCGGTGGCCGAGCTCAACGAGTTCCTGGCCGGCCTGAACACAGCCGAAGGCCGCGATCTCAACGTCTACGATGGCAATGGCGCAGTTATCGGCACCTCGAGCGATTCGCAAGCAGTCCTGATGGGCTCGGTTCAGTCCGACGTCCTCCAGCGCGCCCTCCAGGGCGAGTCTGGCGTTGAAACTGAAGCATTCGCTCAGCCTGGCGCTGAGCCCGAACAGAGCCTTGTTGCCTACGGTCCGGTCGAGCCGGGCGAGCGCGTGGCAATTGTCGATTGGGCCGTAACCGTCTCCACGCCGGAGTCTGTCGTCCTCGCGTCTGTCGCGGACAACACGCAGCTCGCCGTGATGGTCGGCGCGGTCTTTACATTCCTGGCCGTTCTCGCCGCCTTCCTCGGCACACGCTACTTCACAGCGCCGATTCGCCGCCTGGCGGAGGTCGCTTCTGAGGTCGCTTCCGGTAACTTCAGCGCGCGCGCCGACGTCGCCGGTCCGGCAGAGATTAGCGCGACGGGTACCGCTTTCAACCAGATGCTTGATGAGATCACCAGTCTCGTCCAGACGCGTGAAGAACGCGACGCCATCCAGTTCGAGGTGTCCCGCCTCCTGGGTGAGGTGTCCGGACTTGCCCGCGGTGACCTGACGGTGGATACGAAGCCCTCCGAGATGAAGGATGAGACGCTGCGTTCGATCGCGTCCTCCTTCGACTACATGGTCCGCCAGCTGCGCGACATTGTGTCGAACGTGAATGCGACAACCAACGAGGTGTCGAACGCGTCGTCCGGCATCGCCCGGCGTTCCAGCACCCTGGCTGAGCTGACGAACACTAACTCCCAGCGCATTGCCGAGACGGCTGGCGCGCTGGACGAGATGGTCCTCTCAATCGAGCATGTGAGCTCGAACGCGAAGCTGTCATCGACAGTCGCCTCGGAAGCCCGCAGCAATGCGGAAGCCGGCGCGCAGGCCATGCGCGAGACGATCGAAGCGCTGCAGCAGATGCGCGATCAAATTCAGGAAGCCGGCCGGACGGTCACCCGCCTCGGCGAGAGCTCCGAGGAGATCGGCCATACGGTGCAGCTGATTAGCCAGATCGCGCGCCAGACGAACACCCTGGCGCTGAACGCGTCGATTCAGGCAGCTCGCGCCGGTGAGCACGGCCGTGGTTTCTCGGTCGTTGCGGAAGAGGTCCGGAAGCTGGCGGAACGCGCCGGCGCCGCGACCCGCCAGGTCGAGTCGATGGTGACGACGATTCAGACCGACACCGACGAAGCCGTGACAGCCATGACGCTCGGCTCCCGGCAGGTGGCTGAGGGTGTGGATCTGGCGTCCCAGGCCGGTTCGCGGCTCGAAGAAATCGACGCAGTTATCAACCGCCTCGGCGAGCTGATCGACGACATGTCGGTCGCCACCGAGGAGCAGGCGGCGACCGCGGTCGGCCTGGCGCACTCGATGCGCACAGTCTCGACCACGACCGCCGAATATACCGAAAGCACGCAGGACGCGGCGGAGTCGGCGACAACGCTGGCGCGCCTGGCCGAACGCCTGCGTGATTCAGTGGCCGTCTTCCGGCTTGGCGAAGACGATGGAGCGACCCCAGACCCGGTAGCCATGCCGGCAGATGGTGACTAATCGGCCTCAGGTGTCAGGTGAAACGGAGAACAATGCGTGAATAAGTGGATTAACGATGTCGTGCTCGCGCGACTTACAGAGGGACAAAGGCTCGCCGTTCTTGCGACGGTACCGATTCTCGCCTTGGCGGTATTCGCGACCCTGTACGGACTCAACCAGTACCGTACACAAGCTGCCGCCGTGCAGGTGGAAGACGCGGTCGACTACGCCCACACCACAGGCGACGTCTTGCACGAATTGCAGCTCGAGCGCTCGCTCATGACGCTGCGCGCGGAGGACCCGGATGCGGTGTCGGACGCCGAGCTGAACGAACAGTACGTAGCGACCGACGCGGCCATCGACGAGTATCTCGACACAGTGGGCGACAACTTCTTGCTCCTCGGTGAGGAAGACGAAGAAGCGCTCCGCACGGTGGTCGCTGACCTCCAGAGCGATGAGATCGTCAGCCAGCGCGAAGCGCTTGCCAATGGCTCGGCAACACCACTCGGCATCATCGACACCTACAGCGTCGTCAACGAAGACCTCATTGACACCGTTGAAGTGCTCCCGCGACAGTCGCGAAACCCGCAGATCATCGTTGAGCTGGAGTCATACATCAACCTGGTCAAGTCGCAGGAGGCGCGCTCCCACAAAGTCGCGCGGCTGATCGTGGCTTTCTCTGAAAACACGATGACCCAGGAAGAGCTGCTCGACCTCCAGCGCCTCGCGGTGTTGGAAGACGAAGAGACCGAGCTCTTCCTTGACAATGCGCAGCCGGAGCTTGTTGCCGAGTATGACGCTCTGGTTCAGACAGACGCATTTATCAACACGGAAGCGGCCCGCGCGCTCGCATTCGAGATCGGAACTGCCGGCAACTTCGGCATCAACCCAGCCGGCTGGCATGATGTCGCCATGACGCGTGTCGAGGCACTCTTCGGTCTTCAACAGCAGCAAGAAGATACGTTGATCGCGGAAGAAGAGGTCATCCGGCAGAACGCGACCCAGGCGCTGATCATCACAATCATCGGCGCTATCGTCACGATCGCTCTCGCTTCGGGTTTCGCGTACTTCATCTACCACAGTATTCTCGACCCGCTGCGCCACCTGTCCAACGTCTCGGACGAGATTCGAGAAGGTAACCTCGACGCCCGCGCCGAGCTGGACGAGGCGCACGCCATCGGCAGAATGGCCGGCGCGCTCAACCTGGCGCTCGACGAAGTTACTTCGCTCGTCCAGACGCGTGAAGAACGTGACAGACTGCAGCAGCAGATTATCCACCTCCTCGACGAAGTTAGCGCGGTTGCGGACGGTGACTTGACAGTGGAAGCGGAAGTGACCGCCGACGCGCTCGGTTCGGTTGCTGACTCCTTCAACTACATGATCGCAGAGCTGCGCGACCTGGTCGCGAGTGTTAACGAGACGACCGCCCAGGTGTCGACCGAGTCGACCAGCATCGCGCAGTCGTCGAGCTCGCTCGCGGAATCTTCGGAAGCCCAGGCCCAGCAGATCGCCGATGCGGCGGTCGGTATGGAAGAGATGGCGCTCGCCATTCGCAAGGTCTCCGAAAGCGCCGGTCTCGGCGCGACAGTCGCCGGCGAAGCGCGCTCGAACGCGCAACGTGGCGCGGAGTCGGTGCGTGCAACGATCGAAGGTATGCAGCGCATCCGGCAAGAGGTCCAGGGCACATCGCGGACGATTAAGCGACTGGGTGAAAGTTCCCAGGAGATCGGCTCGATCGTCGCCCTCATTGAAGAAATCGCGAACCAGACGAACTTGCTGGCCCTCAACGCCGCGATTCAGGCGGCTATGGCCGGCGAGCACGGCCGTGGATTCGCCGTCGTCGCGGAAGAAGTCCGGCGACTGGCGGAACGCGCCGGTGAAGCGACCCAGCAGATCGGTACGCTCGTTACCTCGATTCAGCAGGAGACGAGTGAAGCGGTCATCTCGATGGACAACAGTACCCGTGAGGTTGTCGAGGGTTCCCGCCTCGCTGACGAAGCAGGCGCGAACCTGGCCGAGATCGACGCGGTGGTTAGCCGTATGGCCGAGCTGGTCGACGAGATCTCGAACTCTTCGAACGAGCAGGCCATGACCGCCGGCCAGATCGCGTTGACGATGCAGCAGGTCTCCGAAGGCACACGCACCACAACGGTGTCGACGCGCGAAGCGGCAGAGTCGGTGAACCGGCTGGCCGGACTCGCCGAGCGGCTCCGCGACTCGGTCGCGACCTTCCAGATCGGCGACGATGGGATGCCCACGCTGGCGCCCACGCCGGCCGACGGCGACTAGATCCAGACGACGCGCCCGCGCTACGGGTTGGCTTGCGGCCATGTATGCCGCAGCTACCCGTAGCGCAGGGGGCGCTTCCAAGCCGGCCGGCCAGCAATGGCCTGCCGCGACGTAGACGACAGCAGTGGACGGACCAACGTGCCGCCAATACCGCGGGGATTGCGCCCCGCATCATCGGCAGACCGCGCGTTTGGACGCAATTCCAGCCGGACCAGTGTTCGGTGTGACACGCCACGCCCGAACGGCGCCCGCGCAATAGGCAATGGTGGGAACACCGTTCATGAGGAGACATAGATGGTTTCACAGGCCGACCGCGAGCTAATCAACAACTTCGTCAGCGAGCTGCGCCCGTACCTCGAGACGGTCGAGCTCGGTGTCCAGGAGTTCGCCCAGCCAAACCGCGACGGCGTCATCGTCGGGCAAGCCGTACAGGCGCTCATGATGATCCGTGGCGCAGGCCAGATCTTGATGGTCGACGGCCTCGTCTCTATTTCGAGCTGGCTGGTTGAATCATTTGAGAAGATCCAGAACAACCCCGAAATCGACCCGTCCGAAGCCGCGCGCCGGCTAACGGGTCTCTTCAACGCGATGGATGATTACCTCGTCGCGCTAGACCGCGGGGATGAAAACGTCGACGGCATTGTCTTGCGAGCGAAGACGATCTTCGAAGCTATTCCAGCATTTGGCGGGCCGCTCCCCGGCACCGGCAAGCTGCGCTCGCGCACCAACCTCGACGCGCTCTTTGGCGAGGACGATCACGCCGCCCAAACGACGCGCATTTCACCGAGCGCCGCCGACACCGAAGAGCTGGCTGCGGACCGCGCTGCCCGGCACGCCGAACAGACGGCGGAAATGCCCGAGGCGATGCCGACCGTGCCGCTCCAGCGGCGGGACGACGACACCCAACCAGTGCACGAGAAAGTCACCCAGCCCGCGCGCGAAGCACCGGCCCGGATCGTCCCGATCCCGCCGCAGCCGACCGAAGAGCTGCCGAAGGTCGACCCCGAACTGCGGGAGATCTTCGAGGAAGAAGCGCTCGAGATCATCACCGCCTTCGGCGATGGCATTCGCGAGCTGGCCGCCAACCCGGCCGACAAGGACGCGATCCGCAACCTGAACCGCGCCGCCCATACCCTCAAGGGCGCGGCCAACATGACCGGCTTCCCGCTCATCGCCCAGATCGGCGCAGCGATCGAACAGCTCTTCGACGAGCACATCGACCGCGGCCAGCCGGTTGGCCGTGATGTGCTGGAGCTCGTCGCCGTCAGCTGGAAGATGCTGCGGGCGATGATGCCGAACTTGAACGATCTCTCCAGCTTCACCTCGCCGAGCAACTCGATTGTCCAGCGGGCCGCCGTGCTGCGCGAGCAGCTCGTCCAGGCCCAGGCCGAAGCCGAGACGATCTCTATTGATGAAGCACCGACCGCCGCCCCGGCAGCCGTCGAAGCGCCGGCAGAACCGGTCGACGAGGTCGTCGAGGAGCACATCCCGACGCCCGCGCCGGTCGAAGAACTGCCCCAGGTCGACGCCATGCTCGTCGAAGCCGCGCCAACCGTGCCACTCCAGCAGCCCGCTGAGGTCGAGCCGGAGCCGGTTGTCGAGGAGCCCGTCGAAGCAGTCGACGAGGTTGTCGAGCCCGAAGCAGTCACCCCCGAACCGGCCGCCGAGGTCCACGACGATGTCGTGGTCGAGCCGGCAGCCGAGGATGTCGTCGAGCACGCCGCTATGGCGACCGACGAGATCATCGAGGAAGCAGATGTCGCCGCCGAAGCGATCGCCGAAACCCACGACGATGTTGTGGTCGACGAAGCGGCCGAGCATGCG
Organism: Chloroflexia bacterium; assembly: GCA_030431755.1. Taxonomy (GTDB): domain Bacteria; phylum Chloroflexota; class Chloroflexia; order Thermomicrobiales; family CFX8; genus JAUIIK01. The sequence goes on from JAUIIK010000087.1 coordinate 20,255, forward strand.
GACGCCACGCCCTTCTGGGACGCCCCGGAAGCGGCCGATGAGCCGCAGGCCGAGTTCGACGCTGTCGTCGAGGACAATAGCTACGAACCAGCCAGCGACAACGGCTTCTGGAACGAGCCGGCGGACGACGTTCTGCCGGAAGCTGAAGCAGCAGCCGACGCCGAC
>JAUIIK010000088.1 GCA_030431755.1 Chloroflexia bacterium
CTAGAACCATCTGCGGATAGAGCGGCTTTCTGGACGATGGTTGCGACGACAAGTCGCAGGCTCTCGCTGACCGACCAGAGATGCCGCCACAGACGAACGGCCCGCCAGGCTTGACATATGACTGTGACCGACTGTCACTTTCGTCCCTCTCGGCACGGCGGGCACGCTCGCTAGACTTGTATCTGAACGGACGCGTTGAAGCTGGTGGCGAGAATGGACGCCGATGCCGCCAGCGGAGCGAGTGGCGTAACCGACCGTAAGGAGACGGACCACCCTATGCAGCTATTCTCGAACTGGATCAAGAGCTTCTGGCATGAGCTGAACGCATCGAACGACCGGTCCGGGCACGATGCCCAGCCACCGCGCATACAGCAGCGCCTCAACCGTTACACGAATTCCTGATTCCCCAGCCATAGCCCGGAGCCGGCGCGTGTCGTGCCGCCCGGTAGATACTAGCTCACGCATGGATGCGTGGCGCGCAGAGTTGTGATCGGTCGATGCCGACACTACGCACGGCGTTGGATCTATGACACCCAATAGCATGCCGCCCTCCCCACTCGGAGAGGGCGGCATCTACACTACGCGGCGCTCTCAGCTACCAGTTGTGGCTCGCTAGGAAGTGCGGCGCTTTGCGGACCTGGGTTGCAGCCTCGAAGCCGGACGCCAGGCGAATCAGCGTGCCCTCGTCCCAGGCGCGGCCCATGAAGGTGATGCCGACGGGCAGGCCGTAGACGTATCCGGCCGGCACGGTCACCAGCGGGTAACCGGCACGGGCCGCCGGCGACGAGCTGCCGCCGAGGAAGTGGTCGCCGTTGATCAGATCGATCGGCCATGCCGGTGAACCTGTCGGGGCGATGATCGCGTCGAGCTCGTCGCCGTCGAGGGCGGCGTCGAGCTGTTCGCGGGAGCCGTCGCGGCTGGTTTCGAGGAACGCGAGATAGTCGGGGTCGTCGAGGCCCGGCAGCGTCGCCGAGATCTCCATCCACTGCTGACCGAACCACTTGAGCTCGACGCCGGAGTGAGCGTTGTTGAAGGCGACGAGGTCCGCCATCGTCTTTGGGGAGTTGGCCGTCCGGCCGGCGAGATAGGCCGCCATGCCCGGGCCGTACTCGTAGAGCAGCACTTGCAGCTCCGCGCCGCTGGCGTTGATATCGGCCAGATTCGGCAGCTCGACCGGGTCGATGATTGTCGCGCCGGCGTCGGCCATCGCCTGGATCGCGGCGACCATCACCCGGTCGGCTTCTTCACTCCAGCCGAAGAGCTCGCGGGCGACGCCGATGCGCGCGCCGCTGAGGCCGTCCGGGTTCACGAACTCCGTGTAGTCGTCGCTGATGTTCTGGGCATCAGCGGTGGCCGCGTCGCGCTCGTCGGGGCCGACAATGGCGGTCAGCAATGCGGCGGCATCCGCCATGCTGCGGGCCATCGGACCGATCGTGTCCTGCGTGTGTGAGATCGGGATGACGCCGGCCCGGCTCGTCAGGCCAACTGTCGGTTTGATCCCGGCCAGGCCGTTGGCGGTCGATGGACAGACAATTGAACCATCGGTCTCCGTACCGAGCGCCGCCGCGACCAGACTGGCCGACGGAGCAGTGCCCGAACCCGCGCTCGATCCACATGGGTTGCGGTCGGTGATGTAGGCGTTGCGGGTTTGACCGCCACGCCCGCTCCAGCCGCTCGACGAGTTCTGGCCGCGGAAATTGGCCCACTCGCTGAGATTGGTCTTGGCGATAATGACGGCTCCCGCCTCGCGGAGCTTTGCCGCCACTGTGGCGTCCTGGAGTGGCTTTGAGGAGACGAGCGCCAGCGAACCCGCCGTCGTAAGCATGCGATCGGCAGTGTCGATATTGTCTTTGATCGCGATTGGAATGCCGTGCAGCGGTCCCCGGCTTGTGCCTGCGGCGCGCTCCCGATCGAGCTCCGTGGCTATCTGGAGCGCGTCGGGGTTGAGCTCGATGATCGAATTCAACATCGGGCCACTCTTGTCGAGCGCATGGATGCGTTCCAGGTACATTCCGACAAGCTGCCGGGAGGTCAGCGTGCCGGCGTCCATGCGTGCTTGAAGCTCGGCGATCGACGTCTCTTCCAGCGCGTCGGCGTGTGGCGAGAAGTGTCCGCCATAGGGGCTTTGACCCCGCGCGACGCCGCCGACGCTGAACGCCGCGGCCCCGGCTGCGGCAACTGCTCCGGTCTTGAGTATGTCGCGCCGGCTGACGCGACTCCGTCGGATGCTCATGATCTTCTTCCTCCCCAGGAAATCGAATCCGTACAGCATCAGATGCCGTTAACGGGACGACAGGCGCATAGGCGCTCCCTTCCGCTTCGTCGCTTCTGGAACTAGGACATGCGCTAGCCTAGCGCCGCCGTGCGTTACTGTCAAAAGCGTGAGTCACTTCCTGGATGGCCTTCATACCAACGGCCACGCTGGATCGTGACTGTGGAACCTCACCGGCTCTTCCGCTCTTGGCATACGCTGAGAGTCAAATAGGACTACACCTCAACGCACAGACGCGGGCCAGCACGGCCGTCGGAGAACAGCATGACGCTCACGAACACACGCGCTACCGGACCACTTACCAGCCGCCTCCCGACGCTGGCGCGCGCCGATTCGTCGCGTTCGACCGGCGCTTGGATCATCGCGCGGGTGAACAATCCGTCCGAGTTCAGCGAGGCGATCCTCGGTGGCTACTCATGCGACTGCAACGGACGCACACTTGTGCAGGTCAACCGCACCACCGACGTCGATGCCCGTGTACAGATCGGCGTGACCTGCCGCGTCGACGGCAACCGCTCCTATCTGCCCTACCGCCGCATGCCGTGGATGGTCGAGGACTACATGATTCATCGTGAGGAGTGGCACTGCGACTCGTGCGATGAACAGATCGGCACGATTCACACGCTCGATGGCGTGCTCGTGGGGGTGGAGTTGACCTGCCCACTCTGTCGCAAGCTGCACCGGATCGACCTGACCCTCGGCGCGCTTCCTCAGGAGCTACGCCAATCGGCCTTCGGCATTGTGCCGCCAGTGCCGCTCCTTTCTCCGCCGGCCTATGATGTGCTGCGCCAGATGTGGGAGTGCATCCAGCGCCAGCCGGCGAATAGCTTTATCTATGAGCCGTACAAAGTGCGCCACGATACCGGCCAGATCCGCCACAGTTCGACCGGGGCCGAGTTCGAGGCCGCGGCCGACCACCTGGACCAGCTCTCGTCGGCCAAGCTCATCGACGACAACGAAGCCATCTCGATCAGCCGCGCCGGTGTGATCGTCTGCCTCCGCGAGTTCGGCGGCGCTGCCGCCTGATAGGAAGTGCACTCTGTACTCGCCTTGAAGCTACACCTCCCGCGCAACGCGAGAGTTTCCCTCAACGGGCCGTAATATTCGTAGTTCGAGGCGTCCGCGACGCGAGCGTGAGCTCTTTCTGCCAATCATGCGCTAGACCGAGTTTCAAACAGCTGCATTCAGTTCCGAAATCATTAATGGTTCGATTGCAGATCGGGCCACTCGACATCGTAGGGATGGGGCTTGTCCCCATCCGCGTACATACGCACATGCCTTGCCGGATGGGGACGAGCCCCATCCTTACAAGATCCAGGGCTCGTCGGTGTTTGGCGCCTTCGATGTCTTCGAGAGTTGGTCTAGGTTGCCGCCGTTATCATCTCGACCGGAGCGGAGGCTGTGCGACGCCGGGCACCCATGAGGCGTGAAGTGGTCGAAACGACCGGCTTGTATGTTGGTCTATTCCCATGAGATCAGGTCGAGTGATACTGCATCGTGGTGATGCGTGCTCCATCTGCCGCGAGCACAGGCGGTGGGTTTAGCGACGCGTCGCGTCGCAGCTACAGGGGCAGGGATCCCCGGGACGACACGTCGCCGGCATCATTGGCAGCTGCGACGCGGTGCGTCGCTGATCGCGATCACGCAAAGCTGGCAACAGGAACGCTCCAACCTGATTTCGTATGACTAAGCCCACCCTAATGCAGGACAACCTGCATACCTATTGGCATCCCGACGGGCTTTGCGCCGCCACGATCTACGCCGTCGGTTCCGTCATCTGGAGCGGATCGAGGATCTCGTCGAGCTGGGCGTCGGTCAGGTCGGTCTGCTCGCGGGCGACCTCGCGGATGGTCCGGCCAGTGGCGGATGCTTCTTTGGCGATGGCTGCCGCCGCGTCGTAGCCGATAACCGGCGCCAGGGCCGTCCCGATCATCAGACCCCGCTCAACCATATCCGGCCCCTGGCTGGTTGCCTTGATCCCGACGATACAGCGATCCGTCAGATTGACGCAGGTTTTCGAGAGCAGCTCGATCGATTGCAGCAGGTTGTAGGCGGCGACCGGCAGCATGACGTTGAGCTCGAAGTTACCAGAAGCGCCGGCGATGGTGATCGTCGTGTCGTTGCCGATAACCTGGGCGGCAACCATCGCCGCCGACTCCGCGATGACCGGGTTGATCTTGCCCGGCATGATCGACGAGCCCGGCTGGACAGCCGGTAGCTCGATCTCGCCCAATCCGGCGCGCGGCCCGGAACCGAGCCAGCGGATGTCGTTGGCGATCTTCGTGACGCTGACCGCGATTGTCTTCAGCGCGCCGCTGGCGGCGACAACGCCATCGATGGTCCCCTGGGCCTGGAAATGGTGGCCCGACTCGGAGACGGCAAAGCCGTTCCACTCGCTGAGTAGCTCGCAGACACTGCTGGAGAACTCGGGGTGCGTGTTGATGCCTGTGCCAACTGCTGTCCCGCCCAGAGCGATCGCGCGCAACTCGTCGATTGCCCCGCGCAGCCGTTCGCGACCGAGCTCGAACTGGCTGGCGTAGCCGAGAAATTCCTGGCCGAGCCGGATCGGCGTCGCGTCCTGCAGGTGGGTTCGTCCAGTCTTGATAACCGGCATCAGTTCGTCGGCCTTGGCCTTGAGGGCGTTTTCGATGTGGTGGATCGCCGGCAGCAGATCTTCGTGGATGGCGCTCAGAGCCGCCAAGTGCATTGCCGAGGGTATGACGTCGTTGCTTGATTGGCCCATATTGACATGGTCGTTGGGATGGACCGGATTGGTGAGCCCCCGTGCATGACCGAGGATCTCGTTGGCGCGCGAGGCGATGACCTCATTGGCGTTCGTATTGGTCGAGGTGCCGGAGCCGGTCTGGAAGATGTCGAGCACGAACTGATCGTCGAGCGCGCCGTGGGCAACCTCGCTCGCCGCCTGGCCGATGGCGGTTGCCAACTCGCGGTCGAGCAGGCCCAGCCCGGCGTTGGCTTCAGCCGCAGCGCCCTTGATCTGCCCGAGCGCTTGGATGAAGCGGCGCGAGAAGCGGATGCCGCTGATCGGGAAGTTCAGCGACGCCCGCATCGTGCTTGCGCCGTAATGCACATCCGCTGGCACCTGCATCTCGCCCAGCGAGTCGCGGGCGATGCGAGTATCCGAGGGTACGGTGTGCGTCGTTCCTTGGCCTGCGTAAGCTGGCATGTGATCACCATCCTTCTTGATGTGCCGCTCAGATTCTATCGATCGCGAACGATCGTGACGTTCAATCCCTCAATATTGATGAAGTGGCGATCGCACGATGCCAGATCTCCGACTCCGAAATAGCGTGCAGTCGCGATATGCAACGCATCATAAGAGCGTAAGCCGTGGCTAGCCATGTACTCGAGTGAGAGGGGCCAAGCTTCAGCGCGAATCGGTGCCTCAACGAAGACCGCGAATTGATTGAGGAGCCGTTCGAGGTTCTCGTGTACTGTTGCCATCCAGTTATTCCGAACTCGTTGGTCAGCGTCCCAATCGTTCAACCCATAGTCTGAGATCATGCTCGGCGGGAGGAGTCGACGGCTAGTCGGGCTTGCGAGTTCGTAGGCGATGTGTGCGTATTCGTAACGCATGATAACCGAAAAGACGATGACCGAACGGTCGCCCGCGAGTTGTTGGCAGAATGCCTGTGTCGCTGAACTGTGATTGCTGCCTGGAATTGCCGCTCCGATGAAGATGCTGCTGTCGAGATAGACCCGTCGACGAGATGACATGCTAGCTGTCGGACGATCTTTCACTTCGGAGGCGGTTCAGCCGCGCCAGAAGATCGGTTCCAGGCTTGACCCGGATCAGAGGCTCAAACGACCATCCGCGCGAATTGTCCCGACCTTCGCGCCAGATTACGTCGGGTTGCTTGAGCGGATCATCTTCTGGCCCCTGATTGTTCGCTATCTTCTGCGTTTCCGTCTTATGTTGCATGGAGCCGCCTCAGCGTTCATTGCAGAGTATTCATCCAATTCTTACTCAACTGGGAACGCTTCGTCGACTGTTCTAGGGGCGTGGCCGATCCGCGGCAGCCTGGGCGGCGGCCCAGCGGGCCAGGGTTGCGAGGGCGGCGGCGAGGAAGAACGCGCCGACGAGGACCCACATCAGCAGGCCGCCGATTTGCTGGTCGACCAACGGCGAGATGCCCCAGAGCCTTGGCGCGCGCTCGTACTCGGTATAGATGACGTTGCCGGCGAAGGTCAGCAGCGCGCCGACGACCTGGCCGGGGATCGTGCTGCCGAGCAGATAGAGCCCCTTGAGCGGCCGCGGCAACGCGCCCAGCTCCTCGTCGGGCGCGAGGATCGGCCACCAGCCGATGAAGGCAGTGCTCCAGAGCAGGACGTGTTCGAGAATGTGGACGTTCTGATTCTGGAGTGCCAGATTGTAGAAGGCCGGGAAGTGGACCAGGGCGAAGGTCAGGTTGAAGAGGACGAAGGCCAGCAGCGGCCTCGTTAGAAAGCGCCAGGCGGCCCAGACCGGGCCGACAGCCTGGGCAATGACCCGGTAGAGCCAGGCCGGGATGCCCAGCAGCACCAGCGGCGGCCCAACGATCGTGAGCAGGATGTGCTGGACCATGTGACCGCTCAGGAGATAATCGTCCGAAAGTGGCTCGATGGGCGACAGCAGCGCGATGGCGAAGGCCAGCAGCCCGCCGAAGAAGAGCGCCTTCTTGCCTCCCGGCACGGGAGCGCTGTCACGATAACGCGCCCGCTCTGAGTCGGATGTCAACCAGACGTAGATCGCGGCGGAGCCGACGATCCCCACGATAACCGGAATGTCGAACTGCCAGCTTGTCAGCGCGATTGGTTCGATGTCGATTGTCGAGGCTTGCAGTCTCATCGCTGTACTACGGTGTTGCTTGTCGCCGCAGATGGAAAGAGGCAGAGAGCATAACCCCTGCCTCGTTTAGTGCGCTTGTGTGTTGGCGCGAAGCCTGTCGTCGTCAGCGTCGTTGCTAGTGTCCCTCTCCGGCCGGGAGCTGGCGGACGATTTCCTCGCCGCCGGTGAAGATGCCAAAGAGCACGGAGAGCGCCAGGACGATCCCAATAGCGATGAGCAACCCTCCGGTAAAGATCCAGGTGAAATAGGGATGGTCGAACTTCAGGTGCATGTACCAGCCAACGACCATGACGAACTTCACGACCATCAGGACCATCAACATGCCGACGAGCGTGCCGTGCCCGACGCCGGTGAAGAAGAAGAGCGCGACCTCGAAGCCTGTCACGATGGTCAGGATCGAGGCGATCATCACATACTCGCGCGCATCCGGGTGGGCGTGCTCCTCGTGGTGATCTACGGCGTGACTGGCCATGGTTACAGCCCTTCTCGTGCTAAATCGGTTCGATCAGGTAGACGACGGCGAAGATGATGATCCAGACGATGTCGACGAAGTGCCAGTAGAGACCGGCGATCTCGACGTTCAACGCCTTCTCTTTCGTCACCAACGGCGCGCGGAAGGAGGCGAAGAAGAGGCTGAAGAGCCAGATGACGCCAACCGTGACGTGCGCCCCGTGAAATCCGGTAAGCGTGTAGAAGGCCGAGCCGAAGAGGTTGGTCGAGAGCCGCAGGCCTTCGTGGTGGAATTCAGTGAACTCATAGATCTGGCCGCCGAGGAAGATGAGTCCCAGGAGCGCCGTCGAGACGATCCAGATACGGAAGCGGCGCAGATCGCCCTTCTGGATACCCGCCAGCGCCAGCACCATCGCGACCGAGCTCATCAGCAGCACGAATGCGCTGACTGACGTAAAGGGGATATCGAAGAAGCCCTGCGGATAGGGCGGCACGGCGGCGCGGTTGTGCGAGACGAGGTAGGCCGTGATGAGCGAGCCGAAGAACATACAGTCTGATGCCAGGAAGCACCACATTGCCAGTTTGCGGCTATCGAGCCCCGTTGAGGTGGGGTGCTCGATGATGTTCTGCTGGATCGGTGGACGCGCCGCGTCCTGCTGTGCAGCCATGCTCTCTCGTTCTCCCCCGCCTAGTAAAGGTGGTCCGGCTCGCCGAACGCAGGTTCGAGCGCCCAGCCGTAGATACCGATCAACAGAACCGCCGCGCCAATGAAGGTCAGTGCAAACGTATAGATAAAGCCCGAGAAGCCAAGCAGCAATCCGATAGCGACGACCAGCGGCCAGTAGGACGCATTCGGCATGTGGATATCGTGATGATGGTCGTCATGATGTGTCTCAATGCCGTGATCGACGTCCGGCTGCTCATCAGCAGGGGGCGCGGTCTCGCGGAAGTCCGGCTCGTGGCCATAGACCTCGGGATACTTCTCAACCCAGAGCGGGATGTTGCTATTGACCGTTGGCACCTCGGCGAAATTGTAGGGTGGCGGTGGTGAGCTGGTGGCCCACTCGAGCGTCGCGCCATCCCACGGGTCGTCCGGCGCGTCCTGCGGCTTGCGAAGGCTTGTGATGGCGTTGACGATGAATACTGCCACGGCAAGGGCGATCACGAACGCGCCGATTGTCGTAAAGAGGTTCCAGAACTCCCAGTTGACGCTATCGGGATAGGTATAGACACGCCGCGGCATGCCGATGACGCCCAGCCAGTGCATTGGGAAGAAGGTCGCGTTGAAGCCGATGATCATCAGCCAGAACTGCGCCTTGCCGAGCCCCTCGTTTAGCATGCGGCCGAAGAACTTTGGCCACCAGTAGTAGACGCCGGCGAAGAGGCCAAAGATCGAGCCGCCGAAGAGGACGTAGTGGAAGTGAGCGACAACGAAGTAGCTGTCCTGCTGCTGGCTGTCGACGGGCGGCGAGGCGTGCATGACGCCGGAGATGCCGCCGATGATGAACATCGAGACGAACCCGATCGCCATCAACATGGGTGTTTTGAACTCCAGGTCGCCACCCCACATCGTGCCGATCCAGTTGAAGATCTTGATGCCGGTCGGCAAGGCGATCAGCATCGTTGCGATGGAGAAGACCGAGTTTGGAACTGGCCCCATCCCGACCGTGAACATATGGTGGGCCCAGACGCTGAAGCCGAGCGCGGCGATGGCGACGCCGGCAAAGACGACTGCCGTGTAGCCGAAGAGCGGTTTCTTCGAGAAGGTCGGCAGCACGTCGGAGACGATGCCCATCGCGGGTAAGATGAGGATATACACCTCGGGATGCCCGAATACCCAGAATAAGTGTTGCCAGAGCAATGGCTGCCCGTTGGCCTCCGGGACGAAGAAGAGCGTGTCGAACCAGCGGTCGAACATCAGCAGCGTCACGCCGACGGTCAGGGCTGGGAAGGCCATGACGAGCAGGACAGCGACGATCAATGTCATCCAGATGAAGACCGGCATGCGCATCATCGTCATGCCGGGCGCGCGCATGTTGATGATCGTCACAAGGAAGTTGAAGGCCGAAGCGAGTGAGGAAAGGCCGAGTACCTGGATGCCGACGACCCAGTAGTCGACGTTCTGGCCGGCCGAGTACTCGACCGACGTGAGGTTGGCGTAGGCGAACCAGCCGGCGTCCGGGGCCGCGCCGTGCAGCCAGCCCAGGTTGATCAGAATCGCGCCAAAGAGAAACACCCAGTAGGAGAAAGCGTTGAGTCGTGGAAACGCGACGTCACGCGCGCCAATCATTAGCGGCACAAGTAAATTGAAGAAGGCTGCGGAGAGTGGCATGACGGCGAGGAAGATCATCGTCGTGCCGTGCATTGTGAAGAGCTGGTTATAGGTCTCGCCAGAGACAAACGTGCTGTCCGGTTGGGCCAGCTGGATACGAATCAGCAACGCCTCGATGCCGCCGATGACGAAGAAGCTCAACGACGTGATGAGATAGAGGATGCCGATGCGTTTGTGGTCGACCGTCGTCAACCAGCTCCAGATGCCCTTGGGATAGGCAAACTCATCGACGGAAACTACCTGTCCGGCAGTTGTGACCTGGGTAGCCATCTCTGCTCCTCCGCGCGTTCTAGCAGCGGCCCGCGCGTTGCAGGCCGTTGACGCAAGCGCTCTTACGAACCGCCTGAACCATCCAGCGTATTGAGATAGACGACGAGCGCGTCGATCTCCTGCGGGCTCAAGCCGAGGTTCGGCATTGCGGTGCCTGGTTTGACATCCTGCGGGTTGGCAAGCCAGGCTCGCAGGTTCTCTTCGTTGTTCGGGACTGCTCCGGCGATCTGGTCGCTGTTCGCGAAGTTGGTGAGCTCCGGCCCGACGTTGCCCTGGGCGGTTGTCCCTTCGACGAGGTGACAGCCAGCGCAGACGGACTCGACGATTGCCTGGCCTGCCTCAACCGGATCCGACGGCAGCGCGAAGCTGTTGGCGACCCAGTCGTTGAAGTCCTCTTCTGTGTCCGAAACGACGGTGAAGCGCATCTGGGCGTGCTCGGTGCCGCAGAACTCAGCGCACTGCCCCAGGAATGTGCCGGTTTCGTCGGCTTCGAGCCACATGTGGTTCTCGCGGCCGGGGATCGCGTCCGTCTTGCCAGCGAGCCGTGGCACCCAGAAGGAGTGGATGACGTCGTTCGTCGTGAGTGTGAGCTCAATGCGAGTGTCGACCGGGATGTGCATCTCATTGGTGGTTGATAGCGGCGCGCCGTCCGGCCCGACGATATCGGGGTACTCGAACTCCCAGAAGAACTGGTTGCCGATGACGTGGATCTGGAAGGCATCTTCGTCTTTTTCGGCCAGCGTTGCGATGCCCTGGATCGTCGGGATCGCGATGACCGCAAGGATGACTGCCGGAATAACCGTCCAGATGATCTCCAGGCGGGTATTGCCATGGACCGGTGCAGGCCGTTGATCAGCTTTTTGTTGCCACGGAAGCGGAAGACTGCGTAGATCAATGCGCCTTCGACGAGGACGAAGACGACCGCGCCAAGCACCCAGAGCAAGTTGTAGATATTGTTGATTTCGTCGCCGACGCTGCCGGCGGGATCTATCGTCGACTGCGGATTGTCTTCCGCGCCGCCGCAGGCGGTCAAGATGGCTGGAATGAGTAGCGATACCAGGGCGAAAAGGGCGAATTTCCCCCAAGGGGTACCCGGCAGCCGTCGCGCCATCCTGCTTTGGTCCTTCCCCGTCATGACTCTCCCCCGAGAGGTTGGCGACTGGTTGCCCAGCGCCCGGTTTCGGAAGTCTAGCATGATGGTTGTGAAACATTCCACAACCTCGCTGACTCCCGGTCACTGTCGCCGCCAGCAGGATTCGCCCTTGACTCTGACACCGTGTCAGGGCGGAAACTGACGCTTGAAGAAGGGTAGGTAGATGGCTCGACTGCTGCAAATCGGAACCTTCGCAATGATGACCCGGCTCTCGGCGCGCATGCTGCGCTACTACGACGAGCGCGGCCTGCTCAAGCCGGCGCACGTCGACCCGGACACCGGCTATCGCTACTACCGGGCTGACCAGGCACAGCTGGCCGAGGTCATTCGCCTGTTGCGTGCTTTCGACACGCCTTTGGGCGACATCCGGGTGGCCCTCGACACGGCGGAAGCAGGCGGCCTCCAGCGCTTGCTCGAACGGCAGCGCGACAGGGTCAAGGCGGAGATCGCGGAGAAGCAGCGTTCGCTGAGCTATCTCGAACGGTTGATCGCGCATGGCGCTATGGATGACGAATCACCGTCGGACTCCGCCGAGCTCGTGGAGGTCGACGCGCTGCGCTACGTCAGCCGGCGCGCGCGGCGTACGCTCGACGATGTCGGCGTCTACACCGGCGAGACGATCGGCCTGCTCTACGCGGCAGTCGCAGAGCCGTCCGGGCCGCCGTTCGCCATCTATCACCCGGCCGCCGATGCTGCCGGGTTCGAGGTCGAGGTCGGCCTGCCGGTTGTCGCCCCCGCCACGGTCGGACCGCCATTGGAGAACCGGACGCTGCCCGGTGGCCGTCATGCCGCGCTGCTCCACGTTGGGCCATATGAGGAGCTTGGCAGAGCCTACCGTGCACTTGGGCTATGGACCTGGCTCCAAGGCTTCCAACCGGCTGGGCCGCCACGTGAAACCTACCTGACCTCACCCGGCGCGGGGCTCGCGCCGGCGGAGTACCGTACCCGGCTCTCTTGGCCGGTTGTAGCGAACGACGTGTAGTCGCCAACGAAAGGCAGAATGAGAATGGATGCCCCGCACAACGTGAAACTGGTGGCTGACATAGCTTATGTCAATGATGACGCCGTGCTCCTGACGCGCTATCGCGATCCGGCGGCCTATGACAATCAGCAAGGGTTCTTCCTGCCGAACGATCTGCTGCTGGAGCGCGAAGACCCCGCCGATGCTGCCCGCCGCATCCTGCGCGATCAGCTGGGCGTCGAGACCGGCGCGGTGGAGCTGGTCTTCGCCGAATCTTTCACCGGCCGCGACCGCACCTGGCATCTCGCTCTCCACTATGTGGCGTCAGCTGAGGACGTTGAAGCGCTCGACGTCGCCAGTCATCTGGCCGGCCCCGAATGGTTCACGCTCGATGCCCTGCCCGAACGCGGCGAGGTGGCGCACGGCGGCTGGGCCCTGGGCACACTTGAGCGTATCCGGCTGGAGCGCGCTGGGAACATATAGAAGTTGTCTATGCGCGCTCTGTTTCGGGCTAGTATGGTGGCGCGATCTCGACCGCAGAAACGGAGCGCAGCATGCCGACGAAGGATCACGGTGTTGAGGTTGGATTGACGACCGGCAGCCGTTGGAGCTGGCCCGACGTCAAGAAATTCTGGGCCGACGTTGAGGCGATGGGTTTCGACTCGCTCTGGATGAGCGATCACATCATGACCGAAGGCTACACGACGGAGTCCGGCGCGCCGGAACCGACCGACCCCAACACGCCGCCACCCTTGACCCCGATGACCGAGTGCTGGACCTTGCTGGCCGGGGCTGCCAGCCGCACCGAACGCGTCATGACCGGCACCATCGTCTCGCCGGTCACCTTCCGCCATGCCTCGATGTTGGCGAAGCAGGCGCTGGCGCTCGACCAGATGACCGATGGGCGCTTCACGCTCGGTCTCGGAGCGGGCTACACCGAGCGGGAGCACCAGACGTTTGGCCTGCCCTATCCGCCGCCCGGCGAGCGGGTGACGATGCTGGCGGAACAGCTCGAAATCATGCGGCTGCTCGAAACGGGCGACTACGCCTCCTTCGAGGGCGAGTATTTCTCGCTCGACCAGGCACCCTGCGTCCCGAAACCGGTCAACGGCCATATCCCGATCATGATCGGCGGCACGCGGCCGCGCATGTTGGGTCTGTGCGCCGAGTACGCAGACCACTACAATGTTGCCGGCAGCCCGAATTATGTCCGCGAACGCTTCGCCGACCTCGCCGCCGCCTGCGAGAAGATTGGCCGCGATCCGGCCGAGATCAAGAAGTCGGTCGGTCTGTTCATCGCGCCGGTCGATCCGCTCTCATCGCTCGACCGCGCCCTCCACGTTATCGAACGCTTCCGCGATGCCGGCTGCGACGAGATTATCTTCGGCGTCCGGGACAGCCACCTGTCCGTCATCGAGCAGCTCGCCACACGCCTTGTGTAGGGATTAGGGACGAGGGATTAGGGAGTTCGCGGAGAGCCAGACGCAGAGCGTTCTGCTATCCCCTATAACCTAATCCCTATCCCCTCCCCGAAGGGAGACCGCTTGCCACTGTGCCGCTTTCAATTGCATGCGACAGGGAGCGAAATCGTCCGGCTCGGCTGGGTCGATCAGGAGCAGGAGCGTGTCTACGAACTATCCGATACGCTGGCGCACCTCCTGCGGCTCGATGGTCAGGAGCGGCTGCGTGTGCTTGGCGAGCTGCGGCGTTCGGCTGTCGCAACTTTCCCGCTGCGCAGCGTCGTGATGCGCGCGCCGGTCGACGAGCAGGAGGTCTGGGCGGCCGGCGTGACCTACGAGCGCAGCCGCGACGCCCGGATCGAGGAGTCGACCCAGGAAGAGCTCTACGACCGCGTCTATGACGCCGAACGACCGGAGCTCTTCTTCAAAGCCCCCGGCTGGCGCTGCGTCGGCGACGGCCAGCCGGTTGGGATACGGGCCGATTCCACCTGGGATGTCCCGGAGCCGGAGTTGACCGTCGTCATCGACGCTGGTGGCGAGATTGTCGGCTACACCATCGGCAACGACCTGTCGTCGCGCTCGATTGAAGGCGAAAATGCGCTCTACCTGCCGCAAGCGAAGATCTACCACGCAAGCTGCGCCCTCGGGCCGTGGATCGTGTTGCGCGAGGAGCTGCCGGATGTCTCCGACCTCAATATCTCGATGGTCGTTGTCCGCGACGAGCAAGCAGTCTGGTCCGGCACGGTGTCGACCGCCAGCCTGCACCGGCAGGTCGAGGATCTAATCGCCTACCTCTACAGGGCGCTTACATTCCCCTCCGGCGCGTTGTTGATGACCGGCACCGGCCTTGTCCCACCGGCTGAGTTCACGCTGCAATCCGGCGACCGGGTCGCGATAGAGATCGAAGGCATCGGCAAGCTCACCAACCGGGCGCTGCGCTTGGAGTCGCGTTAGACATCTGTGTGTACTTAGACGGAATCGCCGCGCCCTGAGTCGATCTGATTACCACTCCCCACGAAAGCATGCGCAGTGTAGGGCTGAGGCTCGTCCTCAGCCAGCCAGCGAGAATCTTATCGAAAACGGCTGAGGACGAGCCTCAGCCCTACGTGGGGCAACGGAATCTTGCCGCGTGCGGCCCGCACCAGTTTGTACGGAGAGCGAGGACGTTTAGCGCATCGTAGGGGTGGAGTTCATCTCCACCCGGCTCAGGCATCGCGTCCGTACGCGGGTGGAGATGAACTCCACCCCTACGGCCCGGTACGACATCGCTGTGCGAGGGGCTACGTCAGCAGGCTGGGGATCTTGATGATGTTGAGGGCGTCGCCGCTGCTGTCCCAGGTGTAGCCGTGTTCCGTACGCAGGTTATTGTGGATGCCGACGATGCGGTCGACGACGACGACGGTGTCGGCATGGGTCGATGTCTGTCCGCTTGTGACCGGCTCGCCAATGACGACGAACTTGGCCGGCAACGAGACGCGGCCTTCAAGTCCGATGGCTGCGGAGGGATCGACGACCGGGATCGGATCGCGTTGCCAGGCGACGAGCCCCAGGACTTTGTCCGGGGTACGTGGCAGCGGGTGCGGCCTGCGGGAGTCTGTCACCAGGCGCACCGTCGTCATCGGCAGCACCCAGCGCTCCTGGCTGCCGGCAAAGGCCACCTCCAGGCCGCGCGTGTAGTCAACGTCACCGTAGCGGTCGAGCATGCGTTGCTGGTTGTAGCGGCTGCTTGTCTTCGACTGCCGGGAACCCAGGAAGCCGGCATCGAGCTCGTCGATCAGCATCTGGCGGTCGAGCATGAGCTCCAGCTCATCGTCAGCGCCCCACAGCACGGCGGTAACCGGGCAGGGCTGCAACGCCGGGACGATATCAGGCAGCGCGTGCAACGCGTCGCGATTGACGGTCTGGGCGGAGAGCATTCGGTCCACGGCCAGGCCGATTGGGAACTCGCCACGCAAAATGGCGATACGGCCGGGCGGGATCGCCTTATTGGCCGTGCGGATCAAGGCGCTACCGTTGGCAATCGCAATCGCGCCCTGCTGGCTGCGGACATGGCCGATCCAGATACCGTAGGGATCGTCGCTGTGCGCTTCCATCGATGTCGGCTCAATCACGGCCGCGACATCGCCGAGCGGCAGGACGAAGCGCATGCCGCCGATCTCCATGCGCGCCAGCGTGATCTGCTGCGTGCCGGAGCCTTCCGCCTCGCTGGCGATTGTCTGGGGGATTGTCAGCGGCGTTGCCTGGCTAACCACGATCTCATCCATTCCGCTTCGTCGGTGCGAAGATTGCGCGCCGGTCCGCGACATCTGTCACGGACCGGCGCAAGGAGCAACTAGACGCTGGACGTTGTCCGGCTGACGCTCTCGACGACGCTGATCAGTTCCTGTTCCTGGAACGGCTTGACCAGGTATTCGTCTGCGCCGAGGCCGAGCGCCCGCTCGCGGTGCTTGTCGCCGGAGCGCGAGGTCAGGACGACGATTGGTAGATTCGCAATCGCGTCGCGGCCACGAATCGCCGAGATAAGCTCGAAGCCATCCATGCGCGGCATCTCGATATCCGTCAGGACGACATCGGCGTGACCCTGTTCGAGCATCTCGAGGGCTTCGACGCCATCTCGCGCCAGGACAGCGACCCAACCGTGCCGTTCGATCGTGCGGCTAACCACACGCCGGACGCTGAGCGAGTCATCGACCACCAGGACCACCTGGGACGGCTTCTGCTTGGTGGTCTCCGCCTCAGGCTTCGACGGCCCGTTGCTTGCAGCGGGTAGTTCGTCGAGCGCGACCGGGTTGAGCCGCGTCACCAGCGAATCCACACCGAGCAGGGCCGGGACATCGACAATCAGCGCCACGTCGCCGTGACCGAGGATCGTCGCGCCCATCAGGGCCGGGGTGGCGCGCAGGAAGCGACCCATCGGCTTGACCACAATTTCCTGCTGGCCGTGCAGGTCATCGACGACGAGCGCCCAGCGCTTGCCGGCGATTTCCGTCACCATGACCCAGCCGGATTCCTTCTCCATCACCGGCGTCCGCGAGCGCCCGATACGCGCGCCCACATCGACAACCGGAATAATCTGGTTGGCCGTCTCGACGACAACCGAGTCGCCGATCTGCGTCAGCGGCTGGTCGAAGCGGTCGACCACATAGTCGATGTTCGCGACCGGGATGGCGAATTCGCCTTCGCCGGCCGACACGAGGAAGGCCTGGATCACCGAGAGCATAACCGGGAGCCGCAGGCTGAAGACCGTGCCGCGTCCGACGACCGAGTCGACGGCGACGCGACCCTTATAGCGGGAGACGGTCTGCTCGACGATCTCGAGGCCGAGTCCACGGCCGGAGATGTCGTCGGCTTCAGTCTTGGTCGTGAAGCCGGGCTCGAAGATCAGCAACAGCGCCTGGTCGCGGGTGATGTTCTCGGGCACATCGAGGCCGCGCTCGCGCGCATGGTGGATAACCGCCTCGTGGTCGATGCCAGCGCCGTCGTCGATGATCTCGATGACCGCTTCGCTACCGTCACGGAAGGCGCGGATACGGATCGTGCCGTTCTCAGACTTGCCGAGGCGGCGGCGCTCGTTGACATCCTCGATGCCGTGGTCGACCGAGTTCCGCAGCAGGTGCAACAGCGACTCGCTCAAGGTATCGAGCAGCAGCTTGTCGAAGGGCGTGTCGCCGCCTTCGATAATCAGGCTGACGTCCTTGCCGCGCTGTGTCGCCGCCCGCCGGACAACCCGGTAGAGGCGTGGCGCGAGCGTCGAGATCGGCACCATGCGGATGCCCATCAGCTCGTCCTGGAGCATCGTCGTCAGACGGCGCTGGCGGTTGGAGATTGTGTCGAAGTCGCCGTGGATCGAGTTGATCTCGCCAACGGCGGTCGCGACATCCGCGCCAACCTCGGCCAGCTGACGAATCAGCCGGTCGAACTCGGTGTAGCGGTCCATCTCGAGCATGTCCCACTCGGACTGTACATCGCTGATCCCGAAGCCGGCGTTGCGGCCGTGGAGCTCGCCGCGCAGGAGGCGGCCAATGGCATCCTCGGAGCTGGCCTCGCGCTCCAGCAGGTAGCTCGAGCGTTGCAGGCGCGACGCGGCGGTCGAGAGATCTTCGATTGTGGCTTCCAGCCGCTCGAGACGTTCTTCGAGGCTGGAACGGTTGACGACCAGCTCGCCGACCGAGTTGAGTAGCTCGTCGACCCGCTCGACGTCGATCCGCAACGTGCCGCCACGCTGTTCCTCGGCGCTGATGCCGAAGAGCTCGTCCTTGCGGCGTGAGATCTTCGCTTCGACATCTTCCATCGCCGTGAATAGCTCGGCGGTGAAGGTGCGGTCGCTGAGCGATCCACGCCGCTCGTGCGCCGCCAGCGAATCTTCGAGCTGGTGGGCCAGGTCGCTGACTTCCATGAAGTCGGCTGCCGCCGCCGCGCCCTTGATCGTGTGCAGCGCGCGCTTGATGTCGACCAGCGGGCCGGAGGCCAGCGGGTCGCGGTCGAGCTGCATCGCCGCCCGGTTGAGGTTGGCGATGTGGTCTTCGGCTTCGAGCGCGAAGGTCTCGAACATCTCGATCTGGAGCGCGCGTTCGCTGCTCTCATCGAAGACAGAGACCGACGGCTCGTCCAGCGCTTCGTCAAGCGACGCCTCGACCGGGGCGCTGAACGCCATGTCCAGGAGCGCCGAGCTGAGCGCGATCGAACCTTCGGACGATAGGAAGTTGTCGATATCAAATGAGCCGAAGCCGAGCGAGTCGGTGGTCGGCGTGCCCAGCGCGCCGGTGAGCGAGCTGGTGCCCTTGTCGGTCAGCGAAGCTGTGCCGGGTCGGGGCAACTCCGTCTCCATGATGGGCTCGGGCGTCTCGGCCGCGACCGGCTCTGCCTCGGCTTCCGCGACGACCTCGTCGAGCGCGGCTGCCGGTTCATCGAACCAGTCGAGACTGGCGAATGCGCCGTCATCCTCGAAGCTGGCGACGACGTCATCCAGCCCGGCCAGATCGCTACCATCTGCTTCTGCGTCAACGGACAGCTCGGCGGCGGTCTCGTGTTCAGCGGTCGGCTCGGCAGCTTCGACCGGGAGCTCGAAGGGCTCGACGACGATGTCCTCGGTGACGATCTCTTCAGCCGGAGCCTCGAAGGCTTCATCGACCAGTTCGTCGTCGGACTCGGCCACCGGCTCGGCGTCGAGAGCAAGGTCTTCTTCCTCGTCCGCGGTCGCAACCGGCTCGTCGAGCACAACGTCTTCTGCTTCGTCGGCAGCCGCTGCCTCAAGCTCGGTGTCCGCGACGGCCTCAACCGGCACGGGTTCGAAGGCTTCGGCATCCTCGGGCATAGCGTCGAATTCGGCGACGTGTTCGTCGGCATCCACGTGGGTAACGTCCGTCGGCACAACGGCCTCGAGCGCTTCCCAGTGGGCCGGGTCGACGTCTGCGACGTCTGGGGCCGGTGACGCTTCCGCGTCCGCGGCGAACGGCTCCGGATACAACACGTCGGATTCGACCGACGCAGCCGCCATCAGGCCGGTGACCGCGCTGTCGAAGCCCGCGTCGGTCGCTTCCGCGACAACGTCGGCTTCTTCGGCTGCGGCTTCAACCGGCGCGTCAGCTTCGGTCTCGGCCTGCTCAGGTGTCCAGAACTCTTCGGTCCCGGCTTCGACCGCTTCGGCCGGCTCGTCGATGACAACATCTTCTTCAGCGCTGTCATCGGCATCGCCGAAGTCAAAGGCGAAGGTGTAGGAATCCTGCGGCACGAACATGTCGCTCGCGCCAGCAGGCTCAGGGGTTTCAGTCTCAATGGTTGCAGCTTCATCAGCCGCTGCGAACGGAGCTTCCTCAACCGGTTCGACGACATGATCTTCGGCGGGCCCGGCAGCATCGAAGGCTGCTGGCTCGCTGACCTCTTCGTCGGTGCCCTCGGCGGCGGCCGCCTGGTGCAGGAACGACGTGTCGGGATCGACCGGCTCGAAGAACGGATCCATCGTGACGACTTCGTCGACCTCGGGGGCTGCCTCGTCCGCTGCGGTCTCCAGCGTCGCTTCTTCCAGCGAGTCCCAGAAGGGCTCTGTCTGCGGGGCGACGTCGAAGTTCAGCAGGTCGGTCTGCGGCCGGTTCTCTGCGGTTAGCCAGCTGCCGTCATCGGTTGGGGCGGCTTCCGGCTCGTCGCTTGCATGGGCGTCGACGCTGGTGAAGAAGTCGTCCGACTCCTCTGTCTCGTCAGCGCCCATGAGCTCTTCTTCAAGCTCGTCAAGCCCCTGGATGTCGGCAATGAGCATATCGGTGCCGACCGACGAGCGCATGAGCTCCTCGGTGCCGGGTGTCCAGAAGGGCTCGGACTGTGGCGTATCGGCGTCGGCTGCTGCTTCAGCTTCCGGTAGAACGTCGTCCGCCGGCTCGTTCCAGAAGCCGTTGTCGCTGGCTGGTTCGTAGCTATCGTCCTCGACGAGAGCGTCGAACTCGGCC
>JAUIIK010000089.1 GCA_030431755.1 Chloroflexia bacterium
ACAACCCGGTGCTGGCCGCCCTGTGCGACGACCTGAACACGCCGCTGGCCATCGGCGCGCTGCACCAGGCGGCACGGGAGCTGAACATCGCG
The DNA here is from genome assembly GCA_030431755.1 of Chloroflexia bacterium. Classification (GTDB taxonomy): domain Bacteria; phylum Chloroflexota; class Chloroflexia; order Thermomicrobiales; family CFX8; genus JAUIIK01. The sequence continues at coordinate 93 of JAUIIK010000089.1, forward strand.
CTTGATCATCATCGCAGCCGGCAGATCCCGGAGCTGATGGGCAAGCTGGAGCAGCCGCTCGACCACTACCTGCGGCGCTTCTACTACGACACCGTGCCCTACGGCAGGATCGGCACACCGTTGACCTACCGCGTCGCCGGCGCAGACCGTATCCTCGTAGCCAGCGATCATCCGCACCAGATCGGCTCGCTCGATCACAGCACCGATGTGATCCGGGCGATGGACGTTAGCGCTGAGGAGAAAGCCATGATGCTGGGCGGCAACGCGCTGCGACTGTTCGGGATCGACGCATGAGCGGGGATGGCGAGTGGCGCTTCGACAGCCTCGATGAGATCCGCGCCCGCATCGACGAGATCGACCGCGACATCGTGGCGCTGATTGGCGAGCGCGCCGCCTGCGTGCACGAGGTCGTCCGCTTCAAGTCCGGCCCCGACGATGCCCATCGCCCGAACCGGGTCGAGGCGGTCATCGCCGCCGTCCGTGCCCACGCCGAGGCGAGCGGGGCGGACCCCGACCTCGTCGAGAGCTTGTACCGCCAGATGATCGCCTGGTTTACTGAGAGCGAAATCCAGGCACTACAGGCCGAACAGAACTAGACACAGGTTTCCGCTCTTGGCCACACAACCATCAGCCCCCGACTCCAGCCGGTACATCCCTGCCGATGTCTGGAACAACCGCGCCATCGACGCCTTCGAGGCGGGCGACACCGCCACCGCTGAAGCGCACTGGCAGCGGGCGCTCGAACGCGACCCGCAACACCTGGAGACAATCTTCAACCAGAGCCTCCACCAGTGGCGGACCGGCCAGATCTCTGACGAGCGTATGTTGTTCCGCCTGGAAGAGGTCGCCGCCAATCGCGGCCACGACTGGCTCGCGCGCTACGTCCTCGGCCAGGCGCTGCTCGAACGTGGCGAGGTCGAACGCGCTCGCGCCGAGCTCTCCGCGGCGCTCGCCCTCAATCCCGGCTCATCCGAAATCCGCCAGACCCTCGACCTCGCCAACGCCGAACCGACCGCCGACGACCTCGTGCTCCACGACTACGGCGCCGACATTCACATTTTCGGCCCGTCGACGTTGCACGATGACGCTCTCCCGGTGGAATCCATGGAAGCAGAAGCGTATGCAGAGCTCCTCAGTAGCTACGCAGCACATCTCGACACCATTTACGAACTCGCCTGGAGCAGTGACGGCGGATTACTGGCTTCGTCGAGCCGCGACGGTTCCGTTCGGGTCTGGGATATGCGATCCGGTGAGTGTCTCCGTGTGCTTCTCGCCCCAGACCTGATGCCGCCCACCAAATGGTCGATCCGAAAACGCGATGTCTATGTAGAGCACAGGGTCATCGAGCGTCCAGGCAACTACCCAATCGGCATTTCGTTCGCGCGAACCGGTGGCGAAGAGCGCCTGCTTGCCAGCCTCAGTAGTGGTCACGTCGCTCTCTGGAGTCTGGTCGGCGACCACGCTCCTGACGTCATCGAGGTTCACGATAATGCTGTTATTGCGGCCCATATCGTTGCAGATGGACAGAGCGCAATCACCGCGTGCGCGGATGGAACGGTCCGGGGTTGGTCGCTCCCCGCCTGGGCACAAACGTGGGAAGATTCTGTGTCTAATCCGCATATACGAGGGACAGCGATCAGTCGTGATGGACGCTCGTTTGCCACATGCGATCTCGAAGCGGAAATCAAGATCTGGGACACTGTCTCGGGAGAAGTCCGTCAACGGATACAGGAGAAGCGGCCACTCTGGAACATCGACTTCGACCCGGACGGCGACCACCTCATAACAGGTAACAATCAACTCTGGGAGATCTCATCGGGCCGGTTGATCCATACATTCCAGGCGATTGCGGCAACGGGACAGATGAGCTATTTCAGGTCCGCAGGCTCTCACGTCGGAGGCGTAATCCATACCTATACATCGTCTGGAATCGCAACGCTAGATGCCCACAATCCTCGCACCTTACGCAGATACCCATGGAGCTATGGGCATGGCGAGGGACATCTGCTCACGGCAGTCCAGTTGGATCCTTTTGAATCGAGACTCGCCGCCGCTAGCGATGAGGGGCGGCTGCGGGTTTGGCAGCTCCGATCGATCGACTATCGTGCCGAACTGCGGCGCAGCCAGGAGCGATCCAATGCCGAGATCGCAGCCGCAGCAAACAACGTCGAGTCGATCCTTGGGAAGATACGCCAGGCACTCGAGCGCAACGACGATGCTGTCGCTCTCAATCTCCTCAACAGCTTGCGCGCAGCAGAGGAAATGGCCCGCGCCCCGGAAACTCTGCACTGGACGCACCGGCTTGAACGGCGGGGCCGCCGGACGAATCTACGCGGCGCATGGCAATCCGCGATCTTCGAGTTCGAAGGTGAAGGGCTCGGCGGCGGCCGGATCGCTTCGTTGAGCAGCGATGGCAAGCAGCTTGTGTCCTTCGATCAGGGCTCATTCGGAATCTGGAACCTCGACCCGGTCGAACTCATCCACACTGTAGATTCGCCGGGGGAGGGCCTGACACCGGTTGGACTTAGCTCCGACCATCAACTCGCTGTCTGGCAGGACTGGAGCTCATCCGGCAACTGGCCGATTCTCGTAACGAGCACCAGAACCGGCAATGCCGTGGCCCGAATGGACGGAGGCTCTTCCTACGCTGAATTCGCAAGGTTCAGTCACGACAACAGGTTTCTCGCGACAGTGAACGACAGCGCCCCAGTGCTCATGACACAGGAAGAGCCAGCAGAGAATAACTATGAACTCTCGGTATGGGAGGTGGCAACGGGTCGCCTTCTACGCAGATTGCGCGGCAGCGACGGCGTCACATTGGCGCTCGCAATGACGGATTGGTTCTCCGATGCGTTCATCGCCACCGAGACGGGCTCTCTCGATCACTGGGACATCCCAACAGGCAGCATTGAGAGCATATTGAACGAACATACAGACCGTATTCACAGTATCGACGTAAATGCCGATCTGTCGCAACTCGTTACCGCCTCCGAAGACGACACGGTGAGATTCTGGCACGCAGACACTAGTGCGTCCTATCGCCAGCTCAATGGGTATAGCGAGGTAGGCGTGGGGTTTGTACGCATTGTCAATGACGGGCAGGCTGTCCTCCATGAGGAATGGACGGACTGCTTAGTGCTTCGCGACGCGGTGACCGGTGAGCGGCTCCGCCAGTTCAAGCTTTCGCGTGCACCGAGCTGGCGATTCGAGGGCTCTCTGTCAGCAAACAGCCGTTGGTTGGCGCTTGGATTCTACGGGGGACAGATTCGCGTCTGGTACCTGGACTGGAACATCGAGATACCGGAGCCGGCTGATTGGGACGAGGGGGCGAGGCCGTTTCTGAACGCCTTCCTCCGCCGCCAGCAGCCCTATGCCGGGGAGCTGCCGGCCGACCGGGAGCCGAGCGATGAGGAGATCCGGCTGGCGCTGACGAAGACGGGCCGTCCCGTTTGGTCGGATGACGACTTCGCGGCGCTGCAAGTAGAGCTACAGGATGCCGGCTATGGCTGGCTCCGTCCCCAGGGCGTCCAGGCCGAGCTGGAGCGCATGGCCGATACGTTCGCCGCCAACGCAGCTGCCGGCCAGTGACCGGCAACGCAGGCAGACTAGCGCGGCACGTTTCCGCGACGGATCAGGTCGCGCTGGCGGTGTACTCGTCGTAGATTTCGTCGGTGGTGGGGTCGCCGCCGGCGTCGAGGAACTCGATGTCGAGGACGACATCTTTGTCCAGCGCCGCGACCATCGTGTCGACGTAGCGGTCGAGCGCCTCGACCAGCTCATCGGGATCGAGGACATTCTGGTCGACGAGGATCTCGCCCAACCGCGAGGTCTCCGAATCCGATGCAATCGCCCGCAGGCGCTGCTGGTGCTGCTCGACGAGCGCCCCATGCAGATCGATGACGCCGATATCGCCGGCCTTCATCATCTGGAGGCCGAGCCGGTCGGCGGGACGGTCGGACTGAATCCTGGCCACGACGCCGCTCTCCAATTGAAAGACCACCCGGCGATAGGTAGTGACCACGCCAAGCTCGCCGCTACAGCCGCGGCTGCGGAGCACGGCCAGGGCGCGCGAGACGGGCATCCCCGATAAGTCGATTGTGCGCATGTTTTCGGACCGCCTTTCTCACTCCAGCCATCCCCTGCGTGGCTATCGTTAAAGCATGGCCCGTTGGTCCTACGCGGTTCAAAGCCCGGGGTCCTACCTCCCGTCGGGAAGGTGGTACTAATCGCGTCGGCGCGTAGGCAATATTTCGCCTACACCGTTTCGCGCTGATGTTGGCCCCGGACTACGGCCAATTGAGCTGATGCTGGTCGCCAGTTGGTCCTCGTAGGGGTGGGGCTCGTCCGCACCCGCGTACGGACGCATCCTCTGGGCCAGGTGGAGATGAACTCCCCCCTACGAATCGGCATCTCGGCTACAGCGTCCGTATGAGAGCGGACGACGGACGGGGCTTACAACGACCCCTGCGGCGATTGAACACAGTGGTTTCGCTGATTGAGTCATCTTGAACTGGGCCACGGATCTGCGTAATAGGCACAGCTCCTATAGGGCATTTGCGGGGCATGCGGCATCTCAAGCCTGCCAGCCCTTGTGACGGTCGCCGGGCAGCGGTACCCTAGCGCGGCAACGACGGGTATGGCCGGTCGGGGGACCGGGGCCATGCAACCGTCCGTTGAAACGAGCAACGTATGGTGGCGGTTGGGCGCGCGGCACGCCGGGCGCGCGGGATCTTCTTCGGTTGGTGGATCGTCACGGCCGGTATCGGCGTTCAGGCGCTGACCGGCGCGCTACTCTCGCACGCCTACGGCGCCTATGTCGTCGTCCTCAAAGACACCTTCGGCTGGAGCACGACAACCTTCTCAGTCGCCTACTCGATGCAACGGGCCGAGAGCGGGCTGCTTGGACCCATCCAGGGCTGGCTGCTCGACCGGGTCGGGCCAAGGGTCGTCATGACCGTCGGGATGACCCTCTTTGGGCTTGGCTTCATCCTCTTCAGCCGCATCAACTCGCCGCTGGAGTTCTACCTGACCTTCCTGATGATGGCCGTCGGCGTCAGCCTTGGCGGCTTTATGTCGATTACGGCGACCATCGTCAACTGGTTCGAGCGCCGGCGTGGCACCGCCCTCGGCATCATGCAGACCGGCGGTGCCATCGGCGGACTGCTGCTGCCGCTCGTCGCCTGGTCATTGACCGCCAACGGCTGGCGCGCGACGGCCTTCGCCTCGGGCGTCATCATCCTCATCGTCGGCATCCCACTGGCCCAGCTGATGCGCCGCTCGCCCGAGGAATACGGCCACCTGCCCGACGGCGGGCAGCCGGCCACCAGCGCCGACATCCCGCTGGAGGGGCGTGCAACGAGCTTCACCGTCCGGCAGGCAATGCGCACCCGCGTCTTCTGGTTCCTGACCATCGGCCACAGCCTGTCGGTGATGGTCGTGACGACCGTCTCGGTGCACCTGATCCCCTATCTGTCGAGCGATCTCGACCTCGGGCTGGCGACGGCGTCGAGCGTCGTCGCGCTCATGACGGTCACGATGATGGTCGGGCAGCTCAGCGGCGGCTTTCTCGGCGACCGCTACAGCAAGCGCTGGCTGGCCACCGGCGCGACCTTCGGCCACGCGGCGGCAATGTTCCTGCTGGCCTTCGCGCCGGGGCTTGGGGTCGTCATCGCGGCGGTGATGGTGCAGGGCTGGGCGCACGGCTTTCGCGGGGTCCAGATGATGCCGCTACGGGCTGACTACTTCGGGCGGCAGGCCTTCGGGAAGATCATGGGCTTCACCTTCATGTTCATGATGTGGGGCGAGGTCGGCGGGCCGGTCGCGATGGGACTCATCGTCGACAACCTCGACAACTACCGGCTCGGTTTCGGGCTGCTCGGCGTGGCCGCGCTGCTTGCGTCGGTCTTCTTCGCCATCTCCGCCCAGCCGCCGCGCCCGCTAACCAGCGCGACGGCCACAGCTCCGCCAGTTAGTTGAGCGCGCCGATCAGCGCCAGACCGACAACGCTGGCGGCACTAACGGGTAGCAGCAGGAAAACGGCCCAGCGCGATGAGACCGGTAAAGGGCCGAACGCGAGCACCATAACGCCCCCGCAAGATGTCGGATGCTAGAGTGATTGCTGTGTCGCAACCTTGTCCGACTCGCAACGGAAGCTTCGTCATTCCATATTCACGTTGAAAAATCAGGTTACCAGCAACGGGAGATTGAGACGCGGTTGACGCTCCATCCATCTTGCGTCCAGATAGAGGATTGGCCGGGAGGAACTTGGGCCTCAGGCCGTGGATCTGCCAGGATTCTATCCGCTCTTCTCAAGTGCCAACATTTCGGCGCCGAGACGCCGCAACAGAACTTGAAATGCTGACGAGTTGTCAGGATGAAGCTCGAACACAGCCCGTTCGAAGTACTGCGTAAGGACAATATCACCGTCCGCGTTGCGTTCGGTCATAGGTTGAGACACCGGATAGCCGAAGAGTGCCACGCTCTCGCGGTAGCTCACGCCCTCATCCCCGAAATCTAGACCATGACTCGACCAATATGGCCAGAACTCCGGAGCGATTGCGTGTCCTGTCTCTGGAACATAATGTGGTTCCAAGGGACTAGCTTGCGGGAAGGTTCGCCAATCTCGTCCTTGTGATTCCAGCAGCTGCACTCCGAGGAGCCCCAGGAGCACTTCATAGGGTGTGTTCTCGTGTTCTGGGTGGAGCTCGAAGCGTTGACGCTCAAGGTACTGTACGGTGAGATCCTGGCCCAGTTCGGTGTTCTGCTCAACGAGCTCATCGGTCAACGCGTAGCCGAACACTCGCAGCCCTCCGCCACCTTCCCAGGTGTCGAGAAATGCGCCGCTGAGCATCCCGGCGACCGTGAAGAGGGCGCTCGCTCTCGCACCAAACAGTTCTTCGCGGTTCGGATAGTACTCGGTCAGTTCGATTGTAAACGTCGAGCCGCCGGGCTCAAGAGGATCGCAGCCGACGAGTGGAATCTCACGTACTGTCGTGCCGTCTGGTTCTGATGGAGGCCCTCCAGATGACCCATTCGCCGCGGTGATCTCTCCATCCCGGTCGCGCGTAAGGATGAAGTTGAGCGACACGTTGGGAGCGAATCCACTGCCAATGACCGTAACCGGAGGACTGGCGGTTGTGCAGGGGCCGATGCTCGGATGAAGGCTGATCGTGGGACCGTCGGTTGCCTGAGCGACAGTCGACCCGCTAATACTACTCGCTGACGCAACGACCTGGGTCAGAATCAGACCACCCATCAATGCGATAAGGACACTATGGTGTCCAACACGGCTAATGCCGACATTGCGTGATGTCACTCGAGTTCCTCTCAGTCAGCCAGCGACGAGACACGAGATCGAATCCGCCTTCTAGGCGTGTAGAGCACATAGAGGCTCTAATCATCGCCGCCTGCGGGAGGAGTCACCGATAGAGTCCCCGGAAGATTCTCTTTGCGAATTTGCGGGCGACTGGCATGGACACAGATGCGCCCGCGAGTATTCTCGCTCGACCTTGGGCCTGCATCCGTGTTCGTCCCTCCCTCGTTCGCGGCGTGGCGGGCCGCGACGCTGAAACGCCTGCCGCGATAGTGCGATGGGGAGGGGCAATCAATGCGACTGCGTCATTGCGCTACTGAGTATAGCGCCGCACACTAACATCTTGGATGTGTCACAGAGTGTCGGTGTTGCGCAATATCGGTTTGTCAGCGGCCATTAAAACGAGCCGATCAGCGCCAGACCGAGCACGCACGCACCGCAGGCCAGCAGCGCCAGCAGGCCGGCGACCCCGATCAGGCAGCCGCCGCTGATATCGCCGAAGACGTCGAAAATGTCACCGAGATCCATCTCATCCTCCCGAAATCATCATATACCCGGATGTCCGCGCTGCGTGCGCCGCTACTCGGCGTCGGGGCTCGACACCGGTGTACGGCGCCGGGGCTCGACTGGCGGCCCATCTGGCGCGCGCTCGTCGTCGGAGCTGCTGAGGACAACCGGTGGCGCCGGCCCTTCGTCCCGCCGCACCGAGGCGAAGATGGCGACGGCGAAGATCGCGACGATGACGCCCAGCGAGGCGACAATCGGGATCTTGTAGATGTCAATCAGCAGCATCTTGACGCCGATGAAGACCAGGATGACGCTGAGGCCATGGCGCAGGTAGTGGAAGCGCCTGATGACGTCCGCAAGTAGGAAGTACATCGCCCGCAGCCCCAACACGGCAAAGACATTCGACGTTAAGACGACGAACGGATCCTGGGTGATCGCGAAGATCGCCGGGATCGAATCGACGGCGAAGACGATGTCGGTCACGACGACGACCGCCATCACGACGAAGAGCGGCGTCGCAATCCACTTCCCGCCTTCGCGTAGCAGAAAGCTCGAACCGCGATACTCGTCGGTGACCGGCATCACCCGTCGCAGAATCCGGACACCCAGCGACTCGTTCATATCCTCGTCGTGGTCGTTGCGCTCCCGAAACAACTTGATACCGGTGAAGAGCAGGAACGCGCCGAAGATGTAGAGCACCCAGTGGAAATTCTCAACCAGGTAGCTACCGCTCAGGATCAGCCCGGCTCGCAGCACCAGTGCCCCGAGGATGCCCCAGAAGAGCACCCGGTGCTGGTAAACCGGCGGCACCGCGAAGGAGGTGAAGATCAGGACAAAGACGAAGACATTGTCGACGGCCAGCGACTTCTCGACGAGGTAGCCGGTCAAGAACTGTAGCGCCGGCTCGCTCCCGGCGTAGAAGTAGATTCCGAGGTTGAAGAGCAGCGAGAGCGATACCCAGACGGCGCTCCAGATCGCCGCCTCGCGGGCGGTGACGGCGTGCGGGGTGCGGTTGAAGACCCCGAGATCGAGGGCGAGCATGACGGTGATGACGACCAGAAAGATCGCCCAGAACCAGAGACTTACTTCCATTCAGATCCATTTCTCTCAAATTGGCGGCACTCAGACAACAAAAAAGCGAGCCGCTACGGCACAACTGTGTCGTAGTGGTCTCGCCTCACATCGCTGTCGAAGTACCGGCCAACCGAGAGATGGAGTCCATCTCTGTTCTGACGACTGACCGAACGCCCGGGATCTCAAACCCCGTCGCGCAGGCTACTCCCCACTATTACCCATGAGTATATCGTCCGGCGCAGGAAGGTCAAGCATCCGCGACCGGACCAGACGCAGAATCAGGCAGCGGACCGCAGCTTACGTTTGCAATCCATCATATCCATAGCTGTACTTGGTCAAGCAACGCGTTGAACGGCCCCCGAGCATAGACGAGGTGCCTGGCTGGCTCCCCCAGAGCGCCGTCGTGTGACTCGAGCCCGGCTGAGAGGTTGAAGAGTATTGCCACGAGCAACAAGGCAACGAGGAGCGCGAGCGCGATGAGGATGCCGCGCACTGTCGGTGATAGCCGCTTCTTGCGCTCAGAACGCTGGGCCATCTGGATACCACCTTTCAGCGCAACCAGTTAACCGGGAATCAGCCCTTCCTCGCCGAGGAGCTCGCGCAACTCCGCCACTGTCGCGTCCTCCGGCGGGACGACGGCGTCGGAGGGGAGCATTTCGTCGTCGGCCAATGGCGTGCCGCGCTCGTGGATCAAGGCTACCATGCGCTGGAGTACTCCACTGAAATGCTCGGCGTCGCCGGAATCGAGGTCGGTCTGCAACTCGGCATCCAGCGCGTTGAGAGCATCGATCAGCGCGTCGTCGAGACGGTACTGGCCCTCGCCGACGATACGGACGATCATCGCGTGCTCTCGTTCACCTCGCGGCGCAGACGCTCCAGGTCATCGTCGACGCCGGCCAGCTCCAGGCGGCGGTCGAAGCGTGCCTGTGGATCCTCGACCCCGTCGACTAGACCGTCGTCGAGCATCTGATCGATGGCCGCGCCACGGCTGCGGAGCTCTTGATTGTGCGTTTCGATGCGCTTGAGGGTGTAGGCGACGTCGCTTGATTCCTCGGACATCCCGCCATACATCTCGCTCATGCGCGATTGGGCTTCAGCGGATGCCCGCTGGGATTGCAGGACATCCCGGCGCATCTGGAAGGCTTCGATCTTCGCTTCCAGGCGGGCCTCGGCGCGCAGCAACTGCGTCTGCTCCTTCGAAAGCGCCTCCAGCTCGCGTTCGATATCGTCGGATTGCGCCAGCGCCAATCGTTTGCGCTCCAGCGTCACGCGAGCCATGTCTTCCTGGCCCGCGCGCAGGTAGTCGGCAGCCGTCTCCTCGTGTTCGCGGACACGCGCGGCGTTGCGGTCGGCGCGCTCCTGCATCCGTCGCCGGGATTCGCTCACGTCGTCGACGCTGCGGCGAATATCGTCGAGCAGCCGCACCTGCTGCTGATGGGCGCGTTCGAGATCGTTCATCGGATCCGGTTCGGGTTCCGGCTCCGGTGGCGGCAACGGCTGGAACATGCTTGTGATCCGGCCCAGCAGCCCTCCGGATGATTGCTGCTGTTGACGGGGGGCTGAGGACTCAGCCTGCGAGGACTTCTTCCCCTTTTTCTTGCGCTTCTTGCTCTTCTTCCGGCGTTTGCTGGCTTCATCGAAGATGTCTTCGAAGAGATCGAAGATTTCCTCGGGCATGGTGGGTTCGACCTCTCAGCTCGGGGAACTCGGGATAGCGGGCCGCAGCCCCTGCGCCTGGCAACAGCATATTGCGACCATATTGGAGTCTATCAGAGGTCCGAAATGGTGACCGTCAGACACGCAAGGCGCGCGCCTGACGGCCGGTTGATCAGACGAGCTCGATGCCCTGCGCGGGATGATGGTCAGCGTGCGGCACAGCTTCCGGCTGCGCGGAATCAGCCGGCAGCTCGGCGGCCGGGACATCACTCGCAACGAGGCCGAGAAAGGTCTCGACAACCACCGGATCGAAGCTCGTACCCGCCATCGATTGCAGCTGTTCGATTGCTTCCTCGTGGGTAAGGGCTTTGCGGTAGGGCCGGTCCGAAATCAATGTATCCCAGACATCGACGACGGCAAAGATCCGGGCTGCGAGCGGAATCGTCTCGCCGCTCAGGCCGTTGGGGTAGCCCGTGCCGTCCCACTTCTCGTTGTGGAAATAGGGCACAACCGAGGCATCCCGGAGGAAGGTGTTGCCGCTCAACATGTTCATCGCGTGATGCGGGATTTCGCGGATCTTCTCCCAGTCGTCCTCGTCAAGCGCGCCGGGCTTATGGAGCACAGCGTCCGGCACGGCAATCTTGCCGACATCGTGGAGGAACGCGCCCCGGCGCAGCGCCAACAGATCGCGCTCGCGCAAGCCCAGCGCCCGGCCCAGCCGGACAGCCTGCTCGGTGACGCGCGGAATGTGCCCCTTGGTATCGACGCCGCGCAGCTCCAGCGCCCGCGACCAGCCTTCGAGCGTCGTCTCGTATGCGCCTTCGAGCAGCTGCCGCGACCGCTCCAGCTCTTCCATGACGTTGGTCTCGTCGACGGCCAGCGCCGCCTGCGAGGCAATCCGGGTTAGGAACTGCCGCGTTTCGTCGGAGATGCCTTCGGAGTCGTAGCGATAGGCCTCGAGCGTGCCGTGCAATTGCAGGTTCGAAATGAGCGGGATCGCGATGCCGTCCGCGACGGCGTACTGCGAGAAACGCACCGGATCGCCATCGTCGAGCAGCGTCTCCTGCAAGCGCATGAGCTTCAGCGGCTGCCGGTCGACGGCGGCGCGGCCGATCGAGCCCTGGCCGAGCAGCAGGTACGGCGCGGCCTGGGCGGTGACCGGCAGGCCACGGGCAGCTTTGAGATCCAGCCGTCGGGCCACCTCGCTAAATGAGCGGATGACAACGATGTCGATGTCCGGCATCGTCACGACCTGGTCAGCCATCACATCGAGGATGACCTGCTGATCACGGGTGCTGGCGATCACCCGGTCAATCCGCTGGAGCGCCTCGAGCTGCTTGAGCTGCAGGGAGACGCGCTTGTCACCGTAGGCCCGTTGATCGGCCTCCCGCAACGCCACGATGAACCGCTGCTGGCCGTGGTAGCGGTAGTCGCCGACGGCTGCCGCGACGCGCAGGGTCGAACCATCGGCCCGCAGGGCCGGCAGCTCGCGCTCGCCGCTGTTGCGCGCGGCCTGGTCCGGGCGCTCAAGGTAGTTATGCAGGAAGATCTGCCCATCTCCAGGACCACGTTGCGCGACGGCCGCCGCCAGCGTGCGCCCGGTGACATCCGTGCCGCGAATGCCGAGCATTTGCTCCGCAGCCGGACTGACAGACTGGAGCCGGGCGTCGTTGTCCAGAATCAGCATGGCTGCGTCGCTGGTTTCGACCAGCGCTTCGCCATAGGCTTCGGCGTCGCGCACCCGTTCGAGCGCGCGCCAGAGATTGGTGACATCGCGCAATGCGATGACGCCGCCCTCGAAGCGGCCGGCTGCGCCGACGGTCGTCGTAATGTCGAGGCGCACATGCGCCTCGGTGCCGTCCGGGCGGCGGAAGAGCTCCTCGCCACGCGGGCTCTGGCCGCTGGCGAGCGCGTCGCGGAAACGTTCGAGCACCAGCTCCGGTTCGAGGCCGGTGATCTGCCGCACTGCCTCGTTTGCGCGCTGCAACTGTCCGCGCTCGTCAAAGTGCACAAGGCCGATACCCACCCGCGCGGCGGCGCTCATCGAACTGTCCGATGTCGAGCGATCGCCTTCAGCCATGCCGCCCATCGCAATGGCCATCGCGATCGTGTCGACGATCACATTGAGCATCGTCCGGCGGTTGTCCGGCCAGTCGATGAGGTTCACCCGCGACGTAAGCGCGACGACACCCCAGACGCCATCTTGAGAAGGAATCGGCGCGAGGATGACTGCGTCGGTCATCTGGGCGTAGATGTCAGGGTTGCGGCGCGGCGCGAGCTGAATCAAACCGTCGACCGGGTTGAGCTGCAACGCATCTTGGAGCCGCGGCAACACGCCGGGGCGCGAAACCATACGCTGGATGACCGGGGCCGGGGAGACCGGCTCCTCGGGGTCGCGCCACTCCAGCATCGGCGTGGCCTCGCGCGAGTCCCGGTCCGCTACTTCTTCATACTGGAAGAGGAGCACGTCGGTCGCATCGAAGGTGGTGCCAATCGTCGCCAGCGCCGCCTCGGCCGCCGATTCCATGCTCGGCTTCGACATCAGCTGCCGCAGGACATCGCGCTGGCGTTGCAGCACCTGCTCGAGCGCCACGACGTGCGACACATCCTGGCCGGTCACGACGACGCCTTCGATCGCACGGTTGCCGAGGTGGTTTGAGAGCTGCAAGCGGTGCGCATGCCATGCGCCCTTGGCGGTGGGCAAGCGCAACGTAGCGGTGACGCTCTGGCCGGGCTTGCGCATCAGACTGCTCCAGGTCGCGCGGCCGGTGCTCTGGTCGTCTGGATGCAGGAGCTGGAACCAGGGCTTCTCGAAGAGCCCTTCCGGCTCTGTGCCGAGTATGCGCGCTATGTTCTCATGGCCAGGCTGAATGACCGCGTTGCTGTCGATAACGAAGGCGATCTCATTGACCTGGCGAAAACAGGTTTCGAACAACGCGCATTTGGCGGCGTCATCATTCTGCCCACCCCGCCGGGCGGAGGCGATGTCGATGGCGTCGACCAGACGCCCGCCATCAAGCTTGTCTTTCACGAGATAGTCGTCGGCCCCGGCGCGGACGACGTGCAAGGCAAGCTCGCTGTCCCAGATCGCGCCCAGGGTTATGATCAATGCCATCGGAGCCAGCTCGCGCAATTCCTCAATCTGGTCGGCAACCGCCAGATCGGGGTAGGAGATGCCGAAGAGGATGACATTGAAGGCGTCCTCGGCAAGCGTATCGGCGGCCTGCTCGAGATTCGCCGCGTGCCGGACGACATAGCGGTCAGGGTCGACCTCGCGCAACGTGCTCCGCAGGCTGCGGTAGTCGTTGATGTCATCTTCGACGATGAGAAGCAGGAACTTTCTCGAGTATTCCATGCGGAGCCTCTATCCTCGGTCGGCAGTGATGTGTGCCAGCATGGCTCGCAACTCGACGGGGCGGCAGACGCCTCAGCCGGGCAGGGCAATTTCTGCGGTTAAGCCACGCCGCACAGCAAACACGGCATGATCCGCGCACGATATATGAATCTTAGTACCGCATGGACGGGGATTGAAGACCCAGTAGTACCGTTCCCGCTTGCACGAAAGCGCCTGTCAACCGATATGCACCGTTGTTTTCGGCAGCCGGTAACGCTTCTCGTACTGCCGCGCCTGGAGCGCGTAGACCGTCAGCAGCGGCCCGAGCCGGCCAACGAACATCGACAACGTCACCACGATCTTCCCCTGCGATGAAAGCTCGGTCGTCAATCCGGTCGAGAAACCCACGGTCGCGATCGCGCTCATCGACTCGAAGAGCACGTCGATGAAGGCCGGTTGGGTGCCGTAGAGGTGCTCCGTGCCGGCCAGCGCCGCCGCCGCGACGAAGTGACCGACAAAGAAGACGACGATGACGACCATCGCCCGCAGGACGACATCGACCGGCAAGCTGCGGTTGAAGAGCTCCGGCTCGGACGACCCGCGGACAATCGAAACGACCGCCACGGCGATGACTCCGAGCGTCGCGATCCGCACGCCCCCAGCCGGCGACCCGGAGGCCCCGCCAACGCCCATCAGCGCGACGTAGACGAAGTCGGTGAAGGTGCTCACCGCGCCGAAGTCGGCCGTCGCGATGCCGGCCGAACGCGCCGAGATGCTCTGGAAGAGCGCCCCCATCGGCCGGTCGACGGCCGGCATTTCAGACATCGCGCCGTTCCACTCCGCGCCCAGGAAGGTGACGAACCCGATCCCGATCAACGCGCCGTGTACGAGCATAACAAGCTTGGTGTAGGGCGACATCTTGCGCCAGCCGCGCGCCTGGACGACGTCGGCCACCACGATGTACGAGATCGTCCCGAGCGTGATCAGGACGATCAAGACGACATTGATCCAGACCGACCCGGAGTAGGCGGTAAAGGACTGGAAATCGCCCTGGATGTCGAAGCCGCCGTTGTTGAAGGCCGAGACCGATGTGAAGATGCTCCGCCAGAAGGCCATGTGAACCGGCTCGTCGCCCAGGAAATGCACAAAGAGCGCGAGCGCCCCAATGCCCTCGACGACGAAGGTGAAGAGAATCACCCGGCGCGTCAGCGACGCCGCCTCATGCAGCGGCAAGGTCAGCTCGCCATCCAGCATCATCATGGCATTGCGGAGGCTCTGCCGGCCGCCGAGCGAGAGCAGCCGCAGGGCGATGCCTGCCCCGACCGTGAAGCTGATCCCGCCGATCTGCATCAGGATCAGAATGACGAGCTGTCCGCCGAAATTCCAGTGCGTCGCCGTATCGAGTGTCACCAGCCCCGTCACCGAGACCGCCGAGGCCGAGATGAAGAGCGCGTCGACGAGGTGGGTGGCGTTGCCGGAGCGCGTCACGAAGGGCAAGGTCAGTAGCAGCCCACCGATGACCATGATCGCGGCGACCGCGCCGACGAACGCCTTGGCGTGGAACTCCGTATGGCGCGGCCCAGCCGCCCGCTCCGCCGGTAGCGGCAGCTCGATTTCCCGCCGGGCATTCAGCCGCCGGCGCACGACCCGGTCACCCGGCCGGTGCGAAGAGCGACTCACCTGGTGTTACCTGCGCCTGTCAGAATCATCCCCGGATAGTGCCAGACGCAGGCGCATCTGACCACCCGGCGAGGCAGCTAGCGCAGGAACGAGGCCGGCTCGTGGAGCGCCATCCGCAGCGCCGCCCAAAGCACGCGGTACTGCTCCCAGGGATCTTCGCCCTCGATGCGCATCGTCACCGGCGTGACGCGCTCGACACCCGCCACCTGCGCCGCGCGCTCGCACTGGAGCATGTTCAGGAAGTCGACCTCGAAGGTCAACGGGTATTCCGGCAGGTATGGGGAAACGGCCTCGCGGTTCTCCAGCGCCTGCTTTGCGGCGGCGGTGATCTCCGGCAATGTCGCCGACGGCGGGCGGCAGATCGCCGAATTGCGGCCGACGGCCTCCTTGACGGCGACGGTTTCGATGCCCTGGCCGAGGAAGTAGCGGGCTTCGGCGCAGGTCGTCGTGTCGCCGGTCACCATGACCACCGGAATGCCCATCGAGCCCAGCACCGCCGCGTTGACCCCGGTCTCACCATGTGGAATGCCGTTGATCCGCAGCTCGTGGACCGCGGCGCCGGCGATCGTGTGCGGGTGAATCGCCCGGTATGTCTTGGCCATCGCGTGATAGCCGATGAAAACCGCCGCCTCGAAGGTCCGGGTGTTAGCCCCTTCGAGCTGGCAGTGCGGCCGGACGTTGGCACTGCCGGTCATGAGATGGGCGGCGGGGTGCATATCCTCGAAGATCAGGTTACGCATCGGCCCGTGGCCGTCGATCACGAGAATGTAGTCCGCCCCGGCCTCGACCAGCCCTTCGATCGCCGCGTTCGCGTCGTTCGTCATCAGCTTCCGGCCGCGATCATATTCGCGCTGGTCCGGCCCCATCATGTCGGCGTGCACGACCCCGGTGATGCCTTCGATATCAACCGAAACGAGAACATCCATAGCTTTCCTCCGCCCTTTCCCTGACTCCACGGCTGATCGTAGCACCCCGCTGCCTGGTTGCTTCTGGGGCTCGCGTCAGCAACGCTGTCATTCGTCAAATTGTGTCAGCCATTTGTGGGATAGACCTGCCCAGCCCACCTACTCATCCCGGTAACTCAAGCTCCCCAGACTTGTCATCCTGAGCGCAGGCTCCGCGGAGCCTGCGCTCAGGATGACGAACCTAGTGTGTATGAGTCACCGTCAAATCTGGCTGCTTGTCCAACATTACTGATCCCGTCAAACAAGCAAACCATGAGCCCATCGACCTCTGTTACCTTTCAGCCTCACGCTGCGTAGTACCAGACAATGGGGGTGTCTTTGCCGGTGGATCGGTCCAGGCGACCGGAGATGAGCGCATGGGAGCCGCCCGGGCAGGCCGCGGCCAGCGACGAAGAAGTGGTCGAGGCAGCGCGGGCCGACGCCCGGCATTTCGAGCTGCTCTATGACCGCTATGCCGACCGGCTCTACCGCTACGCCCTGAGCCGGACCGGCTCGACCACGGAGGCTGACGACATCGTCAGCGAGACGGTCCTGGCGGCGCTGGAGAAGCTGGGGCAGTTCGATCCGCAGCGTGGCGCGTTCCGGAGCTGGTTGTTCACGATAGCCACTCGCAAGATCGCCGACCAGCGCCGCGGTCACCGCCGCTTCTGGCGCGCGATCAATCGCCGTTGGAGACCCGACCCACCGGCAGCGAGCGCGCTGGACTTCGTGCTTCAGGAGGAGGACCGCGTGCGCGTGCATCGGGCAGTCGAACGGCTATCGGAAGCGAACCGCGAGGTCGTGACCCTGCGCTTCGTCGCGGAGCTTCCAATCGCCGCCATCGCAAACACGCTGGGCATTTCTGAAGGGGCCGCCAAGATGCGCTTGAGCCGGGCCATGCGCCAGCTCGCCGATGATCTGGGAGACGATCTTGACATCCGATAACGCTGACGGATCAGCCTACACACGCCACGGCGACGAGCTCCGCAGGACCTACGCCGGCATCGCCTTGAGCGCCGAACAACAGGCACGCCACAAGCAACGGCTACGTGCGGCTGCGCCCCGGCGCTTGTGGCCCGACTTCGTCTCAGCCGAGATCGCAGCCATCGCCGCTGTGACCCTCGTCGTCGTTGCCGCCATCGTCACATGGCAATCGCTCGAACCTCGCCGCGATGGCGCGAGCGAAGCCGCCGTCAGCGCGACCGCAAGGGCTGCCGCGCTACCCTTCCCTGCGCCCGAGACGTGCCCGGCCGACGGCTGGAGCGATCCCGAGAACCGTCTTGGCGAGGACTACCCGGCCAGCCTGCCTGACCGCGAGAACTGGGCATCCTCCTACTACCTCGACGGCAGCGGCATCACGCTCAACACGCGCCTTGGGCTGCTCTTCGCCGGGACGAACGACGTCGTCTGGCTCACTCAGACCTACCAGCCACAGGACACCGCCTACACTGCCGAACGCCTGGATGGCGCGTCCGCAGCGGCAACGTTCCAATTCGACACGCCCTTCACCGCAACCATCGGTGACTCCACCGACCCCCTGAATGCCCGCAGCGGCACGCTCAGCTTCCCAAGCGCCGGCTGCTGGCTGATCACCGTCAGCGCGCAGGACGCCAGCCTCCGCAAGGTCGTCTACGTCTACCCCGCTGACACCCGGGAATGAGTGAGGACAGCCATGCCGAACAACCTCCGCAACCCCAACCCGCTCACCCGCCGGGCTGTGCTGCTCCGGGCGCTAGCCGCAGCCCCACTGCCCGCCGCACTACTCGCGGCATGCGACCGCGGCACCGAAGGCGACACCGTCGAACAGTCATCTGTGAACGTGCAAGCTACTTCTACCGCGTCGGCGACTGCAACGAACGCTCCGGTGGAGACAGCAGTTCCAACATCCACGACTGGGACAACCCAGCCGCCGTATCCGCCAGAACCAGACCGCCACTTTCAGATCACGACCTGGCTGCCGACTATCGCGATGAACCCGCATCTCGGCTGGCGCAAGACCTCATGGATAGCCAGCCGGCTGGCGCTTCAACCGCTCGTCGAATTCGACGCCGATCTGAACCCGGTCCTGGCCCTCGCCAGGGAGTGGCCAACGCTTGAGAACGGAGTGCTTGATCCCAACGGACGCTGGGTAACCTGGAGGCTCCGGCAAGGTGTGCGCTGGCATGATGGTGAGGCGTTCGATGCCGACGACGTCATCGCCACCTGGCGCTTCGCGACGGACCCGCGCAGCTCAACCGTCACGACCGGTGATCGCTTCTCACTGGTTACAGACATCGAACGGATCGACGACCATACCGTGACGGTGCATTTCTCCGAGCCGAACTCGCAATGGTTTGATCTCTTCCGGGACGGTGACGGTGTCATCCTGCCGGGCCACATCTTCGAGCCGCTGATTGGCCAAGACACGCACTATGAGGACGAAGTGAATCTCACGATTCCCGGCACCGGACCGTGGCGGATCACGAGCTTCGACCGCGCGGGCAGCCGCGTCCGCTTCGAACGTTTCCCAGACTACTGGGAGCAGGTCACTCCGGAGTTCGACACTATCGAGGTCAGCTTCCTGAGCGGCGATCCAACGTCCAACGCCCAGCTCGTGCTGGAGACCGGCGACGCCGATTACACACCCGCCCTGGAAGCGGTGCCGCCGGAACAGCTGTCGGAGTTGCAAGCCGCCTCTACAACCGGCCAGGTCGTCACGGTTCCTGGACTCGGAGTCGAGACGCTCTTTCTCAACTTCGCCGATCCTCGCGCCGAACCCGCCGAGCGCCGCTCCGAACCGGACACCCGCCACCCACTCCTCTCCGACCGGCGCGTGCGGCAGGCGCTCAGCCTCGCGGTGCCGCGTGACCAGATCGCGGAAGCGTACGGCGTTGATCGCGCCGAACCGTTCGTCCACCCCCTTGCAGCGCCTGCCAGCTTCCACGGTGACGGGATCCAGGCCGCCCCTGACTTTGCGCGGGCCAGAGCATTGCTCGACGACGCGGGAGTCAACGGCGGCACGTTCCTGATTCGGACATCGGTCAACCCGATCCGCCAACGTATCCAGGAGATCCTCGCCGCTGCCTTCGAGGAATTAGGTTTCACCATCGAGCTTGATGCAATCGATGCCGGTGTCTTTTTCTCGCAAGACCCCGACAACCCGGGGAGCTACGGTCGTTTCTACGCCGACATGCAGATCTATACGCCATCGTTCGGCATAGCGCCCTACCCGCTCGAATGGGCCGAACAGTTTCGCTCCAACCGCATCGCCGCTACCGCCAACCAGTGGTCTGAACCGAATCTCACCCGCTACGCCAATCCCGCCTTTGACCGGCTTCACGATCAGGCGCGAATCGAGATGGATCCAGAACGGCAGATCCAGCTCTGGCGGGGAATGCTGAGTATCCTGACTGACGATGTCGTCGTCATCCCGCTTGTTCGCCGCGACACACTCGCCGCCATCAGCAATCGCGTTGCTCACGCTGGCTTCAGTCCGTGGGCCATTGCGCCATCCTGGAACCTCCAGCACTGGACCGTGAACGAGTAGCGTAGCGCCGTCATTGCGTGTAGCGGCAACGCGGTGCGTTGTAACGCGCGTTGG
>JAUIIK010000090.1 GCA_030431755.1 Chloroflexia bacterium
TTGGTATCGATGCCGCTGGCCAGGTGCATCGGGTTCCGACACCAGCGTTCGAGTGCTTCTATCCGCCGCGATCATTGGGAGGCGAAGTCCCGCTTGACGGTCTCTGCTTTCTGTCCAGCAAGGTCTGCTGGGGCAGGCTCAACCCGCGCGAACGGAATAACCAGCTACGCGAACAGATGGACGCCTGGCAGGCGCTGTTCGGAATTCGGGAGTTCAAGTTCCCTGATGTGATGCGCGCTAGTGTGCTACCGGCTCTGGAACTGGACCGGAGCGCAGAAAGTGATCTCGATCGCGCAGCCCTGCATAGCCTCGACCGTCTCGCAGCGATTTGCCAACTTGCTGGCCGCACGCCGAATCCTGATATGCCGCTTCGCCACGAACGGCTGGGCTCCAACCGCGCGCTCTTCAATCTGAGTCGACTCGATGTCCCGTGCCGGAAGCCCGGCGAGGATGGCATCGTCTGGGTGCCTGCCTACCGCGCTTATTTTGGCTGCGACTGGATCGGTGAGAACTCAGTTGAGCTGGTCCACCAGGCACTGACAGAGTCCACCGGAACGACGCTCGATATTCATTTCCTGCTGGAGCCAAGCGCGTTCTTCGGGCTGCTTGAACGCTATGGGCATCTCAAAGCTGCGACGTCCGATGACGAGGCGGAGAGCGGGACTGACGAAGTGGGTTTGGATGAAGACGAGGAAGCCCCACTGGATGCCGATGAGCGCACCCGTTGGCATGAGTTCTTTACCTGGCTTGGAGTAAACGCCGCGCTTCGGCCGGTCCACTTCCATGATGTCGAGGATCGTGCCTCCGGTTGGCTCCGAACGAAGGGGCTCACGCGGCCCGACGGCTGGGCGTTCAGGAACATTCCGCGTAGCAGGTGGGACAGTTTCGTCGAAGATGTGCGCCAGTCACTAGAGCAGCGAGGATTACCTGCCGACGACCGCCAGTTCCCCTACTTCTACCAGCTGCATGATTTGGAACACATCGTCCTGTTTCTTGATGCGGCCGCACGTGACACGGCCGCCCGTGTGGGGCGGGCACTCTATGAACACCTGGCGCGCAACTGGGGAAGCCTCGAACGCTTCGCCCGTCTGCAAGTCGCGGTCGTTTCTGGTCAACCGGGACGCAGATCGAAGCCCTCGCGGCCCTGGGATCATGAGCTGGCTGATGCGGGTGACGATTTCTGGCTACGCAGGCTGAAAGAGACGTGGTTTTGTCCAACCGGGCATGGGCCGCGTCCCGCATCCCAGGTGTGGCTGCCAACGCTTGAAGTGCAGCGCCGCTTTGGGAACCGCAAGCTCCGTGACGCACACCAGTATCTCGTGCCCGTTCTCGATGTTGCCCCAGACGTAAGCGGTTCCAGTGCTCGCGGTTTTGCCCAGGCGCTGGGCATGCGGGAAGAACTCACCGCGTCCAGCTTCTCGGCCGACGACGCGCGTGTGGTGCTTGATCGACTGAACGCAATCTACACGGCATCCGCCATCACTCCCGCAGATTTGCGCGATGTGATCCGTCCTGCGTACCGGGATATGCTCGAGCTGCTGTCCAGCAGAGAGCGACCGCGCGAACTGCGGGATGGTCCCACGATGCCACTCCGCGACGCGCCCGTGCTGGCGGAGAACGGACGCGGCGCACTGCGTTTTGCGCCCGCGCATGAGGTGTTCTACGTCGACCGCCGCGAAACGCGCGACAGGGTGCATGTCGGCTCCGACGTGTGGACATTTGTGATCGAGGCGTCCCCTGGAGCGCGAGCGCCGCTGACCCGGCAGTTTGGCATGCAAATTCTGGAAGACGCGCTCCGCTGGTCGCCGGCGCCGGATGAACGGTCACTTGGCGATCCGGAGGACATGCGCGCGTTTCACGCGGCACTTTGGGAACTTGCGCCGTACCTGTTGGCCCGTGTTGGCGCTGACCGCATAGCCGATCGGCAGATACACCAGGATGCGCGGCGGCTACGTAGCTTTATCGAGATTGTCGAGCCGGTAACGCATCTAGCGCTCGGCTGCTCGTTGGCTGGCCGCCCGCTCACTGTCGCGGATGATCAGCGCCTGGCGCATGTGACGCTCGCTGGCGACCAGGTGGAGCTGGCATGGGTGGAGTGGGGCGACGCCCCCTGGCCGCCCGGCCGGAGAGAGGCCGAAGCGCTGGCCACGGCGCTGAGCCAGGCGCATGGCGCGCGTTACTTCGAGTCCTTTCTGGCTCTGATCGAAGCCCAGACCTCAGCGGCGCGCGAACGACTCCTGCGACACGCCGGCGCGGCCCGTGAAGTAGACGAACTCAGGAGCTTGCTGCAGGGAGAAGCCCTACCCGATCAAGCGTCGGCCGACATCAAGCAATGGGATGAGAAGACCGCCGCTCCGGTTGATCTCACGGAGAGTCCCGCCCGCCTACCTGATGCCGAGGTCGGGCCGCAAGCTGAAAACGGCCACCGCCGGACGCTGCTGCTTAGCCTCAGTGAACTCGTGATCGATGGCGAGCCTGTACAGATTCCAGGGGCGGAACGTGAGCATGCCCGGGTTGCGCCTGAGCAGCGGCACGAGCGCAGTGGCGCGAATTCTCACTCTGCGCCGAATGGAGGGTTCGGTGGCCGCACTGACCTTGACGAGCTTGACCGCCTGGGGATGGCCGTCACGCTCACCTATGAACGCAACCGGTTGCGTAAGGCCGGCTTGACAGTCGCAGAGGTCTTCGATCTCTCGGTAGATGCTGTGCAGCCCCACGCGCTCGTCTTCGACGTAAGCTCGCCGGGCGTTATCGAGCAGAGCCGGAGATTTTCGGCTCGCTTTGATGCGGTGATGCGCCGTCTGCAACGGCAGTTCAGGATTTCGCCGGAGTGGCCCGGCTGTGATGTAATCACGATTGGCGGCCAGGGCGACGCGCTTGACCGGCTTATCGAGCTCAAATCCTCTGGCGTCGATGCCCGCTTGCAAGAGATGAGCTGGAACGAGTGGAAGGCCGCCGGAGGTCCGCTGCGCGCACACTTCTACCTGTACCTTGTTGGCAACCTCCGATCTGATCTCGTGCACGCCGTCCCGTTCGTGAGAACGATCAAAGACCCCTTCGGTCAGCTGGAGATTGAGCATCGCGTAAATGAGACGACGCAACGCAAGGTGCAGCTGGCGGTGCGCCACTTTCAACAGGCGGAACATCTCAACCTGACCGTTGTGCCCAGACAAGCGGCTGATTGAGAGTCGTCTGGGCGGCCTCGGCGCGATCGTCTCTACGGCGCAACGCCGCGTCGATTGAGTCCTCTCTGGTGAGTGAGCTCAATCGACGCGAGCTATAGTCGCGGGCGTCTACGCCTCCTGGTAGTACTCCTGGCCAAGGTGGGTGATCTGGTCTTCGCCCATCATCCAGCGCAAGGTGTTCTTGAGCTTCGTCTGCTGGATGAAGATGTCGTGCTCGGGGTAGACCGAGGGCGCGTGCTGCGGCGCTTTGAAGTAGAAGGACAACCACTCCTGGATGCCACTCAACCCGGCCCGGTTGGCCAGATCGAGGAAGAGCGCGAGATCGAGCACCAGTGGCGCGGCCAGGATCGAGTCTCGGCAGAGGAAATCGACCTTGATCTGCATCGGGTAGCCGAGCCAACCGAAGAAGTCGATGTTGTCCCAGCCCTCCTTGTTGTCGCCACGGGGCGGGTAATAGTTGATCCGCACCTTGTGGTAGGCGTCGCCATAGAGTTCCGGGTGGAGATCGGGCTGGAGGATGTACTCGAGGACGCCGAGCTTCGAGTCTTCCTTGGTCTTGAAGCTCTCCGGGTCGTCGAGCACCTCGCCGTCACGGTTGCCGAGGATGTTCGTCGAGAACCAGCCGCTGAGGCCGAGCATCCGCGCCTTCAGCATCGGCGCGAGCACCGTCTTGATGAGCGTCTGGCCGGTTTTGAAGTCCTTGCCGCAGATCGGCACGTTCTCCTCGGCCGCCAGCTCGACCAGCGCCGGGATGTCCGCCGTCAGGTTTGGCGCGCCGTTGGCGAAGGGCACGCCTTCTTTCAACGCGGCGTAGGCGTAGAGCATCGACGGCGCGATCGTCTGATCGTTGTCGCTCATGGCCGCTTCGAAGCTTTCGAGGTCGCGGTGGTCCGGCCCCTCGGCTATGAAGACCTCGGTCGAGGCGCACCAGATCATGACCAGCCGGTCGCAGCTGTTGGCGGCTTTGAAGTTCTGGATATCCGCGCGTAGCTGGTCGACCAGCTCCAGCTTCGAGCCGCTCTTGACGTTGGGGCCGTCGAGCCGCTTGACATACTGTTGATCGAATGCAGCCGGCATCGGCTTGATCGACTTGAGAAAGTCGGCGATCGGCTCGATGTGTTCGTGGCGGTCGAGGACGCCGCAGTTCAGGGCCGACTCGTAGGCGTCGTCGGGGAAGGGGTCCCAGGCACCGAAGACGATGTCGTCGAGCTCGGCGAGCGGGACGAAGTCACGGATGAGCGGCGAGCGGTCGTCGGTGCGTTTGCCGAGCCGGATCGTGCCCATCTGGGTGAGCGAGCCGACGGGCCGGCCGCTGCCGCGGCGGGCGTGCTCGACGCCGGCGATGAAGGTCGAGGCAACCGCGCCGAGACCGACGAGCAGGATGCCGAGGCGGCCCTCTGCTGGTTCGATGGGCGCGGGGCTTGCTTCGACAAAATCCTTAGCTTCCAAGATGACACCTCTCTCACGGGCGAGCGACATGAGCGGTTGTTGCCATTGCGCGGGCACCCGCCCGGTACTTGCCCAGTGTTGGATCGTGCTTTGCCGTTTGCCGAGCAGGGCGGCCAGCGCGCTCTGGCCGCCAAAGCGGCTGATAATTCGTTCGGCGGCATTCGATCCATCACTCACGGCACTCACCCTAACGATAATTTCGATAATCAAGCCATTCTAACGAATTTTCCGTTATTCTGCAAGTCGTTCGGATCGAGCGCCTAGTGCGCGGCTGACTGTCCATCCATTGATGCCAGCCTAACAGCACCGTGCCGTTTGTCCAGAATCCGGCGGTTCCATCCCGGCCGTCTCTGAGACTTTCGGGGAATACCCACCGCCAGCTGGCGATGATCCGACGCCGTCAATCGGCTGACGAGCGTGACCTATCCGAACACCGACGTCGAAGCGTTCACCTACGCCCCCAACGGCAACCGGCTGACCTACGCGCTCAACGGCTAGACGCTCAACACCTACACCTACGACAACGCCGACCAGCTGACGAACGACGATGTCATCACCTATACCCACGATCTGGCCGGCAACGACAGCTACAGCTGGGACTGGAAGAACCGCCTGACCGGCTCGACGGTGAGCGGGACGACGGACTATGCCGCCTTCGGCTCAGTGCGTGCGCAATCTGGGACGGGTTCGACCTTCGGCTTCACCGGCGAGCAGACGGACGCGTCGACGGGCAATGTCTTCCTGCGGGCGCGCTATCACAACCCGTCGACCGGACGGTTTCTGAGCGCGGACACGGTGCAGCCGAATGCGCCGGGGACCCAGGGCTACAACCGCTACAGCTACACCGCCAACAACCCAGCTACCTGGACCGACCCCAGTGGCCACGAGGCCACGGTGGCTGAAATGGGTAATGCCGCTGTCACCAACTTGCTCAACCGGATCATGGTGGTGATGTCAGCGACTGCTGCTGAAGCAGCGCCGGTAGCCGCGGCGCCCAACTACGCGGGAGCGGCGTTCAATGCCATCACGGCTGCTGAAGCCATCCTGCTGGTCCCCATCATCGACGCGATTGTATTCGACTTTTTGATCATCATCGAACTTCTGTCAGCCATGACGTTGGTGGCCTTTATCGGGATGATCGTTGGGATCGTCATCTTCTTTGTTGCCGTACTGATGGCAGCAACGCTGCTCTACATACTCGGACTCATGTTTGTGCTGATGGACCCCTGGAATTTCTTTCCAGACATCTTGGCTCCCAGCGATCTTGCGCCAGCGCTGGCGAACGAGGACATCGGGACACTGGTGACGACCTATCCCGCGGAGCCGGACTGGAATACATGCGCTCAGGGTGCGCTGGAGAATGTTGCTGAGGAGATCGTCTGGATTACCGTCTTCGCCCACTTCTATACGAGTGGAGCCAACGGATCTGCCTATGCGTCGAGCGATATCCTTACAGCAGCAATTGTGGGGTGTATGGTAGGTGGTGGCGGGGATGGCAGTAACAAGAAGACGCACCCCGCTTGGGATGACATGAAGGGCAAAGAACACAATGTACCCGGAACACCCTACCGGCATAATCGAAACCCGAAAAGAACCAGATTGTATTATGCGATAGATAAATCGGGACATGGTGGGCCTCATATGGAGGTTTACAATGGAAAAGGATACCCCATCGGACGGGTGGATATCGATGGCGCTAACTGGACGCCCTTTACCAAACAAGAGGCATCAAATCGCAAGCGTATCGATGTGAATTGATGGGGAAGGGAATGAGGCTTTGAACAGCCAGCGTCGCTTGATACTGTTTGAATTCTCCACCTTTACTACGTTTGCATCACCGATCTGGGTGGGGCGAGAGCCCGAGTGGTTCACGACCGCAATAAACCTGCTCACGGTCTACTCGTACATGCCCGACCCCTCGGCGAAAGTGATGAGCTTGGGATCGCGGAGGGATTATGTAGCATGGGAGCTTGAAGGGAAGTTGGAGCAAGGATCACTCTATTTGGGCACTGACAATATTCTAGAATACAATCGATTGCGCACAAAGGCGAATGAAGGTTCGACGTCAATTATGCCATTCTGGGCTGGAGATCACAATGCCGTTTCCCAAATGGAGGATGCATCGTTTGGTGCTGTTATGATGCTCGATCCTACATGGGTATTGAGCGAACAAAGAGATCGCGAAGCTTGGATTCGTGAGATTGTCCGACTTCTGGTTCCAAACGGATACGCGCTTGTGGCCTACCAACCAAAATCGGCGGAGTTGATGGCACGACTTCTGGAAATGGCTGGTAAACACATTGCTACTCATCTAGGCACTGCCGACTGTATTGAACTCGATGAACTTGACGAGATGTTCCTAGCCTGTGGATTTCAACGAGAAGATGTATTTGGCACAAACGCCCTTACTCAGCTAATGCCCTCTAGGTTCTGGAGTAGAATTCGAAAACAAGGAGAAACAGCCTTTGAAGATATCTTTGCGATCATCTCAACAATCTCAGATGATCCACACGCAGTAAATTCGAGCAGTGAGGCTCTAGCTATCTATAGGATGACTTCCTGATGGGTTCAAGAGGGGGAGAATTTAAGAACTGATGGTGATACGCTAGAGAGCACTCTCAATCCTAAAGATCCCGCTACAAACGTCGGCGATTTGTATGATCAAGCATGAATCGTGCATCGAGCGCGACAATCTCTCCGATCGCCAGATTTCGTGTCGACCGACGTCGTCTCCAGCCGGCGGTGTCCCAATAGCCGGTTGAGCATAACCGAGTCGGCTACAACATCGACACCAGCACCGGCAACTTCGGCTATCAGGTGCGCGGTCTGGCCACCGCTGGCGTCATGCCGCTCCAGTTCGTGCGCTACTACACCGCTCACAGTGACCAGTACGGGACGATGTGAAGTGACCCCCTATTTCCGGACAGTTGGCTAAGTCATCTTCTCTCAGGCAGCAGTATGACCTGCCTCCGTTTGTTGGTCCAATCATTATGAGAATCCAGCTGCTAGAGATCCATCGAAATCTCGAATCAGTTGGAGTGCACCTCCTCTTGACCTGCCCCTGATGGCTGCCCCAGTCGCTATCAGGATTTTGACATCGGATGGTGGAAATAGTATGGCGACGATTATTCATCTGCCCCTGGCGTGCTAACTACCCCGGCACCGTGCCGTTCGTCCCGAGATCCTCACACCGTGGTCCAGAATCCGGCGGTTCCGTCCCGGCCGTCTCTGAGACTTTCGGGGAATACCCAGCACCCGCCTCCAACGCCGATACTGAAAGCGCAGTGAAGCATTGCGCGCCGGTCGTGAACCGCGGACCGGCGGGCAGGAGGAACGTATGACTACCTACAGTGCCCCCCGTCGTGTGTTGCTGGTCGACGATGACCCGGAATTCATCGAACGCGCCCGGAGGATCCTGGACGGCCTGGCCGAAGTGCGCGTGGTCGGCGACGCCGAAGCCGCCCTGGCCGAAAATCTCGCCTGGCGCCCGGAGCTGATCATGCTCGACGCCCTCTTCGGCTCCGGCGATAGCTTCGCCCTGCTGGACGCCCTCAAGCAGGCGCGCCCGGCCGAGCGCATCGGCATCGTCTGCCTGGCCAAGGGCCGCGGCGCGTCCAACCACGTCGAGCCCTTCGATGACGAGGTCTTCGGCATGATCCGGCGCGAACCGGATAGCGGCGAGCTGCGCAACCACGTCGAAGCGGCGGTCCGGATGACCGACCGGCTGCGGCTCGATCCCGCCTTCAGCGCGCCTCGCCAGTAGAGCGCCCGGCGCGCCCGGCAACGCCGCACGTTGTCTCGGCCGCCCGGCTGGGCCATACTCTAGTGTCTGCCGGCGCTGGCCGGCGGGCGGCCGGTGTGGTGGAGTTGGACGCGGGGAGCGCAAGTTCATGGTGGCTCAGGCCGTCGAAGTCGTCCAATACCGCAGCCTGCTCTACAACCTCGTCACCAAAGACCTCAAGGTCCGCTACAAGAACTCGGTCCTCGGCTTCGTCTGGTCGCTGCTCAACCCGCTGCTGATGACGCTTGTCTTCACCATCGTCTTCACCCAGCTGCTGGGCCAGACCATCGAGCACTTCCCGGTCTTCGTCATGACCGGCCTGCTGGCCTGGAACTGGACCGCCGCCAGCGTCTCGACCGGCACCAAGTCGCTGCTCGACAACGCCTCGCTGATCAACAAGGTCTACTTCCCGCGCAGCATCCTGCCGGCCTCGATTGTCTTCGCCAACATGGCCCACTATCTGCTGGCCTTCCCGGTCATCTTCCTTTTTATGGGCATCGAGCGCATGCAGTTCACCCCCTGGCTGCTCTACGTCCCGGTCATCTGGGCCGTCCAGGCGATCTTCCTCGTCGGCCTGACGCTGCTGCTGGCGGCGCTCTACGTCTACTTCCGTGACACCATCGTCCTCGTCGAGGTCGGGCTGACCGCCTGGTTCTTCCTGACGCCGATCTTCTACCGCGTCGAGGATGTCGCCCCCGACTATGAGCAGATCATGTACTGGGCCAACCCGATGGCCTCGATCATCGCCGAGCTCCACACGATCCTCTACTACGGCGGCGTGCCCGATCCGCTCTTCATGACCCGCACCCTGATCCAGAGCCTGATCCTGCTGCTCGCCGGCGTCCTGCTCTTCAACCGCGTCAGCCCGCACCTCGGGGAGCACATCTAATGCAGCCAGCACGGGAGAAGGGCCAGTACGCTATCGAGTTCCAGGATGTCTCCCGGCGCTTCACGCTGCACCACGAGCGGCGCGTGTCGTTCCAGGACTGGTTCATCGGGCTTTTCCGGACTCGCGGCCAGGCCGAGGAGTTCTGGGCGCTGCGCAACGTCACCTTCGGCATCCATCGCGGCGAGACCTTCGGACTCGTCGGCCGCAATGGCGCCGGCAAGAGCACGCTCCTGAAGCTCGTCACCCGCATCCTCCAGCCAACCCACGGCAGCGTCCAGGTCAATGGCCGGACCTACGCGATGCTGGAGCTGGGCGCGGGCTTCCACCCGGAGCTATCGGGCCGCGACAACATCTTCCTCAATGGCAGCCTCTACGGCTTCTCGCGCAAGGACATGCGCCGCAAGTTCGAGGAGATCGTGCGCTTCGCCGAGCTGGAGCGCTTCGTCGATATGCCGGTGAAGCACTACTCGTCCGGCATGTTCGCCCGGCTCGGCTTCGGCATCGCCGTCAACATGGACCCGGACATCATGGTCATCGACGAGGTCCTCGCCGTCGGCGACTCGGCCTTTCAGCAGAAGTGCTTCCGGGCGCTGGAGGAGCTGAAGGCGCGCGGCACGACGATCCTCTTCGTCTCCCACGACGCCGATGTCGTCCGTGACTTCTGCGACCGCGCCGCCCTGATCGTCGACGGCCACCTGACCGACATCGGCCCGGCCGGCGACGTTGTCGACCACTACCAGCAGATGCTCCACACCGGCGACCAGCCCTTCCGGCTGCTGCGGATCCGGGCGCTGGACGAGTACCGCATCGGCACCCAGCAGATCTCAGGCGGCCGGCCGCAGCGCATCGAGGTCCTGATCCGCGTGCCCCAGGGCCGCGACACCTCCGGCCTGACCCTGCAACTTGACCTCGACCGCATCGGCGGGACCAACCTCTGGTCGACGACCAGCCGCCTCCCGGCCGACCTCCCCGTCGCCGAGCACGCCCTGCGCCGCGACGAGGACGACGCCCCCGACACCCGCATGGCCCGCCTGAAGATCGACCGCCTGCCGGTGCGCGCCGGCCAGCTGCGGCTCGTCGCCAGCCTCCACGACCCCTCCGGCCAGCTCATCGACCGCACCGAAACCCTCGTTGACGTCCTTCCCACCGACCACGCCCAGTCCGGCCTCCTCGCCCTCGACCACACCTGGGAGTGGGATGACGATGCGGCCGACGCACCGGCGGAGTCACTGGAAGATGCCAACGCGATTCGCCGGCTGTAGGTGCAAGAGGCATTCAGCTCCTGACCTTCGCGTCATCGATCCTCGTCCCGTCCAGAATCTTTGGACCGCACGAGCAACGAGCCGTCGTCGCGCCGTGCGAGGATCGTTCCCGGCTTAGCGCCGCTTCATGCGCCTGATGGATAGGACGTCCTGATGCGGCAGCGCTGGCCGTCTACCTCGGCAAAGACGCCGCGCGGGACATCTCGGGCGCTGTGCCAGCTACGGATCTTGAGCAAGTTGTGGCGTGCGCCGGCTCAGCTTGCGGAAGGCACGGTGCCGACGACCTGGAAGCCGGTGATGCCGGTAAAGAAACGCTGGGCGGCGTCGCGCTCCCGGAGATCATCGAGATAGGCGTCGGCTTCCTCCTGGCTGACGACGCCCGCTTTCACCGCGCCCGCCGCGCGCGTTGCCAGTCCGGCGACCGCGTCGGCGGCTCCGTAGGAGGTGATCGTGACGGTGAGCGCTGCGACCTCCACCGCTTCAAGCCCCGCCTGGTGCACCAGCCCCCAGAGCTGCCGGCCACGCCAGCCGCTGCCGGGCTGGGACTCGCGCCACTTCTGGCCGAAGATGCGCATGCGCTCGTGGACCTCTGGATACGACGTGTCGAGGACCCCCGGAGCCGAAGTCGGGATCGAGCAGCAAGATTTGACCACCCGGCCGGACTACGCGCGCCATCTCCTGGATCGCTGCAACGGGTTCATCGAGATGCTGGAGCACCCGCTCACAACGGCAGGCGTCGAAACTGTCATCCTCGAAGGGAAGCTCGTAGGCGCTGCCCTGGACAAACTCGACCGGAAGGTCTGCTCCCGCGGTGCGTTCACGTGCCTGGGCGAGCATCGTCTCGCTGGAGTCGAGCCCGACGGCTTTGCCGGACGCGCCGACGATCTCCGCCATCCTCTGGACATCGTCGCCGGTGCCGCAGCCGACATCGAGGACCCTGTCGCCCTCGCTAAGCCCGAGCATGGCATAGCTGCTGATCTTTGCGTCGAGCGAGCGCCGGGTTGCGGCGTCCAGGTAGTTGACCCTCGCCTGTGGATCGTCCGATCGATCGACGTTCGCCATGCCGGATCCGCTGATCTGCTCAACATCGGGGTTGGCCATAGCTGTCGTTCCTCTCACCGACTAGGGTGCCTGGACGCGGCTGCCGGTTGTTCCGCAAGAAGGACGGGCGTGGCGCCTGCCGGCAGCCCGGTTGGGTTATCGCATGGAGCCCATAGTAGCGCACACGCTCAATGCGGCAGGGAGCTCGCAGACCGGCCCCCTCGCCGACCGCGCTTCCTCGTCAAGTGTCCGGTTCATCGGTCCGAGGTCTGCCCCGGTCGTCGATTCCTTCATTCGGGTTCGAACGATGTACAGCAAAGTTTCGCTCTTTCAATGTGATGGTGGTTTTCCCTATTCCCTAATCCCTCCTTTCGCTCTATCCGTCGGCTGTCGCCGGGCGTCGTACGCGGCTGAGGGCTGCCAGTGGCGCCGGGCGCCAGACCAGCGATGTGGCGAGGAAGGCGAAGCCCATCAATCCGATGCCGAGCGTGGGGTAGCCGCCGGTCGCCAGCAGCACGCCGCCGAAAAGTCCGCCGAAGGCCGAGCCGAGCTGGAAGGAGGCCGCGTTGAGCGACATCGTCGTGCCCTGCCCGGCCGGTGAACTGGTCGAGACGAGCGTCACCAGGCCGACCCAGCCGAAGCCGCCCGCGAGTGCGGCACAGCCCATGATCGCGATCGCGGCAGCTGCTCCGACCGGCAGCGCCATCGCGAGCCCGAGCAGCACACCCATCGCGATTGTGCCGATGCCGTAAACGGCGCGTAGATCGCGGCCGCCGAGTCGGCCCCCGGCGACCTTGGTGCCGATGAAGTAGCCACCGCCGCCGACCATGTAGGCCCAACCGATCTGGGAGGTCGCGAGCCCGAGTTCCTCGCCGAGGTACGCGCCGATATAGGTCAGTGTGCCAACCCAGCCGATCGCCCGGGCAATCGTCGAGCCATACAATTGGAGCATCGTCCGGTCGCGCATCAGCGGCTTGTAGGCAGTGAGGATCTTGCGCACGCGCAGCGGTCCACCGTCCGAGGCATCGTTCGGCAGCAGGCGGCGGATCAGCACGATCCAGACCAGTGCAATGCCGCTGATCACGGCGTAGGCGCCGCGCCAGGAGGAGAACGAGGCGATGATCGTGAGCAAGGGGATGCCGATGATTGCGCCGGCCGCCATGCCGGAGGCCACCCAGCTCATGGCCCGACGCCGCTCGTCACCGTCGAAGAGCGTCCCGGCCATCGCCAGCGTCGTGCCGGCCAGGATGCCTGCGCTGATGGCGGAGATCAACCGGGTGCCGAGCAGCCAGCCATAGGTCGGTGCGAAGGTCGTCCCGAAGGCGCTCAGCGAGACGGCGCAGAGGCCGATCACGAGAATGCGGCGCTTGCCATAGAGGTCCGCCAGCGGTCCGGCGCAGAAGCTGATCGCTGTGCCTCCGAGGAAGATCGCCGTCGTGATCTGGCCCAGCAGCGGGACCGAGACATCCAAATCGCGCGAGATGTCCGGCATGAATGCGCCAAGCGACGCCCCGTTGACCATCCCGAGCATGGCCGCCAATGCCAGCGTCAGCGCCACGACCAGTGGTCGCACACTGGCCTCCTGATGGGTTTCTACTCTGTTCGGCATCGTTACCGTCTCCGTTTCACTGGTCAACTAGCGTTCCGAGACGAGCGTGTGGATTCCGGGCCAAGGCGTTGGGCTGCCCGCTCCGAAGTGCGTGCAGTGGTTCCAGGTCGCGCTTAGCTCGATGTCGGCCGGGGTTGGGACGCGGCGGAGGGCGTGCCGGAGCATCTCATCGCGCGCGTTCAGGTAGTTGAAGAGCTCCGGGAGATCGGTGCGCAGCGTGCACGCCTGTTCGTGGAGCGTCATCGGCTTGACTGCATGAGCGGTCATCTCCAGTTCCCTTCTGGATCGACGGCAAGGCGTTGCCCGCCCCCGGTGGGGGCCGGTTGGCTTACCGTTGAGAAGTGTGTCTATCTTGATCCTAGGCAACCTGGCAGTGGTTGCCATTGTGAGAAGTACGTAATCGACGGGCGGATGTGGGATATCCGTCGTTCTGCGTACGTAGAGCGGGGATGTTAGGGAGACGAGGGCTTCAAGTGAGGACTGCAAATCCTCGCAGGGAACACAGCGCGCTCCCACTCCCGTCATCCTGACCGGAGGCTCCGCGGAGTGGAAGGATCCGACTCTCGTCGATGGGGGTACTGTTACCGAACAATTGCTCTACTCAGTGTCGCCCCAGTGGTTGGTGGCATTGACCAGAACAATTGCTTGGCAACCATCTCCTCGTCTATTTGGCTCTCGGATCCTTCCACTCCCACCCGCATGCGGGTACCCGGCCTTCGGTCGGGATGACGTGAATGGGTCGGGTCGAGTTTCTGCGAGGACCGCGAGGTCGGACAGATGAGCCCGGCCCACTTCTACAGACCGTAGTCCTCCCGCGCCTGCTCGGCCGTGATGACCTCGTCCTCGACATCCAACCGGACCTGCTCGGCAGCGCGCTCCGAGGGCGAGCCGTAGCCACCGGAACCGGCCGTCTGGATCGTGATGACGTCGCCGTCTTCGAGCAAGGTTGGGATGCCGGTGTCCTCATAGTGGCTGCCGTCGGGGCGGTCGAGGACGATCCGGGCCCGGCCACCGGATAGGCCTCCTTCAAGTCCCCAGGGCGAGCTCAGGCGACGGCTGGTGGAGCCGCCGAAGGCCGCCTGATGGCCCTGCACCCGCACCGAGCGGCGGATCGCCATGCCGCCGCGCTGGCGGCCGGAGCCGCCGGTGCCGGAGGCCAGCTCGTAGCGCTCGACGAGGATCGGATACTCCTGCTCCAGGCTCTCGACCGGCAGGTTGCTGGTGTTTGTGACGTGCGTCTGGACGCCGTCGAGTCCGTCCTTCGTCGCCCGCGCCCCGAAGCCGCCACCGATCGTCTCCAGGTAGGAGTAGTACTCACCGGTGCGCGGGTCGACGCCGGAGAAGGTGATGCCGGAGTTCGAGCCGGTGCAGGCCGCGATGACCCGCTCCGGGACCGCCTGGGCCAGCGCGCCGAGGATCAGGTCGACGACCCGCTGGCAGGTCTGGGTGCGGCCGTTGATCGCCGCCGGTTCGGAACAGTTGAGGATGCTGTCCGGTTCAGCGCTGACATGGATCGGCCGGTACATTCCGGCATTCGGCAGGATCGTCGGATCGACGACGATCTTCACCGCGTAGTAACAGGTCGCTAGCAGTGCCGTCCAGACCATGTTCAGCCCGGCTCGGACCTGCGGCGGGTTGCCGGTGAAATCGAGCTGGATCTCGTCGCCAGTGACCGTGATCGCGACCTGGAACTCCAGCTCCTGCTGGCCCAGCCCCTCGCAATCGAAAGTATCCGTGAAGCGGTAGGTGCCGTCCGGGATCCGGGCGATGCCGGCGCGGGTCTGGCGCTCGGCATAGTCGAGCAGGGCGCCGCCGGCTTGTTTGACCGTCTCCGCGCCGTAGCGCTCGCAGAGCCGCTGCATCCGCCGGACGCCGAGCCGGTTGGCCGCGAACTGGGCGCGGAGATCGCCAAGCCGTTCCCGCGGCACCTGGCAGTTGAGCAGGATGAATTCGAGAATGTCCTCCCGCAGCTCGCCGCGGTCAAAGATCTTGACCGGTGGAATCCGTAGCCCTTCCTGATAGATGTGGGCATGGCCGCGGTCGACGAAATCAGCGTGGTGGGACAGATTGCTGACGAAGCCGACGATCTCGCCATCGAAGAAGACTGGCGAGAGGACGACGATATCCGGCAGGTGGGTGCCGCCGCCGGTATAGGCGTCGTTGCCAATAAACATGTCGCCGGGGTCGATCTCGTCAAGGTCATAGCGCCGCAGGATCTCCTCGACCAGCCCCATCAGCGAGCCGAGGTGGATCGGGATGTGCTCGGCCTGGGCCAGCGTTCGGCCTTGCGCGTCGAAGACAATCGTCGAGCAATCGCGCCGCTCCTTGATATTGGTCGAGTAGGAGGCGCGGATCAGGCTAGTGCCCATCTCTTCGACGAGCGAGCTGAAGGCTGATCCGATGACCTCCACTGTGATCGGGTCGAGTGCGGTCCGGGTTGCCGTCATTGTCTAGCTCCGTTCGTCGCGAATCAGCAGATTGCCGTAGCGGTCGATCTCAACGCGCTGCCCGTCGAGCACCAGCGTCGTCGAGTCCATCTGCTCGACGACGGCCGGACCGTCGAAGTGCTGCCCGGCCAGTAGCGTCTCCCGTTGGTATACCGGAACCTCGACCGTTCGCCCTTCTGAGGCGAGATGGACCGCGCGCGTCGTCTCCGGCTCGGGCGTCCCGACGCCGGGCTCGATCTCCGGAAACTCCGGCGTCGGGACCAGCCCGACCGCTTCGACCCGGATCGTCACGAATTGGGCCGGTTCGCCCGGCGCGCTGAAGCCGTAGGAGCGGTCGTGCTCGGCATGGAACGCTTCGAGAATTCCTGCCAGCGTCTGCTCACCCAGATCACCGCCAGGCACATCAATCGGAAGCTCGTAGTTCTGGCCGATGTAACGGATGTCGGCAATGCGCCGCAGTCGCCGCCGCTCCTGTTCTACCCGTTCGTGGTCGAGCCACGCGGATGCTTCAGCCTCTAGCTGGCTATACCCATGCAGGATGGCATCGAGCGCATCCGGCGTCGCCGGGCGGGTCAAGGTCTGTGAGAAGTCGGCCCGCAGATCCGAGAGCAGCAGCCCCAGCGCGCACAACGCCCCTGGCACGGTCGGGACGAGCACCTGCGGGATCTCCAGCTCCCGGGCCAATCGCGCCGCGTGCAGCGGGCCGGCCCCGCCGAAGGCGACGAGGGTGAAATCGCGTGGGTCGTAGCCTCGTTCAATTGAGATAACCCGGATCGCCCGGCCCATGTTGACACTGACGATCGAGAGGATGCCGTCGGCAACGGCCATCGGGTCGAGCCCGAGCTCCCCGGCCAGCCGCTCGATCGCCGCGTCGGCTGCCCCGGCGGCGACCGCCATTCGCCCGCCAAGCAGATGTTCGCGATTCAAGATGCCGAGCGCCAGGTTGGCGTCGGTGACGGTCGCTTCGGTACCGCCGAGCCCGTAGCCTGCCGGACCTGGGACGGCGCCGGCGCTCCTGGGCCCGACCTTTAGGTGACCACCGGAGTCGATCCAGGCGATCGAGCCCCCGCCCGCCCCGACCGTGTTGATGTCGATCATCGGGGCGCGGATCGGGTAGCCGGCGACTTTCGAGTCAATACCGATCTGCACCGCGCCCTCGGAGATCAACGAGACATCGGTGCTGGTGCCGCCCATGTCGAAGGTGATGACGTTCTCTAGTCCAGCCGCCGCCGCGACGCTCCGCGCTCCAGCAACCCCCGCCGCCGGACCCGATAGCACCGTCCGCACCGGGAGCTCACGGGCGACGTCGAGCGAGATCAGGCCGCCGTTGGATTGGGTGATGTAGGGCTCGACCGGCACGCCCAGCGCCTGGACCTGTTCCTTTAGGCGCGTGACATACCCGGCCATGACCGGCCCGACGCCGGCGTTGACGACGGTCGTCGAGAGCCGCTCGTACTCTCGAAACTCAGCCAGCACCTGGTGCGAGATGCTCGGGTAGACGCCCGGTGATTCCTGCCCGATGATCTCCAGCGCCTGTTGTTCGTGTTCCGGATAGAGGTAGCTATAGAGGAAGCAGACGGCGATGGCTTCGACGCCGCGCTCGACGAGCAACCGCACGGCCTCGCGGACAGCGTCGATATCAAGTGGCTGCTCGACCGTGCCGTTGTAGGTCAGCCGCTCAGCCACCTCCAGCCGGTCGCGACGCCGGACGAGCACTGGCGGCTTCTCGACTTGCAGGTCGTAGAGATCCGGCCGTTCCTGTCGTCCGATCTCCAGCAGATCCCGAAAGCCCGCCGTCGTGATGACGCCGGTGCGCGCGCCGCGCCCTTCGAGCAGCGTGTTCGTCGCGACGGTCGTGCCGTGTCCGAAGTAGCCGGTCTCCTCCGGCGTCACCCCGGCCGCCGCGAAGCCCTGCCGTGCGCCATCGAGAATCGCGATGCTCGGGTCATCCGGCGTCGACGGCAGCTTGTAGATCGTCAGCCGCCCCTCCGCGTCGAAGATGCAGACATCGGTAAACGTCCCGCCGGTATCGATGCCAATGCTGACTGTCATTTTGACTCCAGAACCCAGGTGCCTCAATCCCGCCCGTCGCTGGGATCGTAGCAGCAGTCCATCGTTCTCATACGGGCAGGTTGGCCATTGCGATGTGCCTGCTGCTTGAGTCCAAGGGACGGTTTGTTTGGCATTTCTGTCTAACGATGCAAGTCATCTGAGGTCGTCGCTCATCGATGCAAGATGGGCTAGCCCATCTTGCATCGATGGAAGATTGTGCAAGTAAAGCCAACTTCCGCCTGTCAATCGCCATTTGTTTCGCTCTGCATGCTGGTGGACGGAGACACTGCAGGGCGGCGTCCGCTGCTTTCACAAGCGATATTGACCAATCCGTTCGACGACTAGCCGTATATCTCTGATATATTAGACGTATGTTAGCGGGAGTGGGGGTAGTTCTCTCGGATATGGCGAGTCTCGGGGATCCGAAGCCGGCACTACAGAGCACAACGGCCTATCAGCTACCGCGGCGTGGGCGGCGGGGCAGCCAGAATGGCGCTGGCCGGCAAAAGCCACGCAAGGCCGACGAGGCCTACCGCATGATGAAGAACCTCATCCTCACTAGCGAGCTCGCGCCCGGCGAGATGCTCGATGAACGCTACCTGATGGAAGTGCTCGAAATAGGCCGCACACCGCTCCGTGAAGCGATCCAGCGGCTGGCCCACGAGGGACTCGTCGCCATCGCGCCCCGTAAGGGCAGCTGGGTAACCGACCTGTCGATCTCCGACCTGCAGGACCTCATCGCGGCGCGCGAGCTTGTCGAGCCCGCCGTCGCCGCCTCGGCTGCCGTTCGGGCCACGCAGGATGACATCGCGCACCTGGAGGAGTTGATCGGCGCAACAACCAGCGCCTACAAGACAGGCGATTTGTTGGCCTCGATCCAGTCCGACCGGCGCTTTCACCGCACGATGGCGCAGATCGGCGGCAACAACTATCTGGCGCGCGTCGTTGACGATATCAATACCGCCACGCTGCGCTACTGGCATATCTCCTTCAAGCATGCCGGCGACCTGACCCAGACCTACGATCATCACCTGCGGATCGTCGATGAGCTCAAACGGCAGGACGCGGAAGGAGCGCGGCAGGCGCTGCTCGATCACATCGACATTTTCAGAGTACGCATGCAGCAGGTGCTCGGCAGCGGCCTCTAAACGGACTACATCACGGCCATTCGCGCGCGCTGGTTGACCGGCACAGGAAAGCGTCCCAGCGCGGGAAGAGAAAGGAAGTAGCGATGGACACACTGCGTGTCGCGCTCGTCCAGATTAATAGCAGGCATGACAAGGCAGCGAATATCAGGCGCGCCGAGGAGCTGATCGACGAAGCTGCCGCGACCGGCGCGCGCGTCATCGCCATGCCGGAGTACGTCAACTACCTCGGCCCGCGCGACGGCCACGAAGAGGCCGCCGAAACGGTCCCGGGCCCGATCACCGAGCGCTTCGCCGCCAAGGCGCGGGAGCACGGCGTCTACATCCTCGGCGGTTCGATCCACGAGCGCAGCGGCACACCGGGCAAGTACTACAACACCTCGGTGTTGCTCGATCCCAACGGCGAGATCATCGCGAAGTACCGCAAGATCCACCTCTTCGACATCGACCTGACCGGCAACGTCAGCGCCAACGAGTCGGAGACGATCCTGCCGGGCGACGAGATCGTAACGGCCGAGATCGACGGCCACACCGTTGGCCTCTCGATCTGCTACGACCTGCGCTTCCCGGAGCTCTACCGGCTGCTGGCGCTGCGTGGCGCGGAGGTGCTCTTCGTCCCTGCCGCCTTCACGATGTTCACCGGCAAGGACCACTGGCACACGCTGCTCAAGGCGCGCGCGATCGAGAACCAGGCCTTCGTCGTCGCGCCGGGGCAGATGGGGGCCCACGAGCCGAACGACTCCCGCTGCTACGGTCACAGCCTGGCCGTCGATCCCTGGGGCACCGTCCTGGCGGACTCGCCGGACAAGGAAGGCGTCGTGACGGCCGACCTCGATTTTGAGTATCTTGCGAAGCTTCGTAAGCAGCTGCCATCCCTTGCCAACCGGCAGCCGAACGCTTATCGTGAACGCGAGGCGATCCTGGCGGATTAGCCGATCTACCCGCGTCAAACTATCAGCCGTGTGCGGGGGAATGCACACGCAATGAGGAGGACTGAATCCATGTCTCGCGATCTTATGAATGATCCCAACGAGGAATCCGGAGTAGCGTCGCTGCTCGACAAGCTCCCCGGCTTTTCGCGCCGCCGCTTGCTGCAGATGATGGCCGGCGCTTCGGCGTTGACCGTCACCTCAGGCCTGCTCGCGGCTTGTGGCGATGACGACGATGATGATGACGATGACGGCGGCTCCGGTGGCGGTTCCGACGATCCCACCGCGACCGAAGAGATGACCGACGACGAGCCGACCGAGGCCGAGGATGGCGGCGAAGATGAGCCGACCGAA
>JAUIIK010000091.1 GCA_030431755.1 Chloroflexia bacterium
GGCACACCCCCTTCTTCCGGGGCTATCGGCCGCAGTTCTACATCCGGACGACGGATGTGACCGGAGCGATTGACTTCTCCAGTGATCTGGAGATGGTGATGCCGGGGGACAATGTGGAGATGACGATCGAGCTGATTCAGCCGGTGGCGATCGAGGACGGGTTGCGTTTTGCGATCCGTGAAGGTGGCCGGACGGTTGGCGCAGGCGTCGTCACCTCCGTCATCGAGTAACGACAGAGACTGTCGGCGGCGGCGCGAACCGGACGCGAGCTTCGCGCCGCCGCCATTGTCCCGGAATCTCCGTTATACTTGTGAGTATCCGCGGTGCGTCCGCGGATAGCTGAATTCCATAGGGTCGTAGCTCAACTGGTAGAG
Source organism: Chloroflexia bacterium (assembly GCA_030431755.1). Classification (GTDB taxonomy): domain Bacteria; phylum Chloroflexota; class Chloroflexia; order Thermomicrobiales; family CFX8; genus JAUIIK01. The sequence goes on from JAUIIK010000091.1 coordinate 375, forward strand.
CAGCGGTCTCCAAAACCGCAGGTTGCGGGTTCGAGTCCTGCCGGCCCTGCCTATGGAACGTCGCGAATAGCGTGCGGCCCCCGGCTGCGACGCAGCGTGATCGTTCTAACCGTATATAGTTCGTCTATGTAGCGCTGTCGCCCTGGACGGTCGGCGTTGCGAGTAACGACCGTGTCACATCGAGTCCCGCCATTGAATTGGAGTCCCGACATGGCATCACAACGCACGCGCACACGTCGGGGAAGGACACGGACGGCCGAGCAGAATCTGACGCTGACCGGCAGGCTCCAGACGCTGATCCGGGATACGGCGTCGGAAATTAGCAAGGTGACGTGGCCTGATAGCGACACGACACGCAACCTGACGATCTTCGTCGTTGCGCTGAGTGTTGTGCTCGGGGCGTTGCTTGGCGGCATAGACGCGGTATTCGTACGTGTCTGGGAAAACATCCCAACGTTCTAAGGACTTGTAAGGAGACCCAACCGTGGCGCGCTCATTACGCGATCGCCTGAAACAACGCGCCCGTGAAGAGGCCGGCGAAGCAACGAACGGCGACGAGGGCGACTGGTACGTCGTCCACACCTACTCCGGCTACGAGAACAAGGTGCGCCAGAACCTGATGCACCGTATCGAGTCGATGGACGCCGAAGACCGCATCTTCGAGATCGTCGTGCCGACACAGGAAGAGATTGAGATCAAGTCCGGGCAGCGTAAGACTGTCCAGAAGAAGATCTTTCCCGGTTACGTCCTGGTCAAGATGGTGATGGACGATGAAGCCTGGTCGGTTGTCCGGCACACGCCGGGTGTCACCAGCTTTGTCGGAGACGGCTCGGACGCGATGCCGCTGCCGCCCGGCGAGGTCGAGGCAATCATTGCCGGCATGACCTCGGACGAGCCGCGAGTGACGATGTCGCTCTCGGTCGGCGACGCGGTGCGCATTACCGACGGCCCATTCAGCGACTTCCGCGGCGCGGTCGACGAGATCAACCGCGAGAAGGGGACCGTCAAGGTGCTGGTCTCGTTCTTTGGCCGCGAGGTGCCGGTCGAGCTGGACTTCTTGCAGGTCGAGCGCGAGTCCTGACCAACTCTGTATAATCCGAAGGTTGTCGTCGGCACGGTAGACGCCGGCGCTTTGGTGTGAGGAATTCTAGCGGCGAGGAGCGCGAAACCCAATGGCCAGAAAAGTACGCGCCTATATCAAGCTTCAGATCCCGGCCGGCAAGGCGACGCCCGCGCCGCCGATTGGCCCGGCGCTCGGTCAGCACGGCGTGCCGATCATGGACTTCTGCAAGGAATACAACGAGCGCACGCAAAGTCAGGCGGGGCAGATCATCCCGGTTGTCATTACCGTCTTCGAGGACCGATCGTTCTCGTTCATCACGAAGACCCCGCCGGCAGCCGATCTGTTGCGCCAGGCGGCCGGTATCGAGAAGGCCTCCGGGCTCGTCGGCTCTGAGATCGTCGGCCGGGTCACGCGCGACCAGGTGCGCGAGATCGCCGAGATCAAGATGCCGGACTTGAACGCCGTCGACATGGACGGCGCAATGAAGCAGGTTGAGGGCACCGCCCGTTCAATGGGCATTGCCGTCACCGGATAGATTCGCTCTACGGTGGGAGGGGCTCCGGTCCCGCTCGAACCACAGGAAGAGGATGTGACCCATGGCAAAGCATGGCAAGAAGTACGATGCCGCAGCCGCTCGCGTAGACCGCGAGCATGAGTACCCGCCCCGCGAAGCAGTCGAGCTGCTCAAGGAGATTGCGTACGCCAACTTCGACGAGACTGTCGAAGTCCACTATCGGTTGAATATTGACCCGCGCCAGGCTGACCAGGCGGTGCGCTCAACAGTGAGCTTGCCGCATGGCACCGGCAGCGAGGTGCGTGTGCTGGTCTTTGCGGTCGGCGACGCGGCGCGCGCGGCGGAAGAAGCCGGCGCCGACCACGTTGGCAGCGACGACCTGGTCGCGCAAATCAACGATGGCTGGCTGGAGTTCGACGCGACCATCGCGATGGCCGACCAGATGAGCAAGGTCGGCGGGCTTGGCCGGATTCTCGGCCGGCGTGGGCTGATGCCGAATCCGCGCGCCGGCACTGTCGTGCGCGACGCGGAAGACCTCCCCGAGGCGATTCGTGGGCTCAAGGGTGGCCGGATCGAATACCGCAACGACCGCACCGGCTTGATCCACAACTCGATCGGCAAGAAGTCGTTCGAAGCCGATCAGCTCCTTGAGAACCTTCTGGCGTTGACTGGGGCGATTCAGCGCGACCGCCCGGACGCGGTGCGCGGCCAATTTTGTCAATCAATCTACATTACCAGTACAATGGCTCCGGGCATCAAGCTTGATGTCGCTGAGACGCTGGCGGCTGCTGAGGAGCTTGTCAGCTAAACACATAGAAGAACGTTCCGTCCCGACTGCTCAAGACAACCGGGGTGCATCGCACTTAATCATCCGGTCGAGGTAGCGGGAGGATGGTGAGACTCATTCCTCGTGCATCGAGTGAAGTACGCCGCCTCCGTGCCTTGACGCTCGGGGGCGGCTTCGTTCATTGGAGAAGGGAAGGAGGAAAGGTCTATTGCCAACCGCAAAGAAGGAAGCCGTCGTCGCTGAGCTCTCCGACGCGTTCGGGCGTTCAGTGTTGACGATTCTGACGGACTATCGCGGGCTGTCGGTCCCGGACCTGCAGACGCTTCGTGCTAGCTTGCGCGAGTCACAAGCGGAGATGAAGGTCGCGAAGAACACTCTGACGAAGATCGCCGCCCACGGCAACGAGATCGACGGGCTTGACGAGAGCCTCGTCGGGCCGACCGCGCTCGTCTTCGCCTGGGACGATCCGGCCCAGCCGGCCAAAGTCATACGGGACTTCGCCAGGTCCTCGGGAATACTGTCGATCAAGGTCGGGTTGATGGATGGCGAAGTGCTGTCGGCGGAGCAGATCACTGCGATCGCGGATCTCCCAAGCCGGGACGAGCTCATTGCGAAGGTCGTCGGAGGTATTGCCAGTCCGCTTTACGGGCTCGTCAATGTCATGTCTGGACCGGCGCGTTCACTCGCGTATGTGCTCCAGGCGCGCAAGGAACAATTGGAACAAGCGGCGTAAGCCGGGAAGGACGGGATAGCGACGATGGCTATCGATCAAGAAAAAATGGACGGCCTGCTCGAGACTATCGAGCAGATGACCGTGCTCGAACTCTCCGAGCTCGTCAAGGCGCTTGAAGATAAGTTCGGCGTCACTGCGGCTGCCCCGATGGCGGTTGCGGCGGCTGGCCCAGGCGCTGGCGACGGCGCGGCGGCTGAAGAAGAGAAGACTGAGTTCGACGTCATTCTCACTGAGGTCGGCGGCAACAAGATCCAGGTCATCAAGGCGGTTCGCGAGCTGACCAGCCTCGGTCTCAAGGAGGCCAAGGACGTTGTTGACGGCGCTCCCGGCGCGGTCCGCGAAGGCGTCAGCAAGGAAGACGCCGACGCCGCCAAGGCCAAGCTCGAAGAAGCCGGCGCGACGGTCGAGATCAAGTAGTTTCGTGGTCATTCCTCGGACACAGCGTAGCGCGCGGACAGCCCCGGCCCGTTCGAACAAGGTGGTATACTGCCGGTTCGACGGGGCGTGGCGCAGTCTGGCAGCGCATCGGTCTGGGGGACCGGAGGTCGGAGGTTCAAATCCTCTCGCCCCGACCATGAGTTAGCGAGTTAATTGAACGCCGGCACATTGGTGTGCCGGCGTTCACGTTATCTGACGACTTTCGCGCCCCAACGTGAGCACCTGCTGGAGTTTGGCAATGACTGAGAGACATGCGGTGACAACGATGTCGCCATCGGCGGCTCGTATCTTGATGGCTGGAACCGAGCCGGATGAGCGCCGCTCGTTGCGCGACGCGCTAACGACGATTGGCTACGATGTCGTCGCCGATGCCTCCGGCGGGACACAAGTCGTCGAGCTTGCCAACAGACTCCAACCTGACCTTGTCATGATCCTTCTCAGCGCGGAACAACCGGACTGGCTCGACGCGACAGCGAAGATTATCGCTAGCGTTGCCCCCGTCGTGCTGATTGGCGACCCTTCCACCGACCTCGGCGCAATTGCGCGTGATCTCAAGATTGCCGGGGCGCTGTCCCGGCCGGCGCGCGAGTCGGACCTGCTTCCGGTCGTTGAGGTGGCGCTGGCGCGTCATGCGGACATGCGCGATCTGCGTGAGCGGGCGGCGGAACTTGAAGACGCGCTCGAAACGCGCAAAGTGGTCGAGCGTGCCAAGGGCATCCTGATGGACCTGCATGGCCTATCCGAGGCCGACGCCTTCCGGCGCATGCGTAAGACCAGCATGGACAATCGCAAGACGATGCGCGAAGTCGCGGAGGCGATTCTCCTTTCTCACGACCTGCAGCTCGGCTCCGATATTATCTAACCCCATCCTCGTCTGGACCAATATCTTGCAAACGTAGACGGTTCGCTGTGGACGTGCCGGGTGCGATAGTAACCCGCACGGCGTCCGGATCGACGCTCTCGTAGGAAGCTCCCGCCGGCACTACGACCTCGACATCAACGGTATATGAACCGGTGGCCAGGTCGGTGACATCCACGATCGCCAACACATCCTCGGCTTCCAGGTCGGCCAAAACGTCCGCATCCCCGGTCAGCGTCACCGCCACGGTCTCCGTTGCGAGCGAGACATCGAGCGCCGGGTCCGCTCCGAGAACCTGAAGCGTGACGCCGGTCAGCTCGATCCTCGATGGCGCAACCGGGACCCAGACGTCGACCGTCTGATCTGACAGGTTGACCGAGCCAGGCAAGGTGTCTGTGTCGAGCGCGACATCGAGAATCCACCCGGATTGATTCAGCTGTGAGATGTCGATGGCGATGGTTTCGACAGATTCGACGCCGGCAAGTCCTGACGACGGCCCGTTCAGCCGCACCGTTGACGGGATCGCGGCAGCGTCGGTTAGCACTGTCTCCGCGAGCAGACCATCCACGATGCAGGCGCACTTGACCACAACCGGGACGTCTTTGGACGTTGACTCAAAGGTGACGTTCAGTTCGACGGTCGCCGGCGACACTTCTAGGCCGACGACCGGGGCGCCAGTCGCCGAGAGGGGAATGAGCTCGACACGTTCGCTGTAGGACTCGCGGTGGTTCGCGAGATCCACCGGCAGCACGAGTGCTGCTACCTGGTCCACCAGCTCCTGCGGTCCCTGGATCGACCCGACCTCAGTCGAGGCGTCGATCGAGGTGACGCTCGGCGGTCGTGTCTCGTCCTCCTGGAGCGCGATCTGGAAGGTCTTGGTCACGATCAGGTCAAGCTCGACCTCGACAGTCTCAGGCTCGATAATCACCTCGCGCACACCGGACGGCGCGTCGACCGAGACCTCGTACTCGTCCGTTCCAGGCTCGTCGACGTCATCAAAGTCGATGCTGGCGGTGACATCGCTGGGGACCATGTCCTCCACGACGTCCTGCGGCCCCTTGACTGTCACGCTGGCCGAAGGCAAGCCGCCGACGATCAGCATGTCCGCCTGGACGTTCTCAGCCGTGATGGCGATGTTCTGAAACTCGCGCGTGATCTCCGGGTTTGTCTCCCAGACGATAAATCCCCAGATGACCAGAGCGAGAATGACTGAGATCGCCATCCGCACGAGCGTTGCCGGGCTGATCAGGCGTCGGAATCGGTATCCCATAGAACCGAGCTGCTCATCTCTGCGTTGCGTCGCTGTCCATCGGTTCGGCGCGGCGGCTCTTTGCCGTTCGACCGTCCACGCCGCCGCAGCAGATCTGTGCTGCGATTGGCGCGGCTAGAGCGACCCGAGTCAAGCCGGAGCAGGGTGCGGAGCGCGCGCCGCAGGCGCTCCTGGTCGAGATTCTCGATGAGCCGACCGGACGAGTAGGCGACCGAAATGCGCCCGGTCTCCTCGGACACGACGACGGCGATTGCGTCGGACTCCTCGGTGATGCCGATGGCCGCCCGATGCCGGGTACCGAGGCGGTTGTCGAGCCCGAGATTCTCGGTCAGCGGCAGGACGACGGTTGCGGCCATGACGCGGTCGCCCCGGATAATCACCGCGCCGTCATGCAGTGGCGACTTCGTGTGGAAGATGCTGACGAGTAGATTCGCGGTGATCTTCGCGTCGAGTGGCACGCCACGCTCTATATAATCCTGCAACCCCGTTTCGCGTTCCAGCACCATCAACGCGCCGGTTCGACTCCGGCTGAGCTGGGCCGCCGCTCGCGCGATCTCGTTGATCGTCGCGCGGGCATCCGCGTCGTCGCTGGATGGGAAGGGCGTCTTCAACCAGCCCCCGGTGTGGCCGATCTGTTCGAGGACACGACGTAGCTCGGGTTGGAAGACGATGGGGATTGCGAGGATCAGCGCTGGTAGGAGATTGCGAAGCAAGAATCCGACGGCGGTCAGCTCGAAGGCCCGTGATAGCAACCACATGGCGAAGGCAACGATGATCAGCCCGCGGATGATCAGCGCGGAGCGCGTGCCCTGGGCGACGCCGAGCAGCATGAAGATGATCGCCGAGACGATCGCAATATCGAGGGCCGCGCGCGCGTCGAGCCGTGAGAAAAGCCACTGAACTTCAGGCATGCATTACCAGTCTGCGGTGAGCGTCGGTGCGTTCGAGTCTCAATTGTATTGTATGGCCCGGCGGACGATTAGGCCATGCCGCGACCTCAGCCGGTGGCGGCGAGGACAGCCAGCGCCGATTGCTTGGCCTGTAGCACCGGATCGTTCGGCGCGATGTCGGCCAACCGGCGGTAGACCCGCTCGGCTTGCTTGTACTCGCCCATTGCTGTGAGGACTTCGCCGAGCTTGTGATACGACTCGAAGTCGTTGGGATCGAGTCCGATGATCTGATGCAATGCGGCAACCGCTTCATCCGGGTCTTGCTCGGCCAGCGCGATGCGCACAACCTCGCGCAAGTGCTCCGTCGCGCGGTCTACTGCGCCCGTCTGCAAATAGAAGGCGACGGCCGCGTGGCGCACCGGGACGTTGTCCGGATCAGCGGCAACGCCGCGATCGTAGAGCTCGTTGCCGAGGGCGAAGTTGCCCATCGCGCAGGCGATCTCGGCGGCACGGGTATAGGCGGCGATTGCGCCGGCGATGTCGTAGTTGTCGTGCTTGAGCGCGGCAACCAGCTCGAGCTCCCGGAGCGCCTCGTCGAGAATGCCGCGTCGCAGGTAGACGTCGATCAGCATCTGCTTGATCTCGAGGTTCTGGGGCACGGCCTTGCTGATGCTCCGCATCGCCTCCGCCATGGCGTTCAGATCGCCGGCCTGCTCGTGCGCCTTAGCGATGGCGCGGAGCTCGCGGATGCCGTCGTTGAGCTTGCCTTGCTCGATGAAGATCTGGCCGAGCACCTGCCGCAGCATCAGGTCATGCGGATGTGCTTCGGATAGCGTGCGGAGCGTCTCGACGCCGTGTTCGACAGCATCGTGGACACCGATAGCCATCTGGTAGCGCTCAAAGACATCCTTGCGCGTTGTCTGTGCCGAGAAGAGGTCGTAGTCGGTCGCGACGCCTTCTTCGTGGACGGCGATCGTCGCCGCCAGAAGGTCGTCGAGCGCCGGGATCAACCCCTGCGCCCCTAGGTACTCAATTGTCTCGACCTGCGCGCAGGCCGCAATAAACATTTCGAGGCTGGAGGCTGCGTCGAGCGCGGTGATCTTCCAGTCGTCCAGCTCCGCCTGAGCGGCGTCCCACTGACCGGCGGCGAGCGCGACGACGGCCGCGCCGAGATAGCGGACGTGCTCGGGCACAAAGGTCTCGGAACGGTCGATAGCGTCGCGAGCGATGCCATAGTTGTCGGTGCGGATGCGGACCTGCTCGACAGCGCGTTCCAGCCACTCGGGCCAGTTCTCGTCGCCGGCCAGGATGCCGGACGCAGTGCGCCACCAAAGCAGATCAACGGCTGTGGTCTCCGGCCGGACACGCTCCTGCAATGCCTGGTGAAGCTCCTCGGGCGCGGCTGTCGCCACCGCCGCGCGGATGTAGGTGCGAACTGCCACATCGTCATTCGGGCGGCGCTCGACGAGCGCGCGCGCGAGTTCCCGAGCAGTAGCCGGGTCGCTATCCTGGGTTGCCTCGATGGCCGCCGGCAGGAACGGGTCGTTGGGGCTAATTATCTGCTGGCTGAGTAGCGATTGTGCGTGGGCGACGAGCGCCTGGGAATCATCCGGATTGAGCGCGACGCGCAATCCCCGAAGCATGGGATCTTCTTCGGTTTCGTCGATAGCGTAGAGTCGCGCGACCGTGTCGATCAGGTCTTCAGCGCCCTCGATGTCGTCCAGCGCAATGCGGATCTGAGCGGCGCGCAGGTAGTTCGGGATGTAGTCGGGCGCGCGCGCGATGACAACGCTGCATAGATCGAGCGCAGAGTTGTGGCGACCTTCGTTGTAGTCACGTTCTGTTTCGGCGATGAGCCGCTGGACAGCGCGCGGCAACCGTTCCGCACCGGGTAGTGGAGCAGTCAAGTGGACCAGCGGGGCGCGGCGGGTTGGCCGCGTTGCCTGCGGGGTATCAAGCATCGTCGTGCCCGGGCGGCCGGATGACTGCCGCGCATCTTCAATGCGGCGGATCAGTTCGTCGATTTCGGGTGAAACCGCGCCGGCTTCGAGCACCTCCTGCAAGATGTCGTCAGCGTCGTCAAATAGGCCGGTCTCCAGATAGGAGGTCGCGACATCGACGATCTGGCGGAGTTCCGCGTCAAAGATGCTGGTCGTCGACGGCGATGAATTTGACGCCGTGGTCGCCGCGCGAGCTTCGTCAGTAGCAGCGTCTTGTACGCTCATCTTGCCTCCAGTGCGAACGACCGACTATTGGTCGCAACCTATCGCAAACTGCTATGGGCGAGTATATGGGCAAAGACGAGGCTAAAGAATAGTACAAAGGGGCGGAATCGCGGCGGCAAACGTGACTTTTCGGGGAGTGGCTACCGGCGCTGGTCCTTTTTGCGGCCCGGCGACATCCGCCGATAGTCGACTCCCCGCGTGCGAAAGTCGCCCGCGTCGATGAATACCGACGTCGAGAGCCCGATGTCAAACAGGCGCGAGCGAATGCGCCCGTCGATGCGGTCGGGCTCGACATTCGTCGTTACGACGGTCGGCAGACGCTCCATGTAGCGGTAGTTGATGATCTGGAAGAGCTTCTCCTTCGCCCATGGCGTTGTGTTCTCGGTGCCGAGGTCATCGAGTACCAACAGATCCGCCCCGCGGATCGTGTCAAAGCGCGACTCGTAGCGCATCTCCGCCGCCGGCGAGAAGGTCGAGCGGAGGTAGTCGAGCAGGTCGGGCACCACGGCGAAGACTGGGCGCATATTGAGGTTTGAGAGCGCATGGTTCGCAATCGAGGCCGCCAGATGGGTCTTGCCACAGCCATAGTCGCCGATCAGGATCAGCCACTGGTAGGGGTCGTCGGCATAGGCGCGCGCGACTTCGTACGCTTCGCGGGTACCGTGGATGGACGCGTCGAAGGTGTCGAAGGTCCAGTCCCGGATCAACGTCATGTTGCTCATGTCGTTGATCTGTTCCATCGACCGTTGCCAGCGCTCCTCGCGCTTGCAGGTACACTGGATCAGCCGGCTGAAGTTCGGGGTGCCGACGGCGGCGTCGATGCGAACGTAACCAGCGCCTTTGCAAATCGGGCAGAGGTCACTCTCGTCGGAGGTACTTGCTGTACTTGTCCCTAAGGGTTTCTCGGGAAGATCCATCAACTTCATGATTTCGCCGATGGGTTTCATCTGATCGTCCTTCCGTCGCCCAGTTGTCGAGAATGCGTTCGATGTACCGCCAGCTCCGTCGATTGTAAGCAACCGCTTCGCCGATCGCGTCGACGATCCAGACTTCGGGATAGCGCAGCAGCGCGTCCGCCAGCCGGTCGGCGATGAGCGGGCTGAGCAGGCCGATGTTCTGCTCGTAGAGCGCGTAGATGCCCGGCCGCTCGATCGGCAGCGGCGTCGGTTGCGGCAGATCCGGCACGGTGAACGCGCCCTGATGCGCGCGCCGTCGGTTGGCCTCGCTCCCGGTGACATACCAGCGTTCGTCGTCCTCGGCGCTGAGGCAGATTAGAACGCCGCGCGCCACCGCTGCTCCCAGTGCCTCACGCGCCCGCTCCTCGGCGGCCCGGGCTGACCCATCGGCGCGGGCCCCGGCCAGCAGATCCGCGTCTGCCAGGAGATCGCGTTCGGAGACCGGCCCGCTATCACCGCCGAGCGCGGCGACCGCGAGCACCACCTTCAGCTCGATTGGGTTCCAGACCTCGCGAACGAGTTCCAGCAGCAATTGCGCGGAAATCCCGCGACGCTCGTTGTTCGGGGCGGGTTGCACGAATAGCCGGTCCCGCCGCTAGAGTTCAGGTTCGCGATAGAGCTCGAGGTCGGCGAAGCGCGCCGTCTTCTCGAAGAAGCGCAGGTGGACAGTGCCAACAGGTCCGTTGCGGTGTTTGGCGACGACGATATCGGCGATGCCCCGTCGCTCGGTGTCGGGATCGTAGATCTCTTCGCGGTAGATGAACATAACGACGTCGGCGTCCTGCTCGATGGAGCCACTCTCTCGGAGGTCGGAGAGCATCGGCACATGCGAGGTGCGGCTCTCAACGGCACGCGATAGCTGGGCCAATGCCACGACCGGCACGTCGAGCTCGCGGGCCAGCTGCTTGAGGCCGCGCGAAATCTCGGAGATCTCCTGGACACGGTTGTCGCTCCGGCGGGACGAGGTCATGAGCTGAAGGTAGTCGATGACGATCAGGTCCAGCCCGTGCTCGGCCGCCAGACGCCGCGCTTTCGAGCGCACGTCCATCATCGTCGCGCTGGCGGTGTCGTCGATGAAGACCGGCGCTTCCGAGAGCCGGCCGAATGCGCGGACGACGCTGTTCCACTCGCTATCGTCGATGAACCCCATGCGTAGCCGGTGGGAGTCGATGCCTGTCTCCATCGACAGCAGGCGCTGGACCATCTGTTCGCCGGACATTTCGAGGACGAACATGCCGACCGTCTGGTTGTGCTCAACCGCTGCGTGGTAGGCGACGCTCAACCCCAGCGCTGATTTACCGACAGATGGACGCGCCGCGACGATGATGAGGTCGGACTTCTGCAAGCCGCCGGTGAGTTTGTCGAGGTCGATAAAGCCGGTTGGCACGCCGACGACATCGCCCTTGTGCTGATGCAGGGAATCGAGACGGTCGAAGTACTCTTCGAGAATCTGGCGCATCGAGCGAAATTCTCGCTCGCCGCGCCGTTGGGAGACGTCGAAGAGGATGCGTTCGGCGCTGTCGAGCGCGTCCTCGACCTCGGTGCCGTCGTCGAAGCCGATGCGAACGATCTCGCTACCGGCGTCGATCAGCTTGCGCCGGACGGCGGTGCGGGTCACGATCCGGGCGTAGTATTCGGCATGGACCGAGGTCGGCGTTGAGGCAATCAACTCGGCGAGATAGGGCTCGCTGCCGACATCCTCGATCACCCCCTGACGCGTTAGCTCGTCGACCAGGGTGATGAGGTCGGTCGGCTCGCGGCGATTGTAGAGCGAGACGATCGCTTCGTAGATCAGGCTGTGGGCGCGTCGGTAGAAATCGTTGGGGCGCAGGAACGAGGCGACGCGAATGATCGCGTCACGATCGCTGAGGAGCGCGCCCAGGACTGACTGTTCGGCGTCAAGGTTGTGTGGCGGAAGATGATCAACCGCCGTGAGTTCCTGGGCCATGCTCCTCGATTCAGCTTCCCAATGAGAGACTAGGCGCTATCTTCGTCGTCCTCGTCGTCGCCGGTGTCATCGGCTGAAGTGTCGGCCTCGGCGTCGACGACCAGCTCCTCGGCAGCGGCCGCGATCTGGTCGGTTTCAGCTTCGATGCCTTCGACCTCGACCTGGTAGATATCTTCGTCGTCGAACTCTTCTTCGTCCTGATCCTCATCCGACGTCATCGAGAGCATCGGCTGGGTCGGGTCGAAGACGGCGACGGTGATCGTCGGCACCAAGCGTCCAACGAGGCGCACCGGGACGGTGAACTCGCCGATCTGGCGAATCGGGGCCTCGAGCTCGACCTTACGCCGGTCGATCTCCTGCCCGGCGATCTCGCTCAGCTGCTCGGCGATATCGCTCGAAGTCACCGAACCAAAGAGCCGCCCCTGCTCGCCGACACGCGCCTGGATCTCAAGGCGGATGCCGTCGATCTGCTCTCCGAGTTCTCTCATCTCATCCTCGAGAGCATTGATACGGCGACGTTCGGCTTCCTGGCGTTCTTCCACCTGGCGGATCATGCCCGGTGTCGCAATGCGGGCCAGGCCCTGCGGAATCAGGAAGTTGCGGGCGTACCCGTCCTTCACGTCCTGGATCGTGCCAAGATCGCCGACCTTTGGCACATCCTGCGTCAACACGACCTTCATCTCTACCCTCGTCTCAATCGATCTCAATCGTCGTTTATGCTGAACCGGCGATCATGATTCCCAGCATGACAACCAGCAATCTGGGAAGGGGTGTACGGACGCGCCTTCCCGGGCGGTGTCAAGTATACCTGCCCGCGCAACCGGAGCCGAACTCGATCCGCCATTGACAGGGTTGGCAGCTTCTACGCGCCGTATTCTCGCAGGTGGTAGAGGGCAATCGACCCGGCCGCGGCCGCGTTGAGCGACGCAATCGAACCGTACATCGGGATGCGGAGCAGCATCTCGCAACGCTCGCGTGTGAGCCGCCGCAGCCCACGTCCTTCAGAGCCGATGACGAGCACCGCCGGCAGGGGCAAATCGGCGTCGAAGAGGTTCTGCGAGTCCTCGCCGCCATCCAGTCCGATGACCCAGTAGCCGAGCTCTCCGGCGCGCGCCAGCCAGCGGGCGAGGTTCGTCTCTTTCCAGACACGCAGGTGCTCGACGGCGCCAGCGGAGGCGTTGACGACGGCTGGCGTCACCTCGACCGAGCGTCGTTCCGGGAAGATCACGCCAGCGACTCCGGCGGCTTCGGCTGACCGCATCAGCGCGCCGGCATTGCGGGGATCTTCAAGCTCGTCGAGCGCGAGGATAATCTCCTCGCCGACGGGAGCCGCATCCAACGGCGTTGCGTAGGGGTACGCGCTGGTTTCAAGCACAACGCCCTGGTTGCCACGTGGCGCGTAGCTGTCGAGCTCGTCGCGGGGAACGCGCGTGACGGGGATGCCTTGCTGCCCGGCGCGCCCGATGATCTCCTCAATGCGCTCGTCCTGGCGCGCGGAGTCAAGCAGGCGCACCGACCGGTGGCGCCGTCGTCCAGCGCGGAGCGACTCGACAACCGCGTTGCGCCCGTAGAGAAACTCGTTTGCCATGCCTGCCCTAGCTGGACCAGTGCCAGCTTGAGCCGTCGGCTGAATCCTCGACTATCACGCCGAGCCCGGTCAAGCGGTCGCGGATGCTGTCGGCCAGCGCGTACTGCTTGTCGGCCCGCAGCTCCTGCCGCAGTTCGAGCAGCAGCTCGATGAAGGGCCCGGCATCGCTGTCGCCGGCACGGGTTGCCGACGCCTGCAAAGGCAGCCCGAGGACGCCTGCGAGCTCGACCAGCTTCGCCTGTGCCGCCGTCCGGTCGTCGCCGTCGGATTGGTTGGCGAGCCGTGCCAGGTCAAAGAGCACTGAGACGGCGACCGGCGCGTTGAAGTCGTCGTCCATCGCCGTGCGGAAGCGCGCCTCGGCAGCATCGAGATCGCTCGCAATCGATGCGGGTTGGGCGTTGGCAAGGTCGCCGGCATCGCGCACGGCGTTGACCAGCCGCTCGTAGCCACGCCGGGCGGACTCAATGCCCTCGTCGGTATAGGTCAGCGGGTGGCGGTAGTGCGTCTGAAGCACCATCAGCCGGAAGGGGCCGGCATCGCCGTTCTCGATGATCTCGCGGGTGCTGACGAGGTTGCCAATCGATTTGCTCATCTTATCGCCGCGGAACTGGAGCAGCGCGTTGTGCATCCAGTAACGAGCGAAGGGCTTCGATTCCTCGAACGACTCCGATTGGGCGATCTCGTTCTCATGGTGCGGGAAGACGAGGTCCGCGCCGCCGCCGTGGATGTCCATCTGGCCGCCTAGATGCCGCGAGGCCATGACCGAGCACTCGATGTGCCAACCGGGACGGCCGGGGCCCCAGGGGCTGCTCCAAGCCGGCTCGCCGGGCTTGGCCGCCTTCCAGAGCACAAAGTCCATTGGATGGCGCTTGGTCGGATCGACGGCGACGCGCGCGCCGGCCAGCAAATCGTCCAGGTTGCGGTGGCTGAGCTTGCCATAGCCTTCAAAGCTGGTGACGTCGAAATTGACGTCGCCGTTGTCTGACTGATAGGCGTGCCCGTCTTCGATCAACCCGCCGATCATCTCGAGCATGCCGGTGATCTCCTCGCTGGCGCGTGGATAGACCTGCGCCGGCAGGATGTTGAGCGCGGTCGATTCTTCGTGCCACTTCTCGATGTAGCCGGTCGAGAACTCAAGCGGGTCCATGCCATACTGGGCGGCGCGGTTGATGATTTTGTCGTCGACATCGGTGAAATTCTGCGCGTGCAGGACGGCATAGCCCGACCACTCCAGATAGCGGCGGATGACGTCGAAGGTGATCGCCATGAGCGCGTGGCCGATGTGCGAGTCGTCGTAGACGGTGACGCCGCAGACGTACATGCGGACTTTGCCGGGATCGATCGTCTCGAATGGTTCTTTCTGGCGGGTCATTGTGTTGTAGACCTGCAACGCCATCGTCAGTCTCCGATCATCTGCGCGTTCACGCCATCATAGCCGTAAAGAGAGCACCTCAACGGACCCGAGAGGTCCGGGCAGCCGGCGAGGTGATCCTGGTCGTCGGGGCGGATTGGACTAGTCGTCAGCCGCAGCCTTGGAGCTGCTACTCGAACTGGAGCTATCCGAACTCGTCGCGCTCTTCTCGGCGCTGGAGGAGTCCGACGTTGTCGACGCGGCGCTGCTGTCGCTCGCGGGAGCGGCAGCCGATGACGTGTCGCGGCTGTCGGTGATATACCAGCCCGAACCTTTGAAGATGATGCCGCTGGGGTGGATCACTCGCCGGATATGGCCACTACACTCCGGACAGACGGTCAGCGGATCTTCCGAGAAGCTCTGCCGTATCTCAAAGCGATGTCCACAGTCTTCGCAAGCGTAGTCATAGGTCGGCATGGCGCTGAATGGCTCCCGTAGGGCTACATGGTCGAACCAGCGTTTTCCAACTTCGGATTGTACGGCAGGCCGTGGATACGATCAATTCTGCTGTCGATTGCCGTTAGCGTGGCGTCATTTCCTCCCAGTTCGGGCCGGCCTTCGGCTCGACCTCGAGCGGGACCGAGAGATTGACGACACCCATCATCGACTCGAGGACCAGTGCCTGGAGATCATCCAGCTCCGACTCCGGCGCCTCGAAGATCAGCTCGTCATGGACTTGCAGCAGCATGAGCGACCGGAAGCCGCGTTCGCGCAGCTTCTTGTCGATGTCGAGCATGGCGAGTTTAATAATGTCTGCCTGACTGCCTTGAATCGGCAAGTTGATGGCGGCGCGTTCGGCAGCCTGCCGGGCTGGCCCGCTTGCAAGGATGTCCGGCAGATATCTTCGACGTCCATAGAGGGTCGTGGCATAGCCGTCGCGCTCTGTCGTGTTGATTGTCTCTCTGATGAAGTTGGCGACGCCGGAGAAGCGCTCCATATACCGCGTGATGAAGTCGCGGGCATCTCCCTGACTCATACCCGTGTCGCGGGCCAATCCCCAAGCCTGCATGCCATACATGATCCCAAAATTGACGATCTTCGCGGTTGCACGTTGCTCCGCCGAAACTTGTTCGTGTGGTACGCCGAAGACTTCTGCCGCAGTCGCAGCGTGGATGTCCCGGCCCTGATTGAAGGCTTCGACGAGCGCCTCGTCCTGGCTGTAATGCGCCATGATGCGCAGCTCGATCTGCGAGTAGTCCGCGCCGAAGAGGACGCTCGGTTCGTCAAAGAGAGCCATGCCGTCGCGGTTGTCGGCGATGAAGGCGCGCCGGACCTGGCGGCCCAGTTCAGTTCGCACCGGGATGTTCTGCAGGTTCGGATCGGTCGATGACAGACGGCCGGTTGCCGCGATGGTCTGGTTGAAGTTCGTGTGGATGCGGCCGGTGTCCGGGTTGACCTGGAGCGGCAGCGAGTCGACATACGTGGACTTGAGCTTGGTTAGCTGGCGATACTCCAGTACGAGGTCGACGGCGTCGTGCGCGCCACGCAGACCTTCAAGGACCGGTTGCGCGACGGAAAACCCTGTCTTAGTGCGCCGGCCCGGAGGCAGGCCAATCTCCTCAAAGAGAATATCGCCGAGCTGCTTCGGGGAGTTGATGTTGAACTCGTGGCCGACCGCGCCGTAGATGTCCGACTGGATCTCGCCAATCTGGGCTTCGAGCTGGACTGAGAGTTCTTCGAGCATCTCGGCATCGAGCGCGATGCCGGCTCGTTCCATGCGCGCCAGCACCGGGATCAACGGAATCTCAATGGTGTTGAGCAGCTTCTCCTGGTCGCGCTCACGCACATCGGCCATGAGTAGCGGCTCCAGCCTGAGCGTCGCTTCGACGTCGGCAGAGGCGTAGGGCGTCGCTTCGGCAGCCGGCACCTCGTCCATCGTGATCTGTTTACGGCCTGTGCCGATCAGGTCGGTGATCGGGGTCATCTGGAGACCCAGCCGATTGAAGGCCAGCTCTTTCAGGCCCAGCGAGTTCTCGCCGAGGACATAGGCGGCGAGCATCGTGTCCTGGTTGAACGCGAGCTTGTCGTAGCCGTTGCGCTGGAGCACTGCCAGATCGAACTTCGCGTTGTGGGCAATGACGCTGGTGTGCGCTTCGACGGCCGGACGGATGTACTTGTCGACGAGGGCTGGTTCGGCCAGCTCGCTGTCGCGGTGGTTGAGCGGAATGTAGTAGCCGTCCTCGTCATCCGTAGCGATGGCGATGCCAACGAGATTACAGCGCTGCTGGTCGAGCCCGTCGGTTTCGACATCGACAGCGATCATCGGGGCTGCGGTGATGGCTGCCGCGAGTTCCTTGAGCGATGCTTCATCGACAACGGCGACGCCGTCCGAGAGGGGTATCGCCGTGGCTCCGGCCACGGCGGCGACATCGGCTGCGTCGCCCGGCAGCTTCCCGAGCAGCGTGCGGAATTCGAGCTCCTGGAAGATGCTGACGGCGGCGCTACGGTCGTAGTCGTGGACGGCGCAGCGGTCGAGGTCGAGGTCGATTGGGACGTCGCGCACAATGGTCACGAGCTCGCGGCTCTGGTCGGCAACCTCGCGATTCTTGGCGATCGCGTTGCGTGCGCGCGCCTGGGCAATGTCGTCGGCGTGCTCGAAGATGGCGTCGAAGGTGTCGAACTGTTCAATGAGCTGCTTGGCGGTCTTGTCGCCGATGCCGGGCACGCCGGGGATGTTGTCGGATTTGTCTCCGACGAGGGCTTTGTAGTCGATGACGCGCTCCGGTCCGAAGCCATAGCGGTCGCGGACAGCCTCGCGGTCGAAGATGCGGTACTCGCCGAAGCGCTGCGCGCCGGGCAGGACGACAACCACGTGATCGTCGACGAGTTGGAGCATGTCGCTGTCGCCGGTGACGATATAGGCTTCGAGCTCCTTCTCGGCGGCCTGGCGGCTGAGGGTGCCGATGACGTCGTCGGCTTCGAAGCCCTCGGCGACGTAGATCGGGATATTCAGCGCGACGAGAACTTCCTTCATGCGCTCGACCTGGTGCTTGAGCTCCTCGGGCATCGGCCGCCGGTGGGCCTTGTAGTCGTCGAACTGCTCGTGCCGGAAGGTCAGCCCGATATCGAAGGAGACGAGGATGTAGTCGGGCGCGTGCGCTTCGAGCACGTCGAGCAACATCGAGGTGAAACCAAAGGTCGCGTTGGTGAGTTCTCCTGACGATGTAGCCAGCGACGGCGGCACGGCGTAGAAAGCGCGAAACGCGAGCCCGTGGCCGTCCACGAGCACGAGACGTGGACGAGAACCGTTTGTCGTTGTGCCAGCACTCACTGCTGGGTTCCTTTCGTAAATGCGCGAGGAGCGCGACCGTCATGGGCGCGCATCTTGATCGTACATGGTCGGCCGGTGAACGTACAGATTTGAGTGAATACTCTTACAAGAGTGTAACGGCGCTTGCTAAGAACCGTGAACCGAGGTTGCTATAATCCGTCATTGTCAGGTTTGCGTGAAGCGTGGCGTGCGTCCCGTGTGTTTCGGCGGTCGTGATTCGATCCGCGGCGCTGTCTCATACGTAATTCTAGATACCAGCATCATGCCTCACATTTCCTGCTCCAAAATTCGGGTTTACGCTCTGTCCCTGGCAGGCAACGACGATCAATCGCGGCGCGCAGATGACGCCGAGAAGGGGAGACGATGGACGCCGTTCAACACATTGCGGATTCACTGGTTGGGAACGTTGATAAGGTCATCATCGGTAAGAGCCGCGAGGTGCGGCTCGTGCTTATCGCGCTACTCTGCCGTGGCCATGTGCTAGTTGAGGATGTGCCGGGCGTTGGCAAGACGACGCTTGCCAAAGCGATTGCCCGCAGCCTCGGCAGCAGCTTCAAGCGCATTCAGTTCACACCCGACCTGCTCCCCAGTGACGTGACCGGCGTCAGTATCTTCAATATGAAGGAATCCGACTTTGAATTCCGTCCCGGTCCCGTGTTTGCCCAGATCGTCCTCGCCGACGAGATCAACCGCGCGACACCGAAGACCCAGTCGGCACTGCTCGAAGCGATGGAGGAGAGCCAGGTTACGGTCGATGGCGTGACGCACACGCTGCCGGAGCCGTTCGTCGTCCTCGCCACCGAAAACCCGATTGAGTACGAGGGCACATTCCCGCTGCCGGAAGCGCAGCTCGACCGCTTCCTGGTGCGTCTGTCGCTCGGTTACCCCGGGCGCCAGAACGAGATCGCCATCCTCGACTCGCAGCGCGAGCGCCATCCAATCGATGACGTGGCGCAGGTCGTGGACCTCGGCGGCCTGATCGCGGCGCAGCAGGAGATCAAGCAGGTACATGTCGACGACCGGCTGCGCGAATACATCGTCGATATCGTCGAGGCCACCCGCGAGCACGACCATACCTATCTCGGCGCGAGCCCGCGCGGCACGCTGGCGCTGCGGGACACAGCCCGCGCCTGGGCCGCCATTCAGGGGCGGGAGTACATCATCCCTGACGACATCAAGGACCTGGCCGAGCCGACGCTGGCCCACCGCGTCATCATCAATCCGGCAGCCCGCATGCGGAACATCGATTCGCGGGCGGTCATCCGCGACATCGTCTCGACGCTGCCGGTGCCGGGCGCGGGGCGCGATGCCGCCTCGGTCAGTATGCCGGGACGCGGTTGGAGGGGGCGTGGAGGCTCTTCGTGAATGGCCTCAAGCTCGCCATCATCGCCGTCGTCATCCTGATCCTGGCGCAGCTCAACCAGTGGGACGTGCTCGACAACGTCTTCTTTACCTTCATCGGCCTGCTGGTTGTCGCCTATGTCTGGAGCCTTTTGAGCCTGCGCGGCGTCTCCGTCGACCGCGACGCGCGGTCCGACCGAGCCCAGGTCGGCCAAAGCTTTCAGGAACGCATCCGGGTCCGCAACCGCGGCCGGCTGGGGAAGCTCTGGGTAGAATTGCTCGACCAGTCGAACCTGCCGGGCCATCTCGTGTCGAAGGTTGTGCATCTCGGCGGGCACGACTCCAACCGCTGGCGCGTAGACACTGTCGCGGCCCGGCGCGGGCAGTTCCGCATCGGGCCGATGCTCCTGCGGAG
>JAUIIK010000092.1 GCA_030431755.1 Chloroflexia bacterium
CAGAAATGCCAGGACTGTAACCACCGCGAGGCGATCCTTGAACAAGAGCCGGAGCAGCAGTCGCAGGAGCCGGCGCGCACGGCCGCCGACTAACAGAGACGTTTGATAGACTGACCGGCCGGTTGCCGCGACCGGTCGGTCTTGCTTTTGGTTCCGGGAAAGGGCCAACATGTCCGTTGTAGCCTCGGCGCACAAACAGCTCGAAATTCCCGAGGGCTTCCTCCTCTCCGTCGTCGTGCCGGTGTACAACGAGCGCGCGACCGTTGCGGAGCTGCTGCGGCAGGTGCGTGAGGTGCCCATACCGAAGGAGATCATCGTTGTCGACGATGCGACGACGGACGGCACGTGGGAAGTTCTGACGGAGGAAGCGGCGCAGTCCGATACTCGGCTCTTTCGTCATCGCCGTAATCTGGGCAAAGGTGGCGCAGTGCGCACCGGCCTGGCGCAGGCGCGCGGAGACGTCGTGCTCATTCAGGACGCTGATCTCGAGTATGACCCGCGTGACTACACCGCGCTGCTGCGGCCAATTCTCGAAGGGCGCGCCAGCGCGGTCTACGGCTCGCGCTTTCTCGGCGAGCACAAGGCGATGCTTTTCTGGCACACCGTTGGCAACAAATTCCTGACGCTCGTGACCAATGTGCTCTATGACTCGACCCTGACCGACATGGAGACCTGCTACAAGGTCTTTACGCGCCAGATCGCCGATGGGTTGGACATACGCCAGTATCGCTGGGGTATCGACCCGGAGATCACGGCGAAGATCCTCCGGCAAGGCATACGCATCTACGAAGTGCCGATCGCTTACTCCGGGCGCGAGGCCTGGGAGGGCAAGAAGATCTCCTGGAAGGACGGCTTCGTCGTTCTGGGCACACTACTGCGCTATCGATTCGCCCGCTAGTCAGCCGGTCGTCCGCTGTCACGGCCGGACCTGGTGGCTCAGGAACGGACGACCAACCCATGAGTAACGTCGCTATTGCTGTCGATCTCGGCGGCACGAATGTGCGCTGCAGCGTCATCGATGACGCCGGACGCGTCGCCTTCGACGCGCGCCAATCATCCGACGCGGCTGAGGGCGTCGACGCCGTCATTTCACGTATCGCCAGAATGATCGACGCCGCCGCGACCGATCAGCAGATTGGCGCGTCCGTTGCCGTCGGCGTCGCCGCGCCGGGTCCACTGGATCCGCAGCGTGGGATCGTGCGCTACGCGCCAAACCTCCCCGGTTGGGACGAGGTGCCGCTACGCGACCGGCTGGAAGAGCTGACCGGACGTGAGATATTGCTGGGCAATGACGCTAACGTCCAGGCGCTGGGCGAGTTTCACTTTGGGGCGGCGCAGGGCGTCCGCGACCTCGTCTACGTCGCGCTCGGCACCGGCTTTGGCGGCGGCGTCATATCTGACGGCAAGCTGATCGATGGTGCCGGCGGTCTTGGCGCTGAGCTCGGACACACGACGGTGAACATCGCCGGTCCACGGTGTACTTGTGGCGCGCTCGGTTGCGTCGAAGCCTATTGCTCGGGTTGGGCCATCGCCCGCCACGGCCAGATGTTGGCCGGCACCGACCGCAGCCCGGCGCTCGCGGCGGCTGCAGCGGCAGGTGAGGTCGACGCGCGCGCAGTCGCCGATGCGGCGGAGGATGGGGATGCGGCTGCGGCGGCAATCATCCAGCAAGCAGGTCTTGCCCTGGGCGCGGCGCTGGGCAACTTCGTCAATATCTTCAACCCACAGATGATCGTGATCGGCGGCGGCCTCGCTGAGATTGGCACGCCGCTGCTTGAACCCGCCGAAGCGACGCTCAAGCAGTTCGCGTTGCATGACATGCTGGACGGCGTCGAACTGCGGCGTTCGCGGCTCGGCACGCGCACGGGTCTCTTCGGCGCGGCGGCGCTGGTGCTGAAGCGTTAGACCGGCAAGCATCCACCCGGTTCGTGCCTTGCGTAGAACATGGTGTAGTTGACGCTCCAAAAAAACGCGTGCTATAGTCCCGCCCGAGCGACAGGCCAAGGTCATTCCGAACAGCACTAGGGGAAGTGTCTGCGCCATCCGTGGCTATGGACGGGGATACGCGGTAGCCGCGGAGTTGAAGCTCCGCGCCGAGTTCCGGGCATCTGTCCGGACGCGCCGTCGTGGGAAGCTGGAGTGATATGCAGAGGATGCCAGGGAGCGGAAGGACCATCTCACCATGATTAGTTTCATCATTCGTCGCCTGCTGTGGTTCGTCCCAACGATTCTTGCCGTTTCGATTGTCACCTTCGCGTTGATTCAGGCAACACCGGGCAGCCCATTCCAACCCGAGGGCGCGAACAATCTGCGTCCGGAGGACATCGAGCGCATCGAGAAGCAGTATGGCCTGGATAAGCCTGTGCCCGTGCAGTACGCAAACTATATGTGGCGCGCCGTCCAGGGCGACTTCGGTGAATCCTATGTGCGCCGCACGCAGAAGGTCGGCGACACGATTCGCCGGACGTTCCCGATCTCATTCCACCTCGGCGTCATGGCGTTGACCTTTGCCGCGATCGGAGGCGTTATCCTCGGGGTGCTGGCGGCGGTCAATCAGAACGGCGTCATGGACTATTTCAGTGTCTCGCTCGCCGTGCTCTTCTACTCCGTGCCGAACTTCGTGCTCGCGATCTTGCTCATCCTGGCCTTTGTCTTCTGGATACCTGGTTGGACAGGTTGGGAGTTCTTTAACGTCGGGGGTTGGGAAACTCCAAGGGACTGGATATTACCCACGATTGCGCTTGGCGCGGGGCCGTTGGCGATCATCGCTCGCTACACGCGCTCGAGCATGATCGATGTCATCCGCTCCGACTACGTGCGAACCGCCAGGGCCAAGGGCCTTGCCGAGCGCAAGGTCATCGTCAAGCATGTCCTGAAGAATGCGCTGATCCCGGTCGTTACGCTGCTTGGTCCACTACTGGCGGCGCTCGCGACCGGATCATTCTTTGTCGAGCAGGTCTTTGCCATCCCGGGCATGGGCAAGTTCTTCGTCGAGAGTATGCGGGCCAAGGACCAGCCGATGATCCTCGCCGTTGTGCTCATCTACGGAGTGTTCCTCGCGTTGATGAATCTCGTCGTTGATCTCGCCTACGGCGCGATCGACCCGCGCATCCGGCTCAACTAGCCGGGCTACAGGAGAGAAGGAAACGACGATGGCTGCCAACGAAAGCAACGAGCAAGTAAGCCAGGCACAACTGCTCGCTGAGGCTGCCGAGGCGGTGCCAACCCGTCAGGCCAGTCTGTGGGGGGATGCCTGGCGTCGACTGGTCCGCAACCGGCTGGCGCTGATCGGGATGCTGATCGTGATCATGCTGGCCGTCATGGCGATCTTCGCCCCGCTCATTGCGCCGTACGGCGAGTCCGAGGTGATCCACCCGGATCTCGTGCTGGTCGAGCCGTCGTGGTACTTCCCGATGGGTGTCGATCAGAATGGCCGCGACGTCTTTAGCCGGATGATGTTTGGCGCGCGCGTCTCGCTGGTTGTCGGCGTGGTCGCCCAGCTCATCGTGCTCGCGATCGCCTTGCCTGTCGGCTCGATTTCCGGTTACTTCGGCGGGCGTGTCGATAACTTCCTGATGCGCGCGGTTGACGTTGTTTATGCGATCCCGCAGCTGCTACTGGTGCTCTTGATCGTGAATTTGCGTGGCCCCGGCATGGCCAATATCTTCCTGGCTATCGGGTTAACCGGCTGGGTGACGATGGCCCGACTGATCCGCGGGCAGATGCTCTCGATTCGAGAGCAGGACTATGTTAAAGCGTCGCGTGTGGCCGGCGCGGGGCCGCTCTACATCATCATGCGCCACATGTTGCCGAACAGCATGACGCCGATCATTGTTGCGTTGACCTTCGGCATCCCAGTCGCCATCTTCATCGAAGCCGCACTCTCGTTCGTCGGGGTCGGCATTCGCCCGCCGCAGGCAAGCTGGGGCCAGATGGTCGGTATCGGCCAGCAATACATCCGCTCCGTCCAGCACCTGATGCTCTTCCCGAGTATCGCAATTGCCTTGACGATGCTTGCGTTCACATTCCTGGGCGACGGACTGCGGGACGCGCTGGACGTGCGACTGAACGACTAATCCGGGAAGTCTTGCCGTGATGACTGACGTAGGCACGCCGATTGGGGGAGCATATCTCGGCGGCCGCGGAAGACCGGTTTCGAGACTCTGGGGAGGGAACACCGATGGTTCGTAGAGTTCTTGACGTCAAGAACTTGAAGACGCAGTTCTTCACACGCGCCGGCATCGTCTACGCCGTCGACGGCATCTCGATGCACATCAACGAGGGCGAAACGCTCGGTATTGTGGGTGAGTCCGGTTGTGGCAAGAGTGTGACCGCAACGTCGATCATGCGCTTGATCCCGAGCCCTCCAGGGCGCATCGTCGAGGGCGAGATCTTGCTCGATCGGGGCAATGGCCCAGAGAACCTGCTCGATTTCAGCGATCGGGAGATGCGCCAGGTGCGCGGCAACTCGATTGCCATGATCTTCCAGGATCCGATGACCTCGCTCAACCCCGTCTACACCGTTGGCGACCAGCTCACCGAGCCGCTGATGTTGCACCTTGGTATGTCCAAGCGCGAAGCCGAGGAGCGCGCAGTGGAGCTGCTCCAGCGCGTTGGCATTCCAGGCGCGGCGGAACGCTTGCATGCCTATCCGCACCAGTTTTCGGGCGGCATGCGGCAGCGCGTGATGATCGCGATGGCGCTCGGTTGCAACCCGCAGCTGCTTGTTGCGGACGAACCGACAACGGCGCTCGACGTAACGATCCAGGCGCAGATCCTCGACCTGATGCTCCAGCTCAACCGCGATGTCGGCACGGCGATCATGTTGATCACCCACGATCTCGGCGTGGTGGCGGAGGTTTGCGAGCGTGTCAATGTCATGTACGCCGGGCAGATTGTCGAAACGGGCGTTGCCGAACGGATCTTTGCCGAGCCGCAGCATCCCTACACGATCGGTCTCCTGAACTCTGTCCCGCAGCTTGGCGACAATGTCAAGGACGAGTTGATCCCGATTCCGGGGCTGCCGCCGGACCTGCTGGAGCCGCCGATCGGCTGCCGTTTCCGGCCGCGCTGCCGCTTCCGGCAGGAGAAATGCGAAGAGTCACCGCCGCTGGCCGAGGTAGCCACGGGTCAATTCGCGCGCTGTTGGTTCCCCCAAGGCACAAACGCATCATCGCCCATTGAGGACGCAAACGCTTGATACGGATCGGCGACTATCAGGAACTCGACGACAGGGAGCAGCCAGCGTGGCGACAGAGGTAAGCGAGGGCACAGCCCGACAGGCGGGCAAGAGCGACCACATTCTCGAAGTGAGTGGACTGACCAAGCATTTCGAGATTGGCGGCGGCTTGCTCGGCCGCACCCGGCAGGTCATTCGCGCGGTGGATCAGGTGTCCTTCTCGATTAGACGGGGCGAAACCTTCGGGCTCGTCGGCGAGTCTGGCTGTGGCAAGACGACCCTCGGGCAAACGATCATCCGCCTCTATGACCCGACCTCCGGCCAGATCGTCTTCAACGGCAACGACATCTCAACGATGGGGGCGAATGAGCTGCGGACGCACCGGCGGCTGATGCAGATGATCTTCCAGGATCCATCGGCGTCGCTGGACCCGCGCATGACTGTTGGCTCGATCATCGCCGAGCCGCTGAACATCTACGGCGTGGGCTCGAAGGATGAGCGCCAGGAGCGTGTGCGTGATCTCCTGCGGGTCGTGGGTCTGAACGCCTACTTCACAAACCGGTATCCGCACGAGTTTTCGGGCGGTCAACGGCAGCGCATCGGCATCGCGCGGTCGCTGGCGCTCAACCCGGACCTCGTCATTTGTGACGAGCCGGTGTCGGCGCTCGATGTGTCGATCCAGGCGCAGGTGCTGAACTTGCTCAAGGAGCTGCAGAAGGACTTCAGCCTCACCTATCTCTTTATCGCTCACAATCTCTCGGTCGTCGCTCACATTGCGGACCGTATTGGTGTGATGTATCTCGGGAAGCTCGTTGAGATCGGGAACGCCGATGCGGTAACGGAGCGCCCGAAACATCCCTATACCCAGGCACTGATCTCGGCCGTGCCGGTTGCCGACCCGATGCGCAAACGGGATCGCATCATCCTCGAAGGCGATGTGCCGAGCCCGGCCAACCCGCCGTCCGGTTGCCACTTCCATCCACGCTGCCCGGTGGCGCGGCCGGACTGCTCGGAACGGGAGCCGGAATTGCGCGAGCTAGAGCCCGGACATTGGGTTGCCTGTCACTATGCGACGTAGGCTGCCGCACGTGCGATACAACCAACCGGCTAACTTTCGACGTATCTTTAATTGTGGTTGAATGGCAACGTTCTGAGAACAAACCGCGAGTTGTGACACTCAACGTCGGTCGGTATTCCGTGCGACCGAAAGAGAGGAGGAAGGCTCGGGACTACGACTGACCGGTACGATTGGCGTGCTGGCATGTCTTGTGACAACGTAGCTGAGCCCAGATGACCCGGGGGCGCGAATCTTACGCGGGTTCGACGACGGTCGGCTGGGGCGCTCGATCAGAGGGAGTCACTTTCTGATGATTCAAATCGATCAAGAACAAATCCGATTGCTCGAGAAGAGGTTGAGGGGTATCGGCGTTGACCGCCGCACCTTCCTCAAGGTCGCAGCCGCGGCCGTTTCCGGGCCCGCCGCGGCCTCATTGCTTGCCGCGTGTGGCGATGACGATGATGATGACGACGATGACGATGATGGCGGCGACGCTCCGACCAACACGCCTGACGATGGCGGCGGCCAGAGCGATGATCCCACCGCCACCGAGGAGATGACCGACGAGCCGACCGAGGCCGAGGATGGCGGCGAAGACGAGCCCACCGCGACCGAAGAGGAAATGACCGACGAGCCGACGGCCACGGAAGCCGATGGCGGAGGCGAAACCCCGGCCGAAGAGCAGATCTTCTACGACCAGTACATTACCTCGGACGCTGCGAGCCACGACTTCAACGCCGATCTCTATTGCAATGGCGTGGCGTCGATCTGGTCTGGTGTCTCGACCTTCAACGCTGACTTCGAGCCGATCGGTGACTGGGCCGACAGCTGGGAGCCAAATGACGATGCGACAGTGTGGACCTACCACATTCGCCCGGACAACACCGGCTTTAGCAATGGCGACCCGGTTACAGCCGAAACGTTCGCCTGGTCCTGGAAGCGGCTACTGATGCCGGAGACGGCCGCGCCCTACGCCTCGATTGCCTTCGACATCCTGAACGCACAGGAGATCAACCTCGAAGGCATGGATCCCGAAGAGCTTGGCGTTACCGTCGTTGACGACTGGACACTCGAAGTCGAGATGATCGGCCCGCGCGGCCTCTTCCCGATTATCGCGTCATACGTCGCCATGGTTCCGGCGCACCAGCCGTCGGTCGAGGAATTTGGCCCGAACTGGACCGACCCCGGCCAGATCGGCCAGGACGTCGTCTCCAACGGCCCGTTCTTCCTGACCGAGTGGGAACACGACGTTCGCTACACCTGTCTCAAGAACCCGAACCACTGGAACGCCGACAACGTCACCCTCGAGACCGTCGTGCGCCCGATCATCCCAGCCCAGCAGGGGCTGCTCCCCTACGAGGCCGGCGAGGTCGACTGGGCGCTCGTCCCGGGTCCGGACCTCGAGCGTGTGCGCGACGACGCCCAGATGAGCAGCGAGCTTATTCGCTACGTCTATCCGGGCATCTGGTTCGTGACGCCGCAGGTGACGATCGCGCCATTCGACCAGCTCGAAGTGCGTACAGCCGTGTCGCACGCGATCGACCGCCAGCGCATTGTCGACGTGACGAACGGCCAGGGGCAGCCGGCATTCTCGATGATGCCGCCGGGGCTCTTCGGCTTCTTCGACGATCCGGAGATCACCGATATCCAGCGCTTTGATCCTGATCTCGCGATGGAGGCGCTGGTCGGCACTGAGTTCGAGGGCGGCCAGAACTGGCCGGAGATCACGCTCTCCTTGCGTGAGGAGCAGCACAACTCGCAGATCATGGCCGAGGATATCGCGGCCCAGCTCGAGGAAAACCTCGGGATGGACATCGCGATTGAGATCATGGAGTCCCGGACATTCCGCGACGCGCTCTGGAACCTCGAGCTCCAGCTCATCTTCATCCGCTGGTTCTACGACTATCCAGATCCCAACAACGGCTACTACGACATGTTCTACTCGGTCCGTGACACCGGGCGCCGTCAGGCCTGGTCCAACTCCGAGTTTGACGACCTGACGATTCAGGGTAAGGAAGAGGCCGACCCCGAGGCTCGGCTCGAGATCTATCGCCAGTGCGAGACGATCATTCAGGAGGAACGCGCCTACGTCCCGACGACGTATCGTGTCTCCTTCTACACCTTCAAGCCGTGGGTCAAGGGCGTGCCGGTCAACCGGCAAGGATTCGTGGTACCGAACGGCAACATCTATGTCACGATGTGGTCGGATGTCTTCATCGAAGGCCGCGAAGCCTAGCGTTTGAAGCAAGCACGCTGATGCCACAAGGCATGGCAACCGGGGGAGTCGCACGACTCCCCCGGTTGTGTTTAAGCGCCGAGCCGCCCTCAAGCCCTGATTCTGCGTAGTTTGATGCATGCGCGGCGCTTCGGGATGCCATACAATGCAGCTAGATGAAACGTCACGGCTGTCCGGCATCCCGGGCGAAACGAAGGAGTGAGTGCAGGTGTCAAATCCGAAATACCTGTGGTTGAACGGTGAACTAGTCGAGTGGGACAAGGCCACGGTTCACGTCACCGCAATTGGCTGGTCGGCAGTCGGGGCCGTCTTCGAGGGCATAAGGGCCTACTGGAATGCCGATACCGAAGAGCTCCACGTCTTCCGGCTTCCAGAACACATGAAGCGCCTGGGCGAGTCGATGAAGATGATGCGGCACGAGCCGGCCTGGTCCATCGAACATCTGACTGAGCAGGTCATCGAGCTGCTGAAGGCCAACGACGTGCGCGAGGATACCTACATTCGGCCGCTCGTCTACCGTGGAGAAGGCAGTGGCAAGGGCTTTTCGAGCCACGGCGGCTCCACTGACATTCTGATCAACACCCGGCCGAACCCGTCGCATCTGCTGAGCGGCAACCATCGCAGCGCCTGCGTCTCATCGTGGACGCGCATTTCCGACAACGTCATGCCGCCGCGCATCAAGAACGTGGCCAACTATCGCAATGGCCAGCTGGCGGGCATGGAAGCGTCGCTCAATGGCTACGACGTTGCGCTGATCATGAATCAGCAGGGCAAGATCGCCGAAGGCGGCGGCTCGTGCGTGATGATCGTGCGCGATGGCAAGCTGATCACGCCGGACGTCACGCAGTCGATCCTTGAGAGCATCACCCGCGATGCGATCATGCAGCTGGCGCGTGACGAGATGGGCCTCGAAGTTGTCGAGCGCGCGGTGGACCGGACCGAGCTCTACATCGCCGACGAGATCTTCATGTGCGGCACGGCCTTCGAGATCACGCCGGTCTCGTCGGTCGACAAGTACGTTGTTGGTGAAGGCGATGTTGGTCCGATCACCCGACGTCTCGAGGAGCTGCTCAACGACAGCTTCCGAGGTATCTCCGGTATTCGCGAAGGATGGCGCACGCCGGTCGGCGTCCCGTCGCTCGTGGCGGCTGACTAATCAACGATCCAGACACACAGGTGTCCAATGCCGGGCAGGGGTCACACCGATCCCTGCCCGTTTCCTGTACTGCATGCGGAATCCGAGGGAGAGAACTACATTGCAGCTTTCTGATCTGACCAAGATGCGCGACGAGGGCAAGAGCGTCCAGGAGATCGGTGATTCGCTCAGCGTCGACGACCTGCGGGCGCTGACCAACGCTTCGATTGACGAGATGCTGGAGTCAATCGAGGGTTGTGAGGATGCCGATGTGCCGTTCGTGCCTGAGGATCCCGAGGCGAACGATCCGGCCGCGGCCGACGACTCCGATGTCGGCCTGGCCTGGACGCTTGGGCACGTTATCGTCCACGCGACAGCCTCTGGCGAGGAGTATGGCTTCACCGGCACGCAGCTCGCGCGCGGTGTCGAGTTCATGGGCCGCCCGCGCTACGAGGTGCCGTGGGAGACGATGGAGACTATGGACCAGTGCACCCACCGGCTGGAAGAGAGCCGCCGCATGCGGCTGGCGCTGCTCGACGTCTGGCCGGATGAGCCGCATCTCGACGTGACCTACAAGCCTGGCCCGAACGCTGACCCGATCAACGCCAAAGCAGCGTTCCTGCGTGGTCTGATGCACGACGCGGCACACCAGGACCAGGTCCGCGAGATCGTCCGCCAGGCGAAGGCGGCCCGCAACGGGTCCTGACCCGTCCATGAGTCGAAGCTGACTATCTAGTTGACCGGGTGTCCGTCAGGATATGAACGGCGCCCGGTCGTTCCCGTTCCGGGAGCAGGCGCCAGTCGAGAGATGGCTGTAGGTATAGTCGTAACGGGCATCTGAGTACAGATCTAACGGTGGTTCTTATGGAGCCGACTCTCCTTGCAACGAAAATCCGGCCGCCGACGACATCCAACCGCCTCCTGCGCCGCCCGGCCCTCATCGACAGACTCGAATCCGAAGTTCCCGATCATCGTCTCACACTGGTCGCCGCGCCGGCTGGTTACGGTAAGACGTCGCTCCTCGCTCAGTGGGCGGAAGTAAGCTGCCTGCCCATCGCCTGGCTAACGCTCGACGACAATGACGGCGATTTCAAGACGTTCTTTCGGTATCTTGTCGCCGCTTGGGAGCAACTACAACCGCAGATTCGTGACAGCCGGCTCGGTGTCCTTCAGGATGCCGCTGACCTGGAGAGCGCCGACGCCGTAGCGGCCATCGTCAATACAGCAGACCAGCTTGTCGATGACCTTGTCATCGTGATTGATGATTTTCATCTGATCACGGATCCGGCGCTTCTCGATAGGTTTCGACAGATCATCGACAACATTCCGGCCCGCCTCCATTTCGTGATTGCTTCACGTGCCGTTCCCGAACTGCCACTCGCCAGGTACAGGGCGCGCGGCGAATTGCTGGAGCTTTGGCTCAACGACCTCCGTTTCTCCGAGGCCGAGAGCAGTGCGGTGCTGCGTCGGTTGGCAAACATGCCGCTTACAGACGAGCAGCTCGGCCCGCTGCATCGTCAGCTCGAAGGTTGGGCCGCCGGTCTGCAGCTCGCTGCGTCGTCGTTACGGCGAGGAGTGGATGTCAGCCGCCTCGGCTGCCGTAGTGGGCGAAACCGAAACATTGCTGACTATCTGCAGCAGGATGTGTTCGCTCACTTGCCAGTCGCGGTGCAGCGTTTTCTCCTGGAAACGAGCATCCTCGACAACCTGAGTGATTCTCTCTGCAACGCTGTAACGAGCGCCGACGATGCTCGCGCCATGCTTGATCTGGTTGAGCAGGAGAACCTCTTCCTTCAACCGCTGGACGAGGAACGCCGCTGGTATCGCTACCATCGGCTGTTTCGGGACTTTCTGCGTTCAGAGCTTGATCGCAGTGGCCATGCCGACATTGAGCGACTGCACAGGCGTGCTGGAGAATGGTACTTCGCACACCAGCTGCCCGATCAGGCTTTCGAGCACGCGATTGCGGGCCGCGACAGCGACCTCACCTTGCGCATTTTCGAACGTTATCTCAATGTCAAGTTGAACGGCGGCGAACTCAAGCAGGTACTTCGGTGGCTCGAGGCGTTGCCATCGGGCTGGTACGACGAGTATCCGCTGTTGCATCTCTATCGCGGGGCGACACTGGCGATGTCCGGTGATTTCGCAAACTGCCTGCGTTGCGTCGAGCTGGCGGAGCAAGGGCTCAGCAGCATCGGTTCGGAGGATCGTGACTGGCAGCTGGCAATCGTCACGGCGGTCCGGTGTTTCATTGCCTGCGTTCAGAACGACCTGCAACAGGCGGAAATCTACGCCGATCAGTCGTTGAACGCTTTGCGAGCCGAGAGCCAGGCGTTTCGGGCAAGCATCTATCACGCGCTCGGAGACACATACCGACGTAACGCTCGTTGGGATAAGGCACAGGAATGCTATTCGAAGGTACTGCCCGCGCTTGGCTCCTCCGATTTTCGGCTCCAGGCTGCGGTCCAGGCTGTGCATGTGTATGGCGCGCTGGCAGATCTCGAAATGCGCCGGGGGTGCCTGCGAAGTGCGGAGGATTACTGGCAGATGGCGCTCGAGGCGCTAAACCAGCCTGAGAGTAGAGGGCGGCTCGATCTGCCGATTATTGGCTGGCTGCATATCCGAGCGGCCGAGGTACTGTACGAATGGAACCGGCTTGATGACGCGCGAGCGCGCCTGGCTTCCGGCTTGAGATACGTGGAAGTGAGCGGCGACCGGCGGACAATGGTCGCCGGGCAACTACTGGCCGGTCGGCTTTACCTGACTCATGGAGATGTGCAAAGCGCAGCAGATGCGCTGGAGCAGGTCCGCCCCGCACTGGAAAGTGCCGAGCTTTCCGATTGGCGAGAGGCCTTCGAACGGCTGCAGGTAGACGTCTGGCTAGGGCAGAGTTACCGCGATCTTCGCAACTGGTCCGAGCGCGCGCAAACGGACGGGCTTGAGAGCCTGGCTGTCCCGCGAGCCCTGCTACTCGCAGGCGGCTCGAAGCAGCTGGTTCCAGCCCAGTCGTTCCTGGAGCGAGCGCTTGCGAGGGCGGAGGCAGATGGCAGGTCTGGCGCGGCGGTCGAAATCCGGGCGTTGCAGGCGCTTCTCTACCAGAAGCTCGGCGATACTCCGCAGGCGCTGCGCAGCCTGAGCCGTGCGCTTCGCGACGCAGAGGTGGAAGGTTTTGTGCGAACGTTCGTCGACTTGGGTGCGCCGATGCTGCGGCTTCTGCAAGAGGTTGATTCACGTTCTGGTACACCCGCGTTCGCGAAAGCACTGCTCGATGCGTTTGATGCGGAGCTGGCGATGCGCGCGACACCAGACATCCTGCCCGAGCCGCTGACGGGTCGAGAACTCGAAGTGTTGCAGCTTCTCGCGGCGGGTATGACGAACCCCGAGATCGGCGACATGCTGTACATCTCATCTGAAACCGTGAAGAAGCATGCCGGAAGCATCTACGGCAAGCTTGACGTCCATAACCGAACCGCAGCAGCCGCGAGAGCCCGGGATCTGGGCTTGATCGAGTAACCCCAGCAGCCTCGTTCAACGAAGCGTCACCGAAAAACTACCCCTTCGCCATACCCCATTGGAGGCATGTGCTCTCTGCCTGGTCCTCCTAGCCTGAGGTCACGGTCCTATCAGGCAACAGAGAAATGGCTGGATGAGATGGCGAAGACCCCGACGAAGCGCATCCGTGTCAACTCGGCAGACCCGCGGGTTACTGCCGCGCTGGATGCTGAGCGAGCGCTATTCGATCACTATGATCTGTCGTACCAGGTTCATCCTGTCGGTATGCCGGAGTACGGCATCCGGCTACGGGTGCTAGAGATCGGTTCAGGACAAACGGTCCTCTTCGTGCCCGGCGGAAGTGGCGAGGCGATTCAGTTCGTGCCGATGCTGGCGGCGATGTCCGGCTACCGCGCCATCGTTGTGAATCGTCCTGGTGGCGGCATGAGCGACGCGATCGATCACCGGGGCGTTGATTTGCGCTGCTTGGGGATCGACTCACTGACCGCGGTCCTGGATGCATTCGGGCTGGAGCAGGCTCCAATCGTGGCGAGCTCGATGGGTAGTCTCTGGACGCTCTGGTTGGCTCAGGATCACCCGCAGCGTGTCTCTGAAATGGTCCATTTTGGCTGCCCGGCGGTGCTTCTGGGCGCGAGCGCGCCACTGCCGATGCGTTTGCTATCGGTGGCGCCGCTGAACCGGTTGCTGTTCCGTCTGACTCGTCCCGACAGTGCGGCAAGAGTTCGCAATATGCTCGCGATGCTCGGGTGCTCTGAGGATATGTGCCGGTCGTTGCCGGAGCCTTTTGTCGAGGCTCTGATTCGCATGTTCGCTCTGCCGACCTACCGCCTGGCCTGGTTGTCGCTGCTTGAGACCGTGCTGAACCTGCGTGGCGCTAGACCTGCCAATGTGCTCGGGCCGGCCGACCTGGAGTGCTTCGAGCAGCCGACCCGCTTTATCTGGGGTGACAACGACGTGTTCGGCGGCGTCGAAGTCGGTCACCGGGCGGCAAGACTCATGCGAGATGCCGACATCCAGATAATCTCCGGAAGTCACGTACCATTCGTGGACAAACCAGAGGAATGCGCGCGACTCACCGGAGATTTCTTGTCTCAGCAGCACCGGCCCGCGCTCTCACTGGCGCCGGACAAGCGCCAGGCCAGCTAAACCCGGCGGGCATTCACCGAAAGCAAAGGTCTAGCTCTCGAACATGCCTTCGTCACGCATACGAAGGACCGTGCGCTTGAAGCCCTCGATGGTCTTGTCGATATCTTCCGCAGTGTGCTTCATGCTGAGCAATCCGCCGCCGTGAAAGAGGTGCGCGCCCTCGATCAACATGCCGCTGTTGAGCGCGACTTCGAGCGGACCTGCGGGGCCCGCCTTGAGCTTGGCCGGGTCGACGCCCTCGGGCATACGTAGGTCGCCGGAGGTCATGTTGTCGCAGGTCTCGCCGAGCATGATGTGGAAGACCGACGCCTCGCCGTAGACGAAGCCGGGAATGTCGTTGCTGACGAGGACATCGTTCGCGCCGGCCCGGAAGCGCGCCGCCATGTCGTCGCTATGGCGCTGGACGGCGGGATCGGAGACGATTTCGAGACACTTCGCCCCGGCGACGGCGCTGAGCGGGTTGGCGTTGTAGGTGCCGGGGTGGCCGATGCGCTTGAGCGCGTTCCACTCCGGGTCATCCTTGATCTCCAGCATGTCGAAGATCGCGCGCTTGCCGGCGACGCAGCCGCCCGGCAGGCCACCTGCCACGATCTTCGCCATTGTCGTGATATCCGGCAGCACGTCGAAGCGCTCCTGCGCGCCGCCCGGCGCCCAGCGGAAGCCGGTGATGACTTCGTCGAAGATCAGCAGCGTGTCGTGCTTCTCGGTCAGCGCCCGCAGCTCCTTGAGGAAGCCTTCGGGCAGCGGAATTGTCGTGTATGACGCGCCACTCGGCTCCAGGATGACGGCTGCTACGTCACCTTCCGAGAGCCGCTGGTCGACGAACTCGAGATCGTTGACCGGGGCGACGACGACTGAATCGACCGTGCCCTTTGGGACGCCCGGCACGTTGTGGACATCAAACGGCGGCTTCTCGCCCGGCAGCGCGTAATCCTGCCAACCGTGGAAATGGCCGGTGAACTTCATGATCTTCTCGCGGCCAGTGTAAGCGCGGGCCAGCCGCATCCCCAGCAGCGTGGACTCAGTGCCTGAGGAGGTGAACTTCAGCCGTTCGGCGGATGGCACCAGGCGCTGGACCCAGTCGCCCCAGGCGAGCTCGTAGTCGGTGCTTGCGCCAAGGTGGGTGCCGCGTTCGAGCTGTTCGGCGACGACCGCTTTGATCTCCGGGTGATTGTGACCGGCAATGAGAGCGCCGTGGCCCATGGCATAGTCGATGAGCTGGTGTCCGTCGACATCCCACTTGTAGGCGCCTTCGGCGCGCGTGCAGTAGATCGGGAAGGGCTTCGCGAAACGCACGTCGTGCGTGATGCCGGCTGGGAAGATCTCGATGGCGGCCATCGCCCGCTGGCGTGAACCGTCGAACTCCTCGACGAACTCCCGTTCAATTGTCCTGGTTGCCTGTTGCGCCATGAGCGTTTCTCAGCCTCTCCATCGGTCGTTTGTCGTGCAAATCGGCCGTGATGTTCGCGGCCGGACGCTTGGATTATGGCCGACCTGCCGCCGACTGTCCAGACGCGCCGCTGCGTCGTCTACGATTGCCGCTATGGGGATCGAGCCGACGTAGAAAGGTATAGACAGCGTATGGGACTGACGGCATTTGGACGCGAACGCATCGCAACGCTCCCGACTCCGCTCCACGATCTCGCGAATCTTTCGCGGGAGTTGGGCGGGCCGCGCATTGTCATAAAGAGGGATGATCTAACGGGCCTGGCATTTGGTGGCAACAAGACGCGCAAGCTGGAGTATCTGCTGGCTGACGCGCAAGTACAGTCCGCAACCCACCTGATTACCGCCGGTGGCATCCAGTCAAATCACGTCCGCCAGACGGCTGCTGCTGCCCGGCTTGGTGGGATGCAGGCTGCGCTCGTGCTAACTGAGGACAATCCCGAGCCTGACGTCCAGGGGAACTACCTGCTGGATCTTATGCTCGACGCCGATTGCCACATCATTCCGAGCAGCGCGGATTCGACAGCCAAGATGGAGGAGCTGGCAGCCGACCTGCGGGACGCCGGGCACGTTCCCTATGTCATTCCAGTCGGCGGGTCGAGCCCGGTTGGCGCGCTCGGTTACGTGTCGGCAATGCTGGAGTTGAACAACCAGCTATGGGAGCAAGGCATCCACGCCAGCCGGCTCTACCACGCGGCCGGTAGCGGCGGCACGCAGGCCGGCGTCGTCCTCGGCAGCGCGCTCTATGGTGGGGGCTACGACGTCATTGGTGTCGCCGTCTCCGGCACGGCCGACGACAAGATCGCGCGTTGCGCCGAGCTGACGGCGGAGACGGCGGCGCTGCTCGGTACCGAGAATCCGCCGGGAGCCGACGATGTAAGCGTCGATGACACGCAAGTCGGCGAGGGCTATGGAATTCCGACTGAGGCGACCCTCGAAGCGATGAAGACGCTGGCGCTCACCGAGGGTATCTTCCTCGACCCGGTGTACACCGGCAAGGCGTTCGCGGCGCTGCTTGCTGACGTTCGCAGCGGCGCTATCGGCAATGATGAGACTGTGGTCTTCTTGCACACGGGCGGCACGCCGGCGCTCTTTGCGAAGCGAGCGGAGCTCGCCCCGATAATCTAGACACTGGCTGCGTATACTTGACATATGAACATTTGTTCGACCACGCGGCCGCCATACGTCGAGATCGCAGTCGATGCCCGGCTGTCGGACCGGCGTGCCACATTGACCTACAAGGTGCCGGAACAGTACGCCGACGCGATAGATGTCGGTCAGCTTGTCTGGGTGCCGTTGCGGAAGGATCTAGCACTCGGCATCGTCGTCGAGTGGACGCAGCCACCCGGCCACGATTTCTACCGCGTCCGCGAGCTGCGAGCGCCGGTCGAGCCGGCCTTCAGGCTTTCGGAGACTCAATGGCGGCTGGCGACCTGGATCGCGGAGGAGACGCTTTGCTCGCTCTTCGAGGCGGCGTCGCCGATGCTGCCGCCGGGCGTGGCATCGCGAGCCGTCGAATACCTCGAGCTTCTGCGCGCGCCGAATGAGGCCGAGCGCGAGCAGCTGACGCCGATGCAGCGCAAGCTGGTGGAGCGGCTCGAACAGAACCAGTCAATGACGCTGGCGGCGGCTCGAACGGCGCTGGATAGTAGCCTGACGACGATCATCCCGGCGCTCGAGGGCAGAGGCTTGATTCAGCGTGTGGCGCGTGTCCGGCATCGGCGCGCTCCGCGACCCGACGAGGTTGAGGTCGTCCGGCTTGTCGATGGCGCAAATCCGCCACCGGAGCGCGCGTTCCGGCAGCTTGAAGCCTACGAGTGGCTTGTCCCGCGCCTGCGTGCCCGCCCTGACGGCATTCTGCCGCTCGCAACCGCATTGCGTGCGGAGCAGGTCAGTGGCCGTCCGGTGCTGGAGGCGTTGGTTGAGCGCGGCGCGATTGCGATTGAGAAGCGTGCCGCGCCACCGCCGGACCCCCCGGAGCGCCGTTTCGTTCAGCTTACGGCGGAGCAGACGGTCGTCTGGCGTGAGATCACGGCCGGTATTGCCGCGAATCCAGCCCAGGGGTTTCTGCTGCATGGCGTGACCGGCAGCGGCAAGACCGAAATCTACTTTCGGCTCATTGCCGAGGTGCTCGAGCGCGGCCAATCCGCAATCTTGCTAGTCCCGGAAATCGCGTTGGCTGGCCAAGTCGTCGAGCGGGCTACCGCGCGCTTCGGCGAGCAGGCGCTCGTGATCCACTCGGCGCTGGACGACCGCACTCGCTACGACAACTGGACGTTGGCCCGGACTGGCGCGCCGGTTGTTGTCGTCGGGCCGCGCTCGGCTCTGTTCGCGCCGCTACCGGATGTCGGTGTGATCATTGTCGACGAGGAACACGAGACGGCCTACAAGCAGGAGACACCGCCACGCTATCACGCTCGGACTGTCGCCCGGCGGCTTTCCGAACTGCACCAGGCCGCGCTCATTCTCGGGAGCGCGACGCCGGATGTCGAGTCGACCTACCAGGCGGTGCAGGGTCGCTGGACGACGCTGCGGCTGACCGAGCGGGTCGGGCAGCGCACGGTCGACCAATACGGCAACGTGGGGCCGATGGCGATTCCGTTGCCGGAGATCGAGCTGCTCGATATGCGCTCGGAGCTGCGGACTGGGAATTCGGCTCTGTTCAGCCGACGCTTGACGGACTTGATGGCCGGGCGGCTGGCGAACGGCGAGCAGACGATTCTCTTCCTCAACCGGCGCGGGATGTCGACCTTCATCCAGTGTCGCAGCTGCGGCGCGGTGGCCGAGTGTCCCTTCTGCGATATCCCGCTCGTCTACCACCGGGCCGGCGAGCGCTTGATCTGCCACCGCTGCGGTTACCGCATTCAGCCGGTCAGCCGCTGCCCGGAGTGTGGCAGCGACAGCATCGGCTACTTTGGCACCGGCACGCAGCGAGTAGAGCGCGAGACGCAGCAGCTCTTCCCCGGCGCGCGGGTACTACGCTGGGATCAGGACGCCTTGCGTGGCGGTGTGTCCCATGAGGATCTACTGGCGCGGGTTCAGCGGCATGATGTCGATATCGTGGTTGGCACGCAGATGATCGGTCGCGGGCTGGATCTGGCGAGCGTCACGCTGGTCGGCGTTGTCAATGCCGATACCTACTTGCACCTGCCCGACTTCCGGGCTGCCGAGCGGACCTTCCAGATGCTGGTCCAGGTGGCTGGCCGGGCCGGGCGGCGTGCTGCCGGCGGGCAGGTCGTGATTCAAACCTACTCGCCGAATCACTATGCGCTCATCAGCGCCGCGACGCACACCTACGAGCAGTTCTACCGCGAGGAGATCGCCTTCAGGGCCAAGCATGGGCACCCGCCGTTCAAGCGCCTGGTGCGCTTCCTCGTGCGCGACAGGGACAACGACGCCGCCGAGCGTCGGGCTACTGACTTCGCAAACGAGATTGAGGAGTTCATTTTGGCGCACGATCGCATCCAAGGGGCTGTTGATCTCCTTGGACCCGCCCCGGCATTCGCGGTCCGGGTGCGCGGGCTCTATGGCTGGCAGATCCTCTTGCGTGGCGATGCCGCACCGCGCGTCGCCGGAGCGCTCAGGATCCCGCCGGGTTGGATCGTCGACGTCGATCCGGTCAGCTTGCTCTAGGTGTCATATACTCATAGACCGCGAAACGCACGTGGAACGGAGAAGGTAGCCCGTTGCCGAAGCTGGAAGTGATAAAGGAACCCGATCCCCGGTATAGCCGCATCAGCGATCGGCTCCGGGGCAAGGCAGAGCCAATCGACGAAGTCTCGGACGAGCTGCGGCAGCTTGCCGATGATATGTACGAGACGATGATGGATGAAAAGGGCGTCGGGCTGGCCGCGCCTCAGGTCGGCCGGAACATCAGGCTGCTCGTCGCGCATATCCCCGCCGGCTACGGTGAGGATGTCGAGGAGGACGTCACGCTGAAGCTGGTGAATCCAGAGATCGTCAAGGCCGGTGGACGCGATAGTGACATCGAAGGCTGTCTGAGCTTCCCGGAGCTGCTGGGCGAGGTCGACCGTTATACCTGGGCGATCATCAAAGCTCAGGACGTCGAGGGCAACAAGCTCCGCTTCCGCAGCCGCGGCATCGTCGCACGGGTGCTCCAGCACGAGATCGACCACCTCAATGGCGTGCTCTTCTTCGACCGCATGGAGAGCGTCAACATGCTCTTCTACCCGAGTGAGCTGGAGGCGGCCGAGGAAGCCGGCGAGGACGAAGCCCTCGACCCCGATGCGGTGATTACAGCGTAATCTCCTGCTGGTTTATCCGGAACTCCTCGCCTTTGACGATCGTCGCAA
>JAUIIK010000233.1 GCA_030431755.1 Chloroflexia bacterium
TAGATCGACTGGTCGGGATCGCCAACGACGCAGAGATTGCGGTGCTCGCGCGACAGCTCGTTGACGAGCAGATACTGGAGGTGATTGGTGTCCTGGTACTCGTCGACGAGGACGTACTGATAGCGCTCCTGCATGGCCTCGCGAGCGCGATCGGAGCTGCGGATAAGCTTCAATGCCTCGGTCAGCAGATCGTCGAAGTCGAGCGCGTTCCTGCGGCGCAGGGTGTCTTGATACTTCGGGTAGACCCGCGAGACGATTTCTTCCCAGTAGGACCCAACCGTGCGTTCGTAGGTCTCGGGATCGATGTTCTTGCTTTTCGACCCGGAGATCGTCGCGAGGATCGAGCGCGGATTGAACTGTCGCGGACTAATGTCCAGCTCGTCCATGACGGCCTTGATGACGCCGTTCTGGTCGGATGTGTCGTAGATGACGAAATTGGAGTCGATGCCGATCTCGCCGCCGTACTGGCGCAAAACACGCGCCGAAAATGAGTGGAAGGTGCCCATTGTGACCCAGCGGGCACGCTCGCCGATGAGCGTCTCGATGCGCTCCTTCATCTCGCGCGCGGCCTTGTTCGTGAAGGTGAGGGCGAGAATGTTCCATGGCGCGACGCCACGGTCCTGAATCAGGTGAGCGATGCGCACGGTGAGTACGCGCGTCTTGCCGCTGCCGGGGCCGGCGACGATGAGCAGCGGTCCCTCGACCGTTGTGACGGCACGCCGCTGTTCGGCGTTGAGCGCGGCGAGCAAGCCGGAGTCGGTCGTCTGTGCTTGTGACACTAGAGCCTGTCCCTGTTCCGTGGTTCTAACGACGTTGTGTCAGGTTCCCGCCGATGAGCCCGATTGTACTTGAGGCGTATCCGCGGTCACGATCTTGAACAAGGCATCGTTCGGTTGTAGGCTTTGTGCTGCCAGGCCGGCGTAGCTCAGAGGTAGAGCGGGGGACTCATAAGCCCTAGGTCGTTGGTTCAAGTCCAACCGCCGGCACCCCGTCCGAGGCTCCGTGACCACCCACGGCGCGGAGGAACACAGGTGGAACCTCCAGAAATTGCAATCGACCGCACAGTCTTCGCGTCTATCCGACGAAGCGCGGCTTACCGGGCCGTCGCGACTGCATGGACCGATCCGGTGCTCGTCGCCTGTTCCGGCGGCGTCGACTCGATGGCGCTAGTGGCGCTTGCCGCGCTCGCGCGAGATGCGGGGCGGCTGCCCGGATTCATTGCCGCCCATATCGACCATGGCGCGCGGTCCGGCTCTGACGCAGAGGCGCGAGTTGTAGCTGCCGTCTGCACGGCGCTGGATGTGCCGTTCACCGCAGCCACGGCGCGCGCGATTCCTACAAGCGCTTCGTCCGGGCCCGAGGCTGAGCTGCGGGCGATGCGCTATGACGCGCTTGCCGCCTGTGCCGGCCGGCTGGGGCTTGCGAGCGTTGTCACCGCCCACACCGAGGACGATCAGGTCGAGACGGTCCTGCTGCGCTTGCTCTCCGGCGCGGGTACGCTCGCAGCGGCGGGAATGCGTGACTCGCAGCGGCTGGCGACGGGCTCAGGGGAGATCGAGGTACTACGCCCGCTGCTCGGCACACGGCGACATGTGCTTGCGGAGGTCCTGACGAGACTTGACTTGCCGCATATCTACGATCCTACAAACGCGGACCTCGGATATCGGCGCAATCGCGTGCGGCAGCGCGTCATCCCCGAACTGGAGCGGGTCGATCCGGGTTTTCGGAAGGCGTTGCTGCGTAGCGTGCGCCATGCGCGAAACGACGCCGTCGTCGTTGACCGGCTTGCTGTCGAGGCATCCAAGCAGCACGTCTGCGGCCACGCAGAAGGCTCAATATCTATCGATCGTGATTTTCTCCGGGGCGCGCACGAGGCAGTGTCCGCTCGGGCGGTGCGAAGCGTGCTCATGACATTGCAGCCGGGCGACACTCGCGAGCTGACGGAAGAGCGGATCATTGCGGTGGTCGAAGCGGCTGCGGGACGAACCGGCGCGCTGCTCGAATTGCCGTACGGCGTTATCGCGCGGGTGGAGCGTGAGGTGATTCGAATCGAACGACGGGAGCGACATGGCAACGGATGAGCTGGCGCGCGCGCGGACGCTCTACAGTGAAGCGCAGGTCCAACAACGGGTCGTGGAACTGGCTGATGAGATTCAGGCGCACTACGGCGAGGAGATGCCGTTGCTCGTTGGCGTGCTCAACGGCGCGGTGATGTTCATGACCGAC
The DNA here is from genome assembly GCA_030431755.1 of Chloroflexia bacterium. GTDB lineage: Bacteria > Chloroflexota > Chloroflexia > Thermomicrobiales > CFX8 > JAUIIK01. Next base: position 2,227 of record JAUIIK010000233.1, read on the forward strand.
CTGGCGCGGCGGCTCGCCGGCGATGTGCGCTTCGAGTTCATGGCCGTGTCAAGCTACGGTGACGCGACTGTGTCTTCCGGGGCGGTGAAGATCCTGAAAGATCTCGATTCGGATATCGCCGGTAAGCGGATTCTTATTGTCGAGGATATCGTGGACTCGGGCACGACGCTGGCCTACCTGCTACGGATGTTGCGCGAGCGCGACCCAAAAGACGTCCGCGTCGTCTCTCTACTCAGGAAGCCGATTGCCCGGCAAGCGGGACCAGCGCCGGATTGGGTGGGTTTCGACATCGAGGATCTGTTCGTGGTCGGCTACGGGCTGGACTTCGCTGGACGTCACCGGAACCTGCCGTATATCGCCGCGCTGGAAACAGACTAAGGTCCTGCTACGGACCAGATTTCTGTCAAATGGTCACTGATATAATCGGCGGACAGTCGAACACTGGTTACATGACTCCTGCAATCGAATCTAGAGCCTGATGAAATTAGGTTTCGCGACCGAAGAGGACCTGGCATGACAGACAATAAGTGGCTGCGAAATGGCTTCGTCTGGATCATTCTGATCATCGCCGTCATCGCGCTATGGGTCACATTCATCAACCGTGGCGGTGGAGACCGGCAGATTGGGATGGAGGAGGTCGCCAGCTCGATCAATCTCGGGCAGGTTGACCGGTTGGAGACGACCGAGGGCTCAAACGAGGTAACCGTCTACTACAAGAATGGCGACGAGACCGCCAAGGCGCGCTTTGACGGCAACGTCGACCTCTACGGCGCGCTCGAGTTCTACGGCATCACGTCGGACGATGTCCGCATCCAGGTTAACAACGCCAGCTCCTGGGGCAACTGGATAGGTATCCTGACCTTCGTGCTACCAATTCTGCTGATTGTCGGCATCGTCATATTCATGATGCGGCAGGCGCAAGGCAACAACAATCAGGCGATCTCCTTCGGCAAGAGCCGGGCGCGGATGTTTACCGGCAATAAGCCGTCGGTGACCTTCGGGGACGTTGCCGGCGCTGTCGAACCCAAGGAGGAGTTGGCCGAGGTCGTCGAGTTCCTCAAGTATCCCGAGAAGTTCGCGGCGCTTGGCGCGCGCATCCCGAGCGGTGTGCTGCTGGTTGGCCCGCCTGGGACAGGCAAGACGCTGCTGGCGCGGGCCGTGGCCGGCGAGGCCGGGGTGCCGTTCTTCAGTATTTCCGGCTCCGAATTCGTTGAGATGTTCGTTGGTGTCGGCGCCTCGCGCGTACGTGATCTGTTCGATCAGGCCAAGCGTAATTCGCCGTGCATCGTGTTCGTAGACGAGATCGACGCCGTCGGCCGCCAGCGCGGCGCGGGGCTCGGCGGGAGC
>JAUIIK010000234.1 GCA_030431755.1 Chloroflexia bacterium
GAGCTCTTCGCCAGCGACGACCGGCGGCCGCAGCGCTTGAGCGAGGGCATTAATGTTGACCACTTTGACGCCTTGCACACGGGCGACTTTCTCGAGGTTCTGGTCGCCGGTGAAGACGCGGTAGTGCGACAGAGCCGCAAGTCGAATGAGCTTGTTGTCGACGGTAACTTCTTCGTCAACATCCAGCTCAATGATTTCGAGGTCGGCGACATCCTCACGCCGTAACTGTTCAAGGATGTCCAGCCCGCGCCGTCCGCGCACCTTGCGATTCGAGTCAGACGAATCCGCGATGCCCTGGAGCTCGCGCAGGATGAACGAGGGCACGGCAAGCGGAACGGTGACGACACCAGTACGCATCAGGTCGAGGATGCGGCCATCGATGATCACGCTTGTGTCCAGCAGCAGCTTCTCCGAGACAACCGCCTGCCCGCCATCGCGGAAGACGAGAGCGCTCAGGTCCTCTTTCCTCAAGACGACAACGAAGACGGATAGCACGCAGGCAACGACAGCGACGACAAACGGGAGGATCTGCCCGTACGGATTTGGCAAGAGCGACACCGGCAGCGCCAGCAGCGATGAGACGATGCCGCCAATGACTAAGCCGATCCCGGCTGCCACGATGTCAATTGCCGGCATCTGCGAGAAGAGCCGACGCAACCGCCTGAAGGTGCTGAGGACAATGTAGGGCGTGACGATGAAGAGCAACCCGCCACCCACGGCCGCCAGCAGCAAGGCAATCGGTCCCCAGTCGCCGGAGTTCGAGCCACCGGCAATGCGCGCGCCGATCTGCCAGCCCGCGAAGACGCCCACCAGCAACCCCACATACCGCAGTATGCGCGCGGATGAGGAGCGGGCGACTTGACGCGGATTTTCAGTCGACATGAGTCATTGCACAGGGAGTCTCAACTATCTCGGCAGATCGCTGGCGGCCACGGCGCAAGCTCCCCGAATACCTCCGATTGACTACGTGCCGGAATCGGTCGCGAATCCTGGCCTGACATGCACCGTATCTTACTTGAGGCGCACCATCAGCGCGTCAAGAGCGGCCCGCGGCCATTGCACCGAACCGAGCACGCGCCGGCTACCCGACTCCGGCCGGCCATGGTAGTCGCTGCCGCCGGTCGTCAACAAATTGTATGACGTGGCGAGGGTGACGAGCGACTCTCGCTGCTCATCGTCGTATTGGCCGTACCACGCCTCCAGCCCCGCAAGGCCGGCCGCGACGAGACGCGGCAGCGTCTGCTCAAGCTCGTAGACGCTGAGCGGATGCGCCAACACAGCCACTCCACCGGCAGCCTGAATCAGGCCGATTGCGCGCTCTGCGGGGAGCACCTGCCGCGGAACGAACGCCGGCCGGCCGGGCGCAAGATAGCGGTCGAATGCGTCAGCGACCGACTCGGCCGCGCCGGCCGCGACAAGCGCCCGCGCGATATGCGGACGGCCCGGCGAGCCGCCCTGGCGGTCGGCGGTGACTGCATCTGCGGGGAGATGAATATCCAGGCGTTCGAGGCGTTCGATGATACGCCCACCACGCTCTTCCCGGCCCATGCGGAGCGTATCCAGGACGCTCGTCAGACCCGGTTCTACGATGTCGATCCCGTATCCGAGGATATGCGTCTGCCCGCGTCGCGCCTGAACGGAAAATTCCAGCGCCGGGACCACCGTCACGCGGTGCTTCAGGCCAGCAGCGCGGGCCTCGGCCACCCCGCTGACCGTGTCGTGATCGGCAAGCGCAAGAACGGAAATCCCCCGCGCGCTTGCCAGCTCGACAAGCGCTGCGGGGGAGTCCAGTCCATCGGAAGCCGTGCTGTGCGTGTGCAGATCCGCCTGAGCGTGGCTTGCGATACCCAACAGATTGGTTATCGCGGCTCGACGATGAGCCTGATCGCGGTGCGGTCTTCGTTGTCGATCGTCACGTCGATGAAGGCCGGCAGACAGATCGCCTCAATCTCCGTCTCACGCAGATAGTCGCGGGCGATCGCTACCGCTTTGACGGCCTGGTTGGTCGCGCCCGCGCCAATCGCCTGGACCTCGGCCCGGCCACTCTCGCGCACAACTCCGGCAATCGCGCCGGCGACGGCGCTCGGGCGTGAGCGTGCCGAGACTTTCAGCACATCGGAGCGCTCTTCTTCTACCGGCGCTTCGAGCTCGTCTTCGACACGGTCATCTTCAGCCGTCGCAACAGCTGCATCGATCTCCTGGTAGTCGTCCTCTTCCCAGGACTCCTCGACGCCGTTATCGTCGTAGTCTTCTTCAGTTGGCGGGAACTTGGATTCGGGCTGGATCTTGATGTCTCGTAGGTCTAGTTTGCTGAAGAACCGGTCCACGTGAATAACCTCCAACACTGATGTGTGGCTAGCATGCTTTCGCCATGCGCAAGTGCTCTACAAAATCGTGCGATCAACTCGGGATTGCCGATACGCTACCGTGCGGCCTAACTACCCTTCCCCCTCGGACCTGGACCCTGCTGCGCTTCAACTGGAGCTGCGCGTCTACGCCATGCCTCAAAAGGTTACGCGACCGCCAACTCCCAGCGTCGCAGCACGTCCTCAGAATCATTTCCCCCCGAAATGATCGGTCCCCATTCACTCATGACGCGCTGCCGGCCGGCAGCGCGTTTGCACCAGCGATAGTCTTACCACCGCCGCGCTCGCAAGGTCAACTTGTGTAGAGCGAAGCGGGCCTAGCAGACACAACGAAGCCGCGGCAGGTATCGCCGCGGCTTCGTCTTCCCCCATTTACCGCGCGTAGTTGATCGCGCGCGTCTCACGGATAACCGTGATCTTGATCTGCCCCGGATAGTCGAGATTGTCCTCGATCCGCTTGGTGACATCGAGCGCGAGCCGGCTGGCGGCCATGTCGTCGATCTGGTCCGGCTGGACCATGATTCGCACTTCGCGGCCCGCCTGGATCGCATAGGCCTTCTCGACACCATCGAACGAACAGGCGACGCTCTCAAGCGCTTCGAGGCGCTTGATGTAGGCCTCGACCATCTCGCGCCGGGCGCCGGGTCGCGCGCCACTGATACTGTCAGCGGTCGCAACGATGAAGGCTTCGACCGTCTGCGGCTCCTCTTCGCCGTGATGGGCGGCGATGGCGTGGACGATCCGTGCCGAGCGGCCCAGCCGCCGGGCGATATCCGCGCCGATCAGGGCGTGCGGGCCGTCAACCTCGTGGTCGACCGCCTTGCCGATGTCGTGCAGCAGCCCTGCGGTCTTGGCGACATTGACATCCGCGCCAAGCTCGGCCGCGAGCGCCGCCGCAATGAGCGACACCTCCAGCGAGTGGCCCAGCACATTCTGGCCGTAGCTGGTGCGGAACTTCAGACGTCCGAGCAGCTTGATCAAGTCCGGGTGCAGGCCCTGCACGTTTGCCTCGTAGGCTACGCGCTCGCCCTCTTCCCGCATGATCTGCTCAACCTCGACACGCGTCTTGTTGACGATTTCCTCAATGCGAGCCGGGTGAATCCGGCCGTCCTGGATCAGCTTTGCCAACGCCCGCCGCGCGACCTCGCGCCGCACCGGGTCAAAGCCCGAGAGCGTCACAGCCTCCGGCGTGTCGTCGACGA
>JAUIIK010000093.1 GCA_030431755.1 Chloroflexia bacterium
CAATCGCCACAAGCGCGTACGCGGCACGACGCCCGGCGCGTGGAAAGGACCGCCGCCATGACGGCTACCGCTCAGCCCACGCTCGAACAGGTCGAACAGGAACGCGATGCGTTCATCGACACGCTCCTCGACGCCACAGCCGGCGTCTGGAAGATCTTTACGATCTACATGGGAGTCGAGCTCGGCTACTATTCAGCACTCGCAAATGGTCGGCCCAAGACCTCCGCCCAGCTCTCCAGCGCGACCAGCACCGACGAGCGCTACGCCCGCGAGTGGCTGGAGCAGCAGACCGTCGCCGGGATTCTGACCGTCGACAACCCGGATGCCGACGCCACCGAACGCCGGTTCCGCCTACCGCACGGCCATATCGAGCCGCTGACTGAGACCGAGAGTCTGAACTACCTCGGCGCGCTGCCGGCCATCGTCGCCGGAACCGTCCGGCCGATCGATCAGGTCATTGAGGCGTTCCGCAACGGCGGCGGCGTCGAGTTCCACGATTTCGGCCAGCCGATGCGCTGCGGTCAGGCCGGCATGAACCGCAACCTCTTCCTCTATGAGCTGGGCCAGTCCTGGCTGCCGTCGATCCCCGACATCCACGAACGGCTCTCCAATGGCCGGCCGGCCCGCATCGCCGACGTTGGCTGCGGCCTCGGCTGGTCGAGCATCGGAATGGCACGGGCCTATCCCAACGTCCACGTCGACGGCTTCGACTTGGACGAGGCGTCAGTCACGGAAGCCCAGCAGCTTGTCCGCGAATATGGCCTGGAAGACCGCGTCAACATCCAGCTCCGCGACGCTGCCGACCCGCATCTGGAAGGGCGCTACGACCTCGTGACAGCCTTCGAGTGTGTCCACGACATGAGCGACCCGGTCGGCGCGATCAGCACGATGCGGCGGCTGGCCCACGACGACGGTTCGGTCATCATCATGGATGAGCGCACCAGCGAGGTCTTCGATCCGGCCGGGAACGACATCGAGTGGCTGCTCTACGGCTTCAGTGTCCTTCACTGCCTGCCGGTCGGCATGGTCGACACCCCGACAGCAGCCACCGGCACCGTCATGCGTCCGGCCACGTTGCGGAGCTACGCCCGCCAGGCAGGTTTCTCCGACATTGAGATTCTCCCAATCGACGCCGGCTTCTTCCATCTCTACCGCCTCCACGGGTAGAGACTCGCGCCGCACGCGGGCGGGATCGCAACTCGCAACCAATCAGAGGGCGGCTCGCTTGGTCGCCCTCTTTGCTTCCTCGCCTACACCGTGGTGCCGGCATGTGCTGTAGCAACGAGCGCTTGTCATCAACTTGTAGCGGCGGCGGCTCATTGTGCTGGGGCAGTCCACTCTCCCTGGAGCCTCCAAATTACCCAACGACGTCATCCTGAGCGGAGGCTTTGCGGAGCCGCAGGATCTAGCCAGGGCGCTGGAACCGAAAGCTGGGCGGGATAACACACGAAGCCGGTCTCTCCACCCAGCAAGACAGGCCTACTCGCCGTATATCCTTCAGTTGCGCGGAGCCTTCATTCAGGATGACTTGGGGATGTCCGGTTCCACTGAGCGTGACCATTGCTGAAGCCAAGACGCGCCAGCGGCACGTCTCTACGGGGCAGGAACCGCTACGGTTCATTGCCGTCACGGGCCAGCCTCGCTACGCAGAACTACCCACCCACGACGCACCTGTGGAACCCCAGCCAAATGAGCAGTTCTGACGATGGCTGTCGCGGCGCGGCCACCTACCATAGGTATTGTCAAGAGCGCGGCGCAACGGAGCGCCGGCAGCAGAAGCCAATGGAGGCAGACAATGGACCGCATTCAGTTCCCGGAGCTCGTCCAGGCGGAGCGCAACCGCTGGGCAGACAAGATCAATCGCGAGGCGTGGATGTTCGAGGAGATCGAGCAGCCCGGCCGCGGTCGCCTGAAGCTCGCAACGCTTCGGCGCAGACTCCAGCGCTAGCTACGGCGGCGCAACAACTCTTACCTCTCCTTGTCCCTTCCCCTATCTCCCTTAAGTTCCACCTCCCACCGACCGGCCTCGCTCGCACGAGCGAGGCCGCCTCATACTCCGGCGAAGCACTGACTCGCGATTGATACACTTATCGATTGCGTTGAACCGTGCGGTACATCAGGCAGGAGGCGGTATGGGCCAGCCCGATATTATCTTTGGCGATCACGACGACAAGACGCTACTGCAACTCCAAGATGTCGCCAGCCGGGCCGAGCGTGCGGCGCTCATGGCCGATGGCCACCTCGGCTACATCATGCCGATCGGCGGCGTCGCCGCGTTCACCGACAAAGTCTCGGTCACCGGCGTTGGCTTCGACATCGCCTGCGGCAACGCCGCGATTCGGACGAACCTCCAGCGCGACGAGCTCGGCAACCTGTCCGGCATCGCCGACGAGATTCAGAGCCAGCTCTCCTTCGGCATTGGCCGCAAGAACACGCTGCCCGACGCGCCGGACGACCACTCGCTGTTCGAGTCCGACGCATGGGAGGCGTTGCCGCACTATGTCCGCAGCGGACTCAAGGACAAAGCCCGCGCGCAGCTTGGGACCATCGGCTCCGGCAATCATTATGTCGATATCTTTGTCGACGAAGACGACACGGTCTGGGTCGGCGTCCACTTCGGCTCGCGCGGCTTCGGCCACACCGTCGCCTCCGGCTTCCTGGCCCTCGAACAGGGTCAGCAGTGGGGCAAGCGCGTGCCAGAGCGCGAGGCGCTGCTCGACCTCGACAGTGACCTCGGCCAGCGCTATTGGGCGTTGATGGAACTGGCCGGCGAGTACGCCTATGCTGGCCGCGAATGGGTCGCCCGCAAGGTCGTCGAGATGATCGGCGGCGACGAACTTGAATTGGTCCACAACCACCACAACTACGCCTGGCGCGAGGAGCACGGAGATCGGGCGTACATCGTCATTCGCAAGGGCGCGACACCGGCCTGGCCGGGTCAGTCCTCGTTCATCGGCGGCAGCATGGGTGATGACTCCTACATCGTGCGGGGTGTGGAATCCACTGAGCCGGAAGTCCGCGATCGGCAGGAACGGGCGATGTTCTCGACGGTCCACGGCGCCGGTCGCGTAATGTCGCGCACGAAGGCCGCCGGCAAGCGTCGCTGGAAGACCGGCGAGGTCATCAAGCCGGGCGTCGTGTCACCGGAGATGATGCACGGCTGGCTGGCCGAGAAAAACGTGATCCTGCGCGGTGGTGGCCTCGACGAGTCACCTCATGCCTACCGCCGGCTGGACGCCGTTCTCGACCAGCAGCTCGGCACAATCGAGATCGCCCACCGGCTCACCCCGCTCATCGTCGTCATGGCCGGCGCGAACGAGTTTGATCCATACAAGGATTAGGGAATAGGTGGTAGGGAACGGGTAACAGGGAAGCAGCCGAGGGAGTTTGTAGTACGTAGTTTGTAGGTTGTAGGCAGATCTATGACTCGCGAGGTGTTCGCCACTACTATCCTCTTAGCCCTATCACCCGTTCCCTGGATTCCTCTCCTCTCCTAGATTTGGGAGAGGGGTCGGGGGTGAGGGAGGTCCCGCGATACTCGTCCCCTTCGCCAAACGACACATAACCCTCGTCGCGACCGCCGCGTTGATGCTGGTCAGCTTCGGCCTCGCGGCTTGGTCGTCGGCGTCGATCTTCGACCGGCTGCCGCGCACCGAGGACGAGGTCACCTTCCTCTTCCAGGCCAAGACGATTGCCGAAGGACGGCTCATCGCGCCAGGCCCCGAGCATGGCGAGTTCTTCTTCATGTCCTTCGTCATCGTCCAGGACGGCCAATGGTTCGGGAAGTACCCGCCAGGCTACCCGGCTGTCCTGTCGTTCGGCATCCTGCTCGACCAACCATGGCTGGTGAACGCGCTGGCCGCGGCCGTCGCTGTCGGCCTGCTCGTCGCCGTCGGCAAACGCTTCTACGATCTGCGAACGGCCCTGCTCGGCGCGCTACTGCTGGCGCTCTCGCCGTTCTTCATCATTCAATCTGGATCATTGCTCTCGCACGTCGTCGCGCTCTGCTGGGTGCTCGGAGCGCTGCTGCTTTTCGACATCATGCGCTCGCGCGATATGCCACTGGCCGCGCTTGGCGCGGGGGTCGCCGGCGGAATGCTCTTGCTAACACGCCCGCTGACAGCCGTGGGCATCGCGTTGCCCTTCGTGATTGTCGGGATATTCGATCTCATCGCTCGGCGACCGTTGTGGCGGCGCTATGCGCTGGCAGCCGTCGGCGCGCTGCCATTCGTCCTCGTCCTGCTCGCCTATAACGACGCGACAGCGGGGAGCCCACTGCGGAGCGCCTACGAGCTGTGGTGGGAGTATGACAAGATCGGCTTCGGGCCCGACTACGGCATTAACGGACACTCGTTCGACGATGCCGTTGACAACCTGCGGTCCAACCTCCGGGCCCTGGCCGATGTCCTCTTCGGCTGGCCGCGACGCCTGAGCTTCCTGCCAGTCCTGCTGGCGGTGGCCGTTGCGCTCTGGCGAATCCGGCGCGGCAAAGTCGACCGGGCGTCCTCGGCGGATCTGATGCTAGCCGGGATGGTCGTCGGGTTGATCGGCATCCACATGCTCTACTGGACACCCGGCAAGATGTACGGGCCGCGCTACTACTTCGAGATCATCAGCGCGCTGTCGCTGCTTGGCGCGCGGGGCATCTTCATTGCCTGGGACGAGATCGGCCACCTGCTCCGGCGCACGTATGCGCCGTTACAGCCGCTGCGATTGATGGTCCCGGCGCTCGTCGTCGGACTGCTCAGCTACAGCCTGCTGGTGACACTGCCGGACGAAGCTGACCGCTACCGGGACTGGAACGGAGTCCACCGCAACGACCTTGAAGCGATCCAGGCGGCGGACCTCGAAAACGCGGTCGTCTTCGTCCCACGCCCCAACTGGCAGGCCTACGCGCCGCTCTTTCTGGAGAACTCGACAACCCTTGACAATGACGTCATCTACGCCGTCGACCGCGGCGACGAGCGCATCCCGACGCTCATGCGTGACTTCCCCGGCCGGAACTACTACCGTTACCGCTACGGCATCCTGACCCCGCTCGAGGCGCCGCGTTGACGCGGTAACGCTCGCTCAACAGCTGGGCGGCGCATCGGCGACGCCGCCGAACGTCGTCGTCCAGTAGTCGCCATCGCTGACATAGCCGATGCCAATGGCACTAAAGTTCGGGCTCAGCATGTTCTCGTTGTGATCCGGCGAGTTGAGCCAGAGGTTGAACGCGCCCTGCGCCGTCGACGGCCCCTGGGCGATGTTCTCACCCATCGTCGGGCTGGCGGTGTAGCCGGCGGCGATCATCCGTTCGGGCGGTGTATCGCCATTCTGGGAGATGTGCGAGAAGTAGCCATTCTCACTCATATCCAGGCTGTGGTTGTAGGCCGCGACATTGAGCGCGCTACTGACCGACAATGGCGCGCGTCCGTTGTTCGCCCGGTGCTCGTTGATCAATGTCAGGAAGGCGGACTCGGCCGCATTGAGGCAGGTCGCAACGGGACCTGTCTCGGGCTCCGTCGTTGCTGTCGGCGTCGGTTGGGTTGTGGCTGTTGGCTCGATCGTCGGGATGGCCGTGTTGGTTGGGATCGCAGTGTTCGTCGCCGTAGCGCTCGGCTCCGCCTCCGTTGCCGATGGAGAAGTCATCACCGGCGCGGTGGCCGAGGGTGTGGGGGTCGCGCCCGGCTGTTCCTCTTCGGTGCTGGTCGGCGCGGCCGGCGTTGCGCTGCCGGTTTGTGTCGGTGCGGACGTCGGTTCCTCTGATGCGGTGGCGGACGCGGCAGGTGACGTCGCGGTCGGAGTCGGCTCCCCGGCATCGGCATAGCGCCAGTTGTAGTAGTGCAACCCGACATTACCGGCCTCGACTTGCCAGCCGGGAGGGTTGTCCGGAGTGTAGGTCAGACAGCGCCGCTCGAAGCACTGGATCAGCACGTCCTTCGGCGTGCCGCCAACGTTAACCGTTGCCCAGAAGGGCGGCGCAATTGGCAAGCCGGTGGCGTAGTACGGATTCTCGAAGAGCTGGGCAACGACGTAGTCCTCGCCGTCCCAGATCGTCCCGCTCGACGTCATGAACGCCCAGAAGACCGAGGCTGTCCGGTGGTCGCGGCCATACTCAGCGGCGCTCGGCCCCTCGGTAACGCCCTCTGCGGCAAGCGCGGGATCGTCAGTGAAGCTGCCATCCGGATTCCAGCGGCGGATGACTAACGCGCCCTCTTCAGCCGGAGCCAGCTCCATGAAGTCGGCAACACCGGCATAGCTTGGCGCATTCGCGCCGCCATCAAGGTCGCCGGCAATAGGCAACACTGACGCGGGATGCGGGAAACTCTCACTATTGCCGGTCTGGACGTAGCCTTCGATCATCTCGAGCACCAGCAACCCGTTGGTCACATACCAGGGGGTGTTCGGATCGGCAGCCGGGTCGGTGATCTCCATCCGCGACTTGTCGAAATACTGCACATCCCGCATGCCACCGGGCGACTCGCTGTAGGGCTCCTGCAACAGATCCGTGAACGCTTCCGGCGCCCAGATCCAGGTGCGGTTTTCCTGGCCGGCCTGCACCGGGAGATCCGTCCGCGCCCAAGTGTCGGCGAACGGACCCGGCGCGGGTTCGTGCGCGGTAGCGGTCAGGAAAACCGCCAGCACAGTCAATGACGCGACCAGCGCCCCCACGACGCGTAGCCACCTGGAACTCAACATGCGCATTACCTCCCCGAACGTCCACCGTGGCGCGCCAGTACCGACAATGACGAGCACCTATCGCTACACCACGGTCAATCCATCGCCCACTGGACGTGTTTCCGATCCCGAGTTCTTCCGATTGCCGAGACATAGAGCATTCTAACGCCCTTGTAGCTTTCTGGTGCTCTGCAGCAAGACGCTGCTGACATTGATCGCGAAGAGCACCAGGGCACTGAGTCCGAAGGTGCCCGCTGAGGCGCCGATAGTGTGCTCCAGCGCTGAGTCTAAGCGCAGGTCTGGAATGGCCAAAATTACGCGACAGACCGTTGCAATATTGCCGAGAATCAGAGTTGCCCAGAGATAGCGTGGGCTGCACATTGTCTCACGGCCAAAGCCGGGGATCAGATGAACTCCCATACCGAAGATCAGCATGGTGATAAAGCCCATGCCAAGTAGGTGCATCTCGGCGTCCAGCCAGCACAGGCCAGGGCTCTGAACAACCGCTGCGCCAACAAGCCAGATGTACGCCGAGAGCGCGTGCAGTCCTGTCGCATCCTGCCACAGGCGCATTGGCCGGCGCGGCAGCGCCCGCCGCGGGCCGAGCACGCGCGTGCCAATGACAAAGCAGCCGATCGCTGCCGGGATCAGAAGCCGCCCCGCGGTCTCTACGCTATCACCACCGGCCCAAACACCGAGCACGCGCAGGCCACAGCCCACGATGAGCAGCAGTAGACCTATCAGCAGCAGGCGCAGCAGCGGTGTGCCAGTGCGGACATAGAGCGGAAACAGCCGGGCGGACATGGCAACGCTAATCGGGGTCAGGAAGCCGTAGAGCATCAGGGTATTCAGGTCATCGGAGGTCGTGTGGCTGATCGGCAGTTCACCGCCCGGAAGCCGCGACAGCCCGAGCAGTAGCGCAGCGCTCAGAACAGCCAACAGGCTCAGGAAGCTGACGGCGAAGAGTGGCAGAAGCAACCGCACGGCCAGGTTTCCGGGTAACGCGCGGCGTCCCACCATCGACCTGCCCAGCCCGGCAACCACCAGCAAGGTACCGGCGAGTTCGCTGCTGACGCCGACGATCCAGGCGAAATCCGCGGCTCGCCCCACCATAGACGGATCCGAGACGCTCATCACCGACCGCGAGACGATGCGGAGCAGCAGACCGCTCAGGAGCATCCAGAACGCCGCCCGCGCCAGGCCTGCCGGAACAGCCGGCGCGCTGGCGAGCCGTGGGAAGAAGTGGAGCGCGATCCCAAGCACCATCAAACCGGCCCAGCCGAAGAGCTGGGCGTGGCCGTGCGCCTGGGCTACCGCCGGCCACCAGAGCCCGTCTCCAATATCGAACAATAGACTGGCGAACAGCAGCGTCCCGGCCCCGAACCCGGCGACCAGGCTGATAGCTATCGCAGCGCGCACGAACGGCTGCCAGATGGCGCGTTCGCCGGTCTGCATCAGTCGCTCTCGGATTCTCCTGTGTGGTTTCGCCGGCCCTCGGACTTCGGCCAGAGTTGTTTGCGCTGCCGGTGGCAGGTGAGATATGCGAAGGGTGCCCCAAGAGGTCGGACGCTTCGGGCAGACCCACGAGGCAGGATGAGCGCTGTGTTGGGCGTGACCCGGCTGGAGCTACCGTCAACCACGAACTCGCCAGCTCCATCGACACCGACGATCAAGACATCTACCTCGTCATTGCAATGCTCCTCGATCTGCTCTCCCGGGTTCAGCACGATCAGGTTCACATTGAGGTCCTGGCTCTTTGCAGTCCAGACTATGCGCTGGCCCTGAGCTTGCGCGACCAACTCAACAAGATCTGTTGCCTCTGGCTCAAGATCCTGCGACTTGTTTCTCACGCCCATCCGCCTTCCCTCCTTCGTGCCCCACGGCGAGGTTTGCCCCGGATACTATTACGATATTAGTAATAGTATAATCGCCTCACTGGCAGGGAACACAACACATGCCTGACGGCGGAAGAGGCGGCAGACCATGCGACTCGAACTGAGCAGCGAAGGGCGCTACGCGATCCGGGCACTGGTCTATCTTGCCGGCCATCCAGAGCGCTTGTCCGCTGGCGCAATCTCATCAGAAACAGCGATCCCCCAGCGGCTGCTTGCCCGCATTCTGGCCGACCTGTCGCGCGCCGGCCTCGTGGAGAGCAAGGCTGGCCGCGATGGCGGCACGAGGTTGGCGAGAGACGCGGCCTGTGTCAGTTTGCGTGATGTCGTCGAGACGGTCGAAGGGCCCTTCCTCGTAACGCAGTGCATCATGGAGAGCCGGGCCTGCGACGGCAGCAAGCCGTGTGCCATGCACGAGGCCTGGCTCGTGGCTCAACGAGCGCTGCTCGCGGAGCTCGAACGCTACTCGCTCGCCGATCTGGCGGCGTCGGCAGGGACAATAACGGCTCCGTTATCGCTAGAAGTCGGATAGTCGGCATGGTCAACATCATGCAGCGACAGATCATGGGCGGCCATCCAGCCGCGAGATTCCTTGTGGTCACAGTCACCTCGTTGGCGGCCGTTGGGTTGTTGGCGCCACGCGCATTACCACTCCTGACCGGGAGCTTCTACGACCGAGGCCTGCTCGCGTTCGTCCATCTCAACACGCTCGGGATCATTGCGGCGGCAATGATCGCCGCGACCTTCCAGGTGCTCCCGTGTGCGCTCGACGTACCGCTCAACGCTCGGCGCGCCGCGCCCATCATGTTCTGGCTGCACCTCAGTGGCATCACGGTCTTCCTCTACGGCTTCTATCAATCCTGGCACCCAGTGCTGGCAACCGGCGGCATGCTGCTGGCCGGTGGGCTAAGCGTCTACGTCTATCTCGTGGCACGCGCACTCCGGCAGACGCCCCGGCTCGACATCACCGCCTGGCATACCGCCGTTTCACTTGTCGGGCTGTCGGCTGGCGTGCTGCTCGGGTTCCTCCTCGCCGGTAGCAAGGGCACCTGGTTCCTCGGCAACGTGACGTTGCAGGTGCTGTCGGCCCATGCGGTGCTGATGCTGGCCGGTTGGATGCTGATCATGGTGAACGGCGTCGCGCTCCACATGGCGCCAAAGCTCTCCGGAAGCGACGTGCTGCCCTGGCGCAGGATCGCGTACATCGAATTGACGCTAACCGCCTCCGGGGCCTGGCTGGTGGCTGGAGCGCTCCTCTTCACCGTTGGACGGCCCTGGGTGGCCACCGGAGCGAGCGCCATCGTCGTTGGCGAGCTTCTGTTCGTGGCACAGCTGGTACGCATTTACCTGCCACGCATGTGGCCTCAGTTCGGTCCGCAGATGCTCTTCGTCCTCACGTCAAGTGTCGCTGGACTCGCCGCTGCCGGGCTTGTCGCCACCGGACTGCTCCGGAACGAACCGCTCGTCTCACCGTACTGGATCGCAGCCGGCTGGCTGGCAATCGGCGGACTCGCACTGGCCGCTATCCAGGGCCTCGCGCCGATCATCGGCAGCGAGGTAACGGGCCGGGCATTGAATCTCACACGCCCCTGGCAACGCAACGTCGCGCTCATCGGCTGGTTTGGCTGGAGCGCTGGGTTGATCCTCTCAACCGTGGCGGTCCTCAAGCGAGATACCGACCTCGCCCACCTCGCCGGTTATGGCGCGTCCCTCGGCATCGGTTGCTTCGTCGCGAATCTCATCGGGGCAGTGCTGAAGGAACTCCTGCACGGCCCAGCGCCCTTGGCCATCCAGGGGTGTCTCACGGCTGCCAGCGTTGCACGCGAGGCTGAGAGCCGCTAACCCATTCCGTCTTAGCCAACGACAAACAACGGTTCGCCGAGCATCTTCCAGTCGACCTCGACGCCGAGGCCGGGAGCCGTGGGAGCCGCGCCGACGCCATCCCGCGAGCGCGGCTGGTAGCCGGCGATGTGCTCGTTGGTCCAGTCGTTCATGAAGGAGACGGTGAAGAGCGTTTGCGCGGAGGTGCTTGCCGCCAAGTGGCTGGCGGCCGCCGAGACGAGATCGCCACCCCATGAATCCTCGAGCGTCACCCGCAAGCCCAGTCGCTCGGCCAGATCGCGGATGAACTTCGCGCCGGTCAGACCGCCGAACTTGGAGATCTTGAGATTCAGCGCTTCCATCCCGCCGGCCTGCCAGGCACGCAGCAGCGACTGTGTATCGGTGATGACCTCGTCGAGGATCATCGGCAGCGTCGTGTGCTGCCGGACGTAGAGGCACTCCTCCAGCGTTGCGCAGGGCTGCTCGTAGTAGACGCGCTCCAGCGGCTCCAGCAGCCGTCCGGCGATGACTGCATCCTGCAGCCGGTAGCCACCGTTGGCGTCGCAGATCAACTTGTCGCCGGCATCGGTGACGGCCGCGACAGCGCGCACCCGCTCGGCATCCTCGTAGGGATCGGCCCCGATCTTGACCTGGAAGCTGCGGATGCCCTCGGCCTTCCGTTCCCGGACATACTTGGCCATCTGCTCCGGCGGCCCGAGCGGCACGGCCTTGTACAGCGGGAAACTCTCCTGCAACCGGCCACCAAGCAACGTCGCAACCGGCTGCCCCGCGACCTTCCCGAGAATGTCCCAACAGGCCATGTCAACCGGACTTTTCGCGTAGCGATGACCCTTCAGCGTCCGATCCATCGCCGCGTTGACCGCCGCGATGTTGGTCGGGTCCAGCCCAACCAGCGCTGGCGCAAGCAGCTCCAGCGCCGCCCGCGCCCCGCCAGCGTGCGACTCCAGATAGAGCGGTCCGAGCGGGCAGACCTCGCCCCACCCCTCGCCCCCCTCATCCGTCACCAACCGCACCACCGTGCTCGCCAGTGACTCCACAACCTGCCCCCCGGACATCACATACGTCCCGAAGGCGTAGGTCAGGTCATAGCTGTAGATTTCAACGCGAGAGGTTTCCATATTTTACGAATTCACTAGATCGGCGAAGTGAGATGGCCCGGTTCGGTACCTGCAAGCCGATTATGAAGCGCCAAACACTGCGACTCGGTGAGTGAACAGATTTCGTCTGTAACGATGCGAGCCACGTCACGCTCTGGTCGCTCACCGAGTTCATCGTCAAGACTGTGCAATTGCTCTCTACACCCAGGCGAAAGAATCCATTCATCATCGCTTTCATTCGATGCTGCTGCATCGAATAGCATATCGAACAGATCTCTCACTACCTTACGCTGACCATACTGTTGAGTAGCAAGCGATGGACGATTAATTACGTAATACCAGGTGAATCCCTTCAATATCTGTACTTCGGTGTTCATGGCTTGATCAATCGACAACACTAACTCATCTTCAGACGATTTATCACGATCGATAGCTACAGCTTGCCTTATGTAGCGCATAATGAGAGTTGAAGTAAGTGATCGCAGCTTGGCGCGATCATCTACTAGCCCTTGAAACGGCTGTTCAAGTCCGGTCACTCTTTGCACTAAGGCCATCAGAGACTCAAACAGCTTACGCGCTTCAGCTTGACTTACTGATATACGATCTCCTTCTCGGCTAACGAAATCTGCCCAAAATCGCTCTGACTCACTGCCCATCTCTACTAACCGGTCCAAAGGCAAAAGCCCTGCCCGGAAGAAATCCTCTAGATCGTGCACGGCATAAGCGACATCATCAGCCCAGTCCATCAGTTGCGCCTCAAGTGCTAGCTCATCACCGTGCAACGGTGAAAGTTGGCGGGCCCAATCAAAATCGGCTCTTTCCGACACATAGGTCCCCCACTTCGAGTATCTTTCGCCGTCCCTACGTGGCCATGGATACTTCAGGATAGCGTTTAGCGAAGCACGGGTTAGGTTGAGACCCGGAAACTGATCGTGTCGAACCGACAACTTATTCACAATACGGAACGACTGGGCGTTTCCCCCGAACCCTCCAGGCGCGTCGGACCTGTCTTCTCGATCCAAAACTAGATTGTCAAGTTCCTGTTCCGCGACATGGCCAAACGGAGGGTGCCCGAGATCGTGTGCAAGACAGGCGGTTTCTACTATGTCTGGGTCCAGATTTAATGGTTCCCAACCCTCTTCGTCAGCCACCAATAGAAGGTTCTCGGACAAACGCCGGCCAATCTGAGCAACTTCCAAGCTATGAGTTAATCGATTATGGATGAGCCGCACTTCAGCAGCAGCAGCGACCTGCGTAATTCCTGCAAGGCGCCGAAAAGCCGAGGAGTACAGCACTCTATCTCGATCACGCTGACCCGGCTCACGTTGATCTTCAGTTCGATCGAACGGGTGACGACGGTCGAACCGAATTAGGCTACTCTTCTGTGGACTTTCCAACGATAAATGCTTTCCAGTCAGGTGTAAATGCTAGCTCGTACCTATCTGCAAGATAGCGAATCGCAATGGCTACTACCTCAGGCGGCAAATTCGCATCCTCAAGAAGTTGGATAATGTCTTCTATTCCATACGCTCTGTCCTTGCTACTGACAGCATCCAACACGGCTCTCTCGGCATCGTGGATCTCTTCACGTGAATACTTAGTGCGACTCACAGTGATCTCCCCCTTGAAGTGTCGCTGACGCGATGAGTACCAGTATACGAGTGTACGTACACCCTGCGCAACGAGAATACCATTTGTTGGGTTCCTTGCCAGTTGCCTTCCAGTCGGCATTGCCTTTCTAAAGCCATAGTAGCCCTAGCCACCGATAGTTAACAAATTGACTAGTAATGGCGACATGTACCATCACCCAAGAGTATAGAACACCTGTTCTATACTCTCAAATTGACGTACTATCACCTTGAGGGGATCCCTCTACGCGCCCGGCAGCATCTGGCGCGCCACGAACAAGAGGTTGGCGGGGCGCTCGGCCATGCGGCGCATCAGGTAGGGGTACCAGTCGGGGCCAAAGGGGGTCGCGATCAGGACCTTGTAGCCGCGGCTCAGCAGATCGCGCTGGAGGTCGGTGCGGATGCCGTAGAGCATCTGGAACTCGAACCTGTCCTGGCTGATGTCGTTACGAGTCGTGAACTCGATGACGTAGTCGATGATGCGGTCGTCGTGGGTCGCGACAGCCGTATAGCCGCCGTGAGCCAGCGAGTACTTCACCGCCCGGAGATAGGCGACATCGACCTCGCGCTTGTCGGGGTAGGCGATCTCGGCCGGCTCGAGGTAAGCGCCCTTTACGATACGCAGATCGGGCTGGTACTCCATCAGCATCTTCATGTCGCGTTCGGTCCGATAGAGGTAGCTCTGGAGGACCGTGCCGACGTTGTCGTGGCCGGAGGTGCGGAGGTTGCGGTAGATCAGGATCGTCACGTCGACGCGCGCCGACTCCTCCATGTCGATCCGGACGAAGGCGCCGAGCGTCGCGGCGTGTTCGACGATGCGCTCAACGTTGCGGTAGGCGACCTCTTCCCCAAGATCGAGCCCGAGATGGGTCAGCTTTACGGAGAGATTGGTCTTGAGCCCTGCGGCGTGGAGCCGGTCGAGGATGTAGATGTACTCCCCGACAACGGCCATTGCTTCGGCTTCATCGGCAATACCCTCGCCAAGCAGCGTCGTGTTCGTCTTGAAGCCCTCGTCCTCAAGCCGTTTGAGGTTGACGATGGCTTCGTCGATATTCTCGCCGGCGACGAAGCGCGCCGCGCCCAGCTGCATGCCGTACTTGTCGACGGCCGACTCGATCGCCGGATTGCCGACGGCCAGCAGGATGCCCTTGCGAAACAGCGTGTTGAGATTCAGTCCGGCGCTCATGGTGTTCTCTCCCTCGAACTACTGTCGCAATTGTAGTGGTTGAGACCAGCGGGTATCGGAATCTCCGAAACGGCGAACAGACTCACTCTGCAAGTGCCGGTAAACTAGCCAAGATACTCGTCGGCAAGCCGTTCGGCATCCCGAATGAGACTCGGCGATGGGAGAGACCTTGCAACGCGCTCCTGTGGCTCGCTTGCGGCTAGATCCTTCACTCCGCAAGGCCTGCGCTCAGGATGACCAGATGGGGACTCCTGGTGTTTCTTGTAGCATGTGTCGTAGTCACACATGGATCGTGCTGCGAGCCGCTAACCCTTGATCGTCTCCGTCAACACGAAATCGCCCAGAGCCGTTTGAACCCGCCCACCACGCCTCTACTCAGCATCCTCGACGAAGTTGTAGATCGTGGCGACGTAGCCCTGCTCTGCGCCGGCGAGGCCGTAGACACGGTCGTTGCCTTCGATGACGTAGTACTCGTCATAGCTGTGGGCGCGGCCGCCGTGGCCCAACGCGCCGAGCGCCAACGGGAGTTGTAGCGGGTCGCGGTTGAAGAGGTAGGCCGGCCAGTAGGGTCCAAGCCCGCCAGCCCCGGTGCCGGGCACCAGCCGGTAGTCGACGCCGAACTCCTCATACATCCCGAAGACGGCCCGCATGATGTCGGTCTCGTAGTTGGCGACGACCCAGGGCACATCGCCGATGACATTGATCTGGACATCCTCGTAGCCGTGGCTATCGAGGTGAGCCCGGACTTTCGCCAACAGAGCCTGCCCGTCCTGATCCGGCACGTAGCGGCAGTTGTGCTTGCTGCTGACACTGTTGGGCATGATCGAGCCGGCCGTGCCGGGCGTCGTCAGACCGCCCCAGATACCGTCCATGTTCAGGCTGGAGCCGAAGATCGAATCCTCCAGCAGCTCGCGGAGCGACTTGCCGGGGATGAACCCGCCGATGCCGAGCAGCTTCGCCGTCGCCTCCAGGTCGACATCCTCGACCATCGCGTCGAGCATCCGCTGGTCGGCGGCGGTCGGCGGCTGCTTGCCGTCATCCCAGCCGTCGATGAGGATGGTGTTGCCGTTGTCGCGGGTCAGCGTGTTGAGCATCTCGATGTGCCGCCAGGTGACGCTGTCGACGGTGCGCTTGTAAATGCCGTGGATATTCGATCGTCCGGGTCCTCGTCCCCACGACTCGCCGCTGGTCGTCAGCTCGAAGTAGAGGCAGCCTTCGGAGCCAGACATTGGCTTGGCGATGCCATTCTGATCCTGCCAGCCGAAGCCGAGCATCGCGTCGGCCTGGCTCAGCCGCTCGGCGTTGCGGTGGATGAACTCGTGCAGCCCGATGCTCATCCGCTCCTCGTCACCCTCGGCGATCAGCATCAGGTTGACCGGCAGCTCCCCGGCAACGGCCTTGATCGACATCAGGGCATTGAGCAGCGCCATCTGCGGGCCCTTGGAGTTGATCGTGCCCCGGCCGATCATGACAGCCTTGAAGGGCTCCTGCTCAATGATCTCTCCGGCGTGCGGCGGTCGCACCCAGCGCTCCGGGTCACCGGTCGGCATCGTGTCATACATGAAGTAGAGCAGCAGCGTCTTCTCGGCCCCGGCGTCGTAGTGACCGAAGACGACCGGGTTGGCGACCGTGCCCCAGCGTGTCTCGCCGATCGGGTCGATCTCAACCGTCTGGCAGCCCAGCTCGCGGAAGAACGATGCCGTTAGCTCGGCGCACTCCTGGATCCCCTCGCCGGTGTTCGAGATCGACGGCTGAGCGATCCAGCTCCGCAACCGCTCAACGTGGTCATCGATGTTCGCGTCGATATGGTCATAGATGGCCTGTTTGAGTCCAGTATTCACCCCATGCTCTCTCTCCGAATGTCTCATTAAGTACAGGACGCCCGTGCTTTGTCATGGCGGCCGGCAGGATCAATGACACTAGCGACCCGACCAGCGCCTCTCGCGCCCATACCCGCAACGTCAGGGCAGCAATGGTTATCTAGGCACCGGGGAATTCGGTCCCGTCAGTGCCGGCACTGCCCTAACAGCGCCGTGTCACGCTCAGCCATCAACTTCCGGGAGGACCGTCAAGCACGGTGGGGATGTATTCGAGCAACTGGATCTGACCATCGAAAGTGCGGCTCTCCACAAGTTCGAGTGAGAGGTCCGGATAGCCATCGAAGATGCGCCCGCTGCCGGTGACACCAGTGATCACCGGGAACACGACCACACGAAATCGATCCACCAACCCGGCTGCAATGAGCGACCGGCTCAGGCTGAGGCTGCCGAGGGTACGCAGCTCCCGCGACTCGCGCTTCTTCATCTCGCGAACGACGGCGACCGCGTCGTCGTTGACCAGCTCTGAGTTGGCCCACGACAGCGGCTCGCTGAGTGTGGAGGAGAACACCACCTTGCGCGCTGCGTTCAACGCCTGTGATCCAGGGTCGTCCGCTTGGCTCGCGAATCCCTCCATGAGCCGATAGGTGGTCGCGCCCATGAGGTGAATGGGTTCCTCCTGACCGTCCTGCGCGAGCCAGGCAAGGTACTCGGGACCTTCCATACCCCAGAAACCGGGCCAGCCTTCAGCTGCTCCGTATCCGTCGAGCGAAATGATGTAGTCCACCATCAACGTTGACATTGCAGCTACCTTGCATTGGTACTCAGGTTGACGGCATCCAGTCTACCGCGATTCAGTGGATAGAACGGCTGCGACCTCAGCTCGAGCGTGGCAGGGGTGATAGATGAAAGGCCAGCTCCACGGGCGTGTTCGATCGAGGTCGCGGACAGCATCGCAATCGTCAGGTGTCGTCTATAGTAACTGCACCAGACACGCAGACACGACTAAGGACCAAAGGAGCGCGTCATGAGAGCGATGGTCATCGACGAGTATGGTCCACCGGAGGTCCTGCACATCGACGAGGTCGCGAAACCTGCGCCTAGCCCAGACGAGATTCTGGTCAAGATCCTTGCGACACAGGTCGCCGCGGCCGACTACCGGGTACGCGGATCGAATTTCCCGAAGCTGTTCTGGATTCCGGCCCGGATCGGCTTCGGGCTACGGAAACCGAAGATCCGCATTCTCGGCAATAACTTCGCCGGCGAGGTTGAAGCGACAGGCAGCGAGGTCACGAGCTACAAACCCGGCGACCGCGTCTTCGGCTCGACCGGTGGCCAGTTCGGGGCCTACGCTGAATACATTGCCCTGCCCGAGGAATCGGCAATCGCGACGATGTCGGAGGGCATGAGCTACGAAGATGCGGCGGCAATCCCGTTTGGCGCTCACACCGCACTCTTCTTCCTGCGCGACAAGGGCAATATCCAGCCGGGGCAGGACATCCTGATCTACGGCGCGTCCGGCGGGGTCGGCACTGCGGCTGTCCAGCTAGCGAAACATTTCGGCGCCGACGTCACCGGTGTCTGCAGCACCGCCAACATCGAGCTGGTGAAGTCCCTCGGCGCGGACCGGGTCATCGACTACACGACGACCGACTTCACGAAGGGAGACCGGCAGTACGACATCATCTTCGAGACGGTCGGCAAGAGCTCGATGTCAGGCGGCATGGGCGTGTTGAAGGAGAACGGCATCTACCTCGCCAACGTCATCGGAGCGGCCACTATCCTCCAGATGCTGCGCCACTCGGTCGGCAGCAATAAGAAGATCGCCGCCACGATCGCCAACACCAGCCACGAAGACCTCGTCTTCCTCCGCCGCCTCTACGACGCCGGCGAGTTCAAGGCCGTCATCGACCGCAGCTACCCATTCGAGGAGTTACCCGCCGCCCACCGCTACGCCGACACCGGCCACAAGAAAGGCAACGTCGTCGTGTTGCTGGAGCACGACGGCTCGTAATTCAGTGGGGGACGAGTCGTGCTGGTGAACGGCGCCGGTTCCCATTGCGCTACCGGCTCGCTGTCATTTCGTGTCACTCCAACAGAGTGTGCTTTGTGCGTCCTACATCCTGAGCTGAAAGACCATGATCCCGAAAGTAGCTCTCGATCGAACCGTGGGTGGAGCGCACGGCAGCGAGCATGGCAAGAATCGCCTCGGGGGCGATGGCGTCAGCCGGGTGGGGTTCGTCATTGGGGGTCGGCGGCAGCTCGCCGCGTTCGATGAGAAATGCGATCCAGTCCAGCATGTGCTCGGCCGTCAACGAATAGTCCGCAATGATCGTCTCGTCATCAACACCCAGCAGAGCAAGCAACAGCGCGATCACGAGGCCAGTGCGATCCTTGCCAGCCGAACAGTGGACCACAGCCGGCAGCCCGCCGTCCGACACAATCGCCTTGACGATTCGGACCGCGTCGCCTCCAGAGCGCTCGACGAGTGGCAGGTAGGCCAGTCCGACAGGCAGATCGGGCACACCTGTCAGTCGCTCGGCGTTACCGAACGGGATGTGACGGCGGGTGATATCTGAGTCCTCCAAAAGGCCGAGCGTCCCGGAGCGCGCGAGATCGCCGGGCCACCGCAGATCGACGACCGTCTTCAACCCGATGTCGTTCTCAAGCTGTTCCATGCCTGCACCGCTGATGCGATGCAGGTCCCCCGAACGGTAGAGACACTGCCAGCGTGTTTGGCGGCCATCCCTGGTCGGATAGCCGCCAATATCACGGAAGTTGAAGACGCCCGGGACCTCGATGGTCCGCCGGTTCACCCGCCAAGCGCATTAGCGAAGAAGCCATCGACGCGTTCGTTGAACTGATGGATTATGTCGAGCGCTGTTGGCATCAGATTGAAACCATGGACGCCGCCGGGATAGATCGCCAGATCGGCATCGTTGCCCGCCGCAGCCCAGCGCGGCGCCATAAAGAGCGAGTCGTCGAGAATCGGGTCGAGCGTACCGACACTGAAGAGCGCTGGCGGCATGTCGCTCAGATCGGCGAAAAGCGGCGAGACGTCCGGGTCGCGACGCTTCTCGGCAGGGACGAAGTGGCCGAGGAACCACTCGACGATCGGTGTCGAGAGGACCAGGTTGCGCTCGCCCCAGTTGGCGCAGCTCGGCGTCATTGTTAGATCGTAGGCGCCGTAGACCAGATTCGCTCCCCGGAGTGGGGTGAGCCCGTGGCGGTCGCGCAGCCGCAGCAGCGTGACGGCTGAGAGATGCGCACCAGCGGACTCGCCGCCAATGATCAGCCGGTCGGTTCCGAACTCCGACTGCGCGTGCTCGACCAGCCAGAGCGCGGCAGCCTCGCAATCGTCCGGTCCAGCCGGATAGGGATGCTCA
>JAUIIK010000094.1 GCA_030431755.1 Chloroflexia bacterium
GTAGAGCACCGAAGGGCCGTCGCCGAAGCGGTAGCGGGCAACGAGGTTCGGGACGTGGTCGAGATCGCCGATCGTCTCGCACTCGAAGCCCTCGGCCTCCAGCTTTGCCTGAGCCACACTCACTGAACGCCGGACGTCTCCGGGCGGGTTGACCGACTCGGGGTCGCGCACGAGATCCTGGAGCAATGCGATCGTTTCGTCCTGGTCGATGTGTTGTAGGACGGGGTGGCTCATCGTCTATCCTCTCCTCGTTGTTCCATCATGTTGCTAGCGCGGCAGTATAGCAGCGGACCGGGCAGCCGCTGGCTTTGCTAAAGTGCATTCCGACGTATGGTCGCGGGTAGCGGTAGGAGCACATGTGGCAGTTGCAGGAGCGCCGGAGTGGATTGCAGCGGTCGACGCATTCATCATCGATATGGACGGGGTGCTCTACCGTGGGGCGCAGGCGATCCCCGAAGCGCAACCATTTCTCGCCACGCTCGACCGCCTCGGAATCCCCTTCATGATGGCGACGAACAACGCGACGCAGACGCCGGACGATTACGTTACGAAGCTCGACGGCATGGGCATTCCGATTCGACCTGACCAGGTTTTCACCTCGGCGTTGGCGACCGGCGACTACCTGCGGGCCAACTACGACCGCGGCACCAGTGTCTATGTCGTTGGCATGGCGGCGCTGCGCGAGGCCGTCTACGGCGATGGTTACTTCGTCGAGGCCGGCGCGGACGCCGAGCTCGTCGTCTCCGGCGCGGACTTTGAGCTTGTCTATGAGACGTTGCGCGTTGCCTGCCTGGCGATTCGGGGTGGCGCTGACTATGTCGCGACGAACGCCGACACGACTTTCCCGACGCCCGAGGGGCTTGTGCCCGGCGCTGGCTCGCTTGTGGCTGCGCTGGTAGCTTCCGGCGGCAAGGATCCAGTCGTTGTTGGGAAGCCTAGCCCGGTCATGGTCGAGCGCTCGCTAGCCCAGCTCGGGACGACGGCGGAGCGCACGGTCATGCTTGGGGATCGGCTCGATACGGATATCCTCGCTGGAGAGCGTGCCGGCTGCCGGACTGTGTTGGTGACGACCGGCATCTCGTCGGTCGAAGACATCGCCGCAACCGGCATCGAGCCACATTGGACGATTGAGACGCTAGATTTGCTTGAAGCTGCCCTGGTTGCAGGCAGGCGCTAGGCCGTGAGCGCGCGCCAGCCAGCCGAGCCGGGCTACGACATCGACGACCCGGTCAAGATCCAGGGGCGCGACGAAGTATTTCTCACCGACCGGAGTCTGGCGGCGCTCAGGTTGAAACGGGCGCTCGCGGCGGTTGGCGGTGGCCAGCAATCATTGCTCGCGCCGGGCGCTGGGGCAGGCCGCTATGCACGGGCCATCGCGCGCTATCGACCCGGCTGGCGGATCGTCGCTGGAGATCTCTCAGCCCGGGCCGTTGAAGAGGCGATCCGGCTCGGCGGTGGACCGTGGTACAGCGAGTTCGACGTCGAGAACATTCCGTTCGATAGCCGCTCGTTCGATTCAGTCGTCTTCTTCGATCTGCTCGAACATGTCCCGAACCCGGACCGGATGTTGACCGAGTGCTTGCGCGTGCTGCGGCCGGGCGGCGTGCTGCATTTCTTCGTCCCGCTGGAAGCGCAACCACGCACGCTTTACAGCTTGTTGAAGAATGACCGTCCAATCCCGATTCATGGCTGGAAGCACGATCACGTTGGGCATATCCAGCGCTTCCAGGAGAGCGATGTGCTTGGCCTGGTCTGGTATGCCGGGTATGAGAATGTCCAGACGGCGCACTCGTTTCATCTGATCGGGCAGATTCACGACATCCTCGACTACTGGCAGCGCGAGCGCAACCGGGGTGGGGTAGGGATTGTGCCGCTGCCGGTTGTCAACCTCTTCTGCCGGGCCGCTTTCATCGCCACCTGGCGCGGGGCCTATGTCGAAGACCGGCTCTACAGTGGCGCTGTGTTCGCGTCAGGACTGCATGTCACGGCAAGGCGACCCGAGTGAGCGGTGAGCCGGCCAGCGACAGAAAGCGACGGTGAGTGTGGAGCCACCACAGGCTGAAGCAAGCATCGACGGCCGCAATCTAACGCTGCAGACGTTGGAGGCCATTGCGCGGCGGGGCGCGGCCGTCCGGCTCGCTCCGGCGGCGATCCCGGCCATTGAAGCGTCGCGCGCGGCAGTCGACCGCATCGCAGCGGCGGGCGTCCCGACCTATGGCGTCAATACCGGCCTTGGTGCGCTGAGCAACCGCGCGATTCCAGACTCAGAATTGCGAGCGTTGCAACACAATCTGCTGCGTAGCCATGCCGCTGGCGCGGGCAAGCCGCTGCCTGTGGATGTCGTGCGAGCAACGATGCTGATTCGCGCGAACTCGCTCGCGCGAGGTCACTCCGGCGTCCGGGAGACTGTCATTGAGACGTTGTTGGCACTGCTCAATGCAGGTGTCACACCATTGATCCCCTCGCAGGGATCGCTCGGCGCTAGCGGCGATCTCGCCCCGCTGGCGCACCTGGGAGTTGTCCTGACCGGCGAGGGCGTTGTCATTGGTCCCGACGGCGAGTCCATGCCGGCTTCCGATGCGCTTGCCGGGGCCGGCATCGAGCCGTTGCGACTGGAGTCCAAAGAGGCGCTGGCGATCATCAACGGCACGGCGGTCATCGCCGCACTCGCCGGACTTGGGTTAGCCGACGCGCGCAGGCTGATACGGAGTGCGGTGGTCGTGGCCGGGCTCTCGGCGTTCGCGCTTGGGGCGCGGCGCGAGCCGTTCGACGTTCGCTTGCACGAGGCCCGGCCACACCATGGACAGGTGCGCATTGCAATGGCTATGCGCGACCTTCTCGGTTCGCTAGACCCGCAGCACCGGGCAACCGGGCGCGTTCAGGATCCCTACTCGGTGCGCTGTGTTCCGCCGGTGATCGGCGCAGTGCTCGACGCGCTCCGGCCGCTTGACACGGCGCTCCAGGTCGATCTCAACGCCGCTACCGACAATCCGCTCGTGTTTGCTGACGATGACGCCGCGCTCTCCGGCGGTAACTTCCACGGGCACCCACTGGCGCTGCCGGTGGAGTACCTGAAGGTCGCAATCGCCTCGCTGGGAACGCTGACCGAACGCAGGGTCGCACTGCTTGTTGATGGCGAGGAGTACGGCCTACCGGCCTTTCTCGTGGCAAATCCAGGGACGAACTCCGGCTACATGATCGCCCATTACCTGACGGCGGGGCTGGTAGCTGAGAACAAGGTGCTGGCGCACCCCTCCGCCGTCGACTCGATCCCAACTTCGGCAAACATTGAGGACTACAACAGCATGGGCACCACCGCCGCCCGTCACCTGACCGAGATCGTCGGAAACGTGACGAAGATCGTCGCGGTAGAAGCGCTTTGTGCGGCGCAAGCCTGCGACCTGCGCGAGATCGTGCCGCCGGGCATCCTCGGGGAGGCCTACCGGGCGATTCGCGAACACGTCGCGCCGTTGGAATCCGATGACCGGGTGATGGCGGTCGATATCGAACGCGCAGTTGAACTCGTCGCGAGCGGCCGGCTCGCGCAATTGGTTGATTTGGAGGCCGGAGAGCGATGACTGCCAGGACTGTTCGCGCGCCACGCGGGACCACATTGAGCTGCAAGGGCTGGCAGCAGGAAGCCGCCTTGCGGATGCTGATGAACAACCTCGATCCCGAGGTCGCTGAGAAGCCCGACGAACTCGTCGTCTACGGCGGCACCGGCAAGGCGGCGCGGTCGTGGGAGGCCTTCGACGCCATTGTGCGCTCATTGCGAGAGCTTGAGGACGATGAGACGCTACTGATCCAGTCCGGGAAGCCGGTTGGGATCTTCCGCACCCATCCAGGCGCGCCGCGGGTGCTGCTGGCGAACTCGTTGCTCGTCCCAGAGTGGGCGAACTGGGAAGAGTTCTGGCGGCTCGAAGGGCTCGGGCTCACGATGTACGGCCAGATGACGGCTGGCTCCTGGATCTACATCGGTACCCAGGGGATTCTCCAGGGCACTTACGAAACCTTCGCCGAGCTCGCCCGGCAACACTTCGGCGGTTCGCTTAGCGGGCGCATCGTGTTGACGGCGGGGCTGGGCGGTATGGGCGGCGCTCAGCCACTGGCGGTGACGATGAACGGCGGAGTCTGCCTCGTGATCGAGGCCGACGCCGCACGCGTGGCCCGACGGGTCGAGACGCGCTATTGCGATGAGCTGGCCGGCTCCATCGAGGAAGCGATCGCGCTGGCGCGGCGCTACCGGGTCGCGGGCGCAGCGCGTTCGATTGCCGTCGTTGGGAATGCGGCGGAGCTGCTGCCGGGGCTGGTTGACGAAGGCTTCATCCCGGATGTCGTGACCGACCAGACCTCGGCCCATGATCCGCTCGACGGCTACATCGTGCCGGAAATGACGCTCGACGATGCGGCGCTCTTGCGGCGCGGCGACCCGGACCACTACCTGTCTCGCTCGTATCGCGCGATGGCGGACCACGTCCGGGCGATTCTGGCGATGCAGGCGCAGGGCGCTGTTGCCTTCGACTATGGCAACAACCTGCGGGGCGGCGCGCAGCTTGGCGGCGTCGACAATGCCTTTGACTACCCTGGCTTCGTTCCGGCGTATGTCCGTCCGTTGTTTTGCGAGGGCAAAGGGCCGTTCCGCTGGGTTGCGCTGTCGGGCGACCCGGACGACATCCGCGCCACCGACGAGGCGCTGATCGAGCTATTCCCGGAGAACGAAGCCCTCAATCGTTGGTTGCGGATGGCCGAGGAGCGAGTGGAGTACCAGGGGTTGCCGTCGCGCATCTGCTGGCTCGGTTACGGGGAACGGCATTTGGCCGGGCTGGCCTTCAATGACCTGGTCAAGACTGGCAAGGTCAAAGCGCCGATTGTCATTGGACGCGACCACCTTGATGCCGGCTCGGTTGCTTCGCCCTACCGCGAAACTGAGGCGATGCAGGACGGTTCGGATGCGATTGCGGATTGGCCCGTGCTGAATGCGCTGTTGAATACAGCCTCGGGCGCAACCTGGGTATCGGTGCACCACGGCGGCGGTGTTGGCATGGGGCTGTCGATTCATGCCGGGATGGTCGTTCTTGCCGACGGCACTGAGGATGCAGCCGAGCGGCTAGAGCGTGTCTTGACGAATGACCCCGGAACCGGTGTCATGCGGCACGCCGACGCGGGCTATGAACGTGCCGTCAATCATGCGCGGTCGACCGGGATGCAGCTGCCAATGATCGCCGAGTCCGATATTCCGTAGGATTCAGGCCGGAGCCGGCGTCCCAGGGGCGCAGCTGGAAAGCAGGAGAGTATGGCGCGGGCGCTCCTCAGCGTCTCTGACAAGACCGGCATCGTTGATCTCGCGCGTCGTCTGGCGCAAGCTGGGCTGGAGCTCGTCGCGACCGGCGGGACGGCGCGGGCCGTACGTGACGCTGGTCTCGACGTCACTGAGGTAAGCGACCTGACGGGCTTCCCGGAGATCCTCGACGGGCGTGTCAAGACGTTGCATCCGCTGATTCACGGGGCGTTGCTCGCGCGGCGCGACAGCAGCGAGCACATGCGCACGCTAGCCGAGCACGGCATCGACACGATCGACGTGCTTGTCTCGAATCTCTACCCGTTTTCCGATGTTGTCAGCGATCCGGATGTCGCCCACGCGCACGCGATCGAAAACATCGACATCGGCGGTCCGGCGATGCTCCGGGCGGCGGCCAAGAACTATCAAGGTGTGATCGTTCTCGTTGATCCGGGGGATTACGAACCGGTCATCGCGGCGCTGGAGGCTGGCGGTGTCGGCAACGTCGACGAGGCCGAGCGGCGGCGGCTGGCCGCGCGCGCGTTTGGCCACGTCAGCGCCTATGACAGTCTAGTTGCGGAGTACCTGCGCGGCGCGGAGGCGGCGTTTCCGCCGGAGCTTTCAGTCGCCGGGCGACTGCTACATACGGCCCGATATGGCGAGAATCCACACCAAGCTGCCGCGATCTACGCTCGAAGCGGTATTGGCCCAGCCACCGGAATCGCGACCTGGACCGTCCACGACGGCAAAGAACTCTCGTACAACAACTACCTCGATGCGACCTCGGCGCTCGGCTGTGCCCTCCAGCTCGATGGGCCGGGAGCGGTCATGGTCAAACACACGCTGCCCTGCGGCGTCGGTGTCGGCGATTCGCTGGCGCGGGCCTACGAACTGGCTTTGAGCGGCGACCCGGTCTCGGCATTTGGAGGGATTCTGGCCTTCAACAAGCCGGTGACGCTTGCGGCTGCGGAAGCGGTTGGACGGCAGCGGCTCGATATCGTCATTGCGCCGGGTTTCGACGCCGACGCGCTCGAACTTCTGGCGAAGCGCAAGAACCGGCGCATCATCACCGCGCCTGCTGGGATGTCCGACGCGAGTTGGGATGTCAGGACCGTGCCCGGCGGCTTGCTCGTGCAAGAACAGGACCGCGGAGGGGCCGAGAACGCAGCCTGGACGGTTGTCACCGAGCGCGCGCCGTCGGAGGCTGAGACACAGGCGCTAGAGCTTGCCTGGCGAGTAATCCCGTGGGTCAAGTCCAACGCTATCGTGCTGGCGAAACCAGACCGCATCGTTGGCATCGGTGCGGGCCAACCGAACAGGCTGGAGAGCGTCAACATCGCCGCGCGTGTGGCTGGCGACGCCGCCCGGGGCAGCGTCCTGGCGAGCGACGCCTACTTTCCCTTCGCCGACGGGCTTCTCGCCGGGGTGGAGGCCGGCGCGACTGCTGTTATCCAACCGGGCGGCTCGGTGCGCGACGACGAGGTGATAGCCGCCGCGAACGAAGCCGGGATCGCGATGGTCTTCACCGGAGAACGTCACTTCCGGCACTAGGCACCAGGGCCATCGATGCGCAGGTAGCGCCATGCAGCAGACGCCACCGCAACGACACAGGCATCCCGACGCAGGAGGGATCTCGCAGCGACCGTGCCACCTATCGTGGTAGCAGGCGGTGAACAATCGTGCTGCAGCGACCGTGACAACTCTCCGCAGGACGCGGCGCTAGCGGTCGTAGATCCCTCGGGCGCAACGCCTTCCTCGGGATGCCAAGTGCGGGGCAGGTCGTGCGTCACGGCAGCTGGTTGGCGGCGTTCGGCGCAGAATCGTGCAAAGTCTGTCGCTCATGCTGAGCGCCGCAACCAGCTGCCGATCTGACGGAAATCTTCGAGTTGCAGGTCGAACGGGCGATGGACGGCGGCGCGTGCGCCGGGGTGATAGACCCCGGCGAGATGGCGGCCGTGCCAGGCGACTGGAGCGCGAGCGCTATCGCGCACGACTCGATTGTGCGGCTCGATGCTGCCGAGGCTCTTGAGCGCGACCGCGCCTAACGCAACGACGAGGCGGGGGTCGATCAGTTCGATCTGGGCCGTCAGCCAGCTGCGACAGCTGCTAATCTCGGATTGTCGGGGTGGCCGGTTGCGTCCGGTATCGTCAAGCGGATTGCAGAGGACGGCGTTGGTGATGAAGAGCCGGCTACGCTCCCAGCCAGCCGCCGCGATCAGGCGGTCGAGGCGGCGGCCGGACTCGTCCCC
Organism: Chloroflexia bacterium; assembly: GCA_030431755.1. Taxonomy (GTDB): domain Bacteria; phylum Chloroflexota; class Chloroflexia; order Thermomicrobiales; family CFX8; genus JAUIIK01. The sequence goes on from JAUIIK010000094.1 coordinate 7,528, forward strand.
GCTGAATGGCACGCCGCTTTGACCCGCGCCAAAGCGTCCGGGCGCTTCACCGATGAGCATGATGTCCGCGTCGAGTGGCCCGTTGAGCCGCGAGAGCACGCGGATTTGGCCCTCCATCGCGGGGCAGACGCGACAGGCTCGGGCAGCGCGGACCAGCTCGTCGAATTGGCTAGCGGTCCGGGTCAACGGATTCGAGGATTAGCACGAGACGGTCGTAGTCCTGGCGCATCAAGCGGGCTAGCAGACGGCAGGCAGCGCGCAGCCAGGCGTGGCCGTCGTCGAGGCTGGCATCTACCCAGCGCAGATGCGCTGCGATGAGCTGCTCCGGGTTGACCTCGCCCCGATAGGCGAGCAGCGCCGAGAAGTAGTCAGGGCTCGCGCAGAATGTTGCGACTTCGCCCGCCACGCAGGGCTGTACCCCATAGTGCAGTGGGACCGGCAGCGGCGGTAGCGAATGGCGGACGCCGCTGTCGCTAGCGTAGCCGACGGCTGCGGCGCGAAAGACCGTCCGGAGGATGTGGTCGAGTTCGGGGTGCCGGCTGTAGACATCCTGGTCGGCGCTCTCCGGCGACCCGCGCCGGACCGCCCGGCGGCCCTGGTCTATAGCGCCGGTCTCCCCGAACGCGACGACGGCATAGGCCGTCCAGTCATCGTTGATCCGCGCCTGGACGAGCTCGCCGAGCTGAGGCAGCTGATGGAGCCGGTCGCTCTCGGCAAGGAAGCCGGTCGTGCTTGTCTCGATGACTTCGCCGTGCCGGAGAGCGGCTGGTTGGTTAGACGAAGCGACCACGCTTGCTGCCGTCCTTCCCGGTGTGGGTCAGCATGATGCCGTGCCGCGCTAGCTCCCGCTCGATGGCGACCTCCATCAGCAGCCGGTCGGAGACGCTCAGCACGGCCTTTTCGTGCGCCTCCTGGAGGGCCACCGGGTAACCGCGCCCGCGCTGGCACTGGTCGTAAACGGCCCAGTGGACGAGGTCAAGCTGCTCCGGCGAGCGGCTTACCCAGCGCGGGATCTCGACGCGGCCGATCTCTCTATCGACATTGACATAGAAGTAGTCAATCATGAAATCGTCCACCCCGCCGACGCGGTAGCGTTCGAGGATCTTCGACGTGCTGGAGAAGACCGCCGAGCGCTCGCCCGGCTGCAGATCCTCGATCTCGTCAAAGAAGTAGCGGTCTGTGACCTCCGGAATGACGTCGCATGGCGGCTCGCGCCCCTCGATTGGAATGCGTCTCCGGCAATGGTCGCAATTGACCGGCATGCCGGCGTCCGGGTAGTCACAGAGGGCGATCCGCATCAGGTTGACGATCTCGCGCGAGCCCGGCGCGGAGACGTAGCTGGCAACGGGGATGCCGAGGTCGCGGAACTGGATCATTGCTTCGAGGAAGGCCGGCAAGGTCCAGGCGGCGACCGGTTCCGGGAGCGTTTCGAGCGCCCAGAGGATGAGGGTGCCGTCCTGCAACGCAATGCTCGGACGTGGCGCATCCGCCAGCAGCTCGGCCGCCTCGCGCAGTTCCTCGGCGGCGCGTTTGGGACCGATGTTCGTTCCGTTGACCGGGATGTTGTAGACCGGCGCGCCAATGACCAGCTCATCATCACGGAAGTAGAGCTCGGCCACATTGTCGAGCATGGCCGAGGGCTGCTCGCCATAGTTGATCCGGACACGCCCGGTATTCAGCAAGTAGTAGCGGGCGGGCGCGTGCCGGCTTGGCAGGATGAATGAGCCATCGGTCGCCGCGATGGTGTAGCTATCCACCGCGACTGGCAGCGGACTGCGGCCTCTGTAGTGCGCCTGGGGGCCGGGCAGCAGGAAGGTCGACTTGCCCTCTTCGAGGCGCTGAGCCAGTTCGGGACCGTCGTGCGTTTCCCATGCCTGGCGCAATCTGCCGACCCGGTACTCGAAATCGTCGCTGCCGATCTCGGCGACCATTGCCGCGATCTGGTCGGCCACGAGCGCCAGATCGAGGGTCACTGAGTGCCGCCAACGATCTTGAAGGCTGGCCTGCTCGCGGCGTCAATGCGGCTGATCCAGGCGTCCGGCTGGTTCAGCTCGTCAAGCGTCGGCATGTTCTCACGACTATCCCAGACCCGGCGGGCAAAGGCATGCCCGCGCTGCTCGACGACGTCGTCGATGAAGGCTTCGCCCAGACGGTACTGTTCGAGCTTGATGTCGAGGCCGGTGAGCCGCGCGAAGATCTGCTCCGCTGGCGACCGTTGGGCCAGCCGCATCTCGAAGCGCGTGTGGATCAGCTCGTAGTCGGGCATGAGCTCGTGGCCGACGGCGTTCATGATGTGGTTCGAGTAGCCCTCGATCACGGCCATGAGCGCCTGCATCTCCGCGAACAGTTCACGCTGCTCCTGGCTCATAACGAGCTCGATCCAGGAGCCCGTGTCGCCGCCTGACGAGCGGGCGCGTTCCCAGAACATCCGGATGGCCTCGGTGCCGCGCTGGAGGTATTCGACATCATCGGTCAGCAGTCCGAAGTAGCGCTCCAGCAAGTCATTCATAGCCGCGCGGACCCACGGGTGGCACTCGAACTCGAAGGCGTGGGTTGCTTCGTGCAACGCCAGCCAGAGCCGGAACTGGTCGGCCGGGATGCCGAGCGCGCGTTCAACGCCGCCGATGTTGGGTTGGACGAAGTAGAGCTTGCCGGTCGATTCCAGCGGCTCGCGGCCGAGCAGCGCCAGGTCATACTGGCCGAGGACGCGCCGCGCGAGGTAGCCGAGCATGAAGCCGATCTCGGCGCTCAGGACTGACTGGTTGACGCCGTTCCAGAGATCGCCGAGCCGGCCGGGGATCTTGGTCGTGTGGCCAAGCTGTTCGAGCGGCTCGAACATGAGCTTGAAGGCGTCGATGTTGGCTTCGATCCAGTCGACACGGTCAAAGGCGTAGACGGCGTCGAGGCCCGTCGGGAGCCGCATGCCGGTGTAGTTCGAGATGAGCGGAATCGCCCGGTCGATCAGTAGCTTGTACTCGGTGTCGAGTTGCATTCGCACCGGCGCACTCAGCCGGAAGCCGCGATTCATCGACGTTGCAATCGAGCGCACGCGATCCCAGTCGATCATCTGGTCGGGATCGCCGCTGATGCTGATCTTGCGTGCTTGCCAGGCCGTGTAGCCGCCGACGACTGCGCCGGTGACGATACCGGCTGCCAGGCTCCGCCGGACTGTTGAGGTAAATGGAGTCAAGGAACATCCTTTGCAGCCAGAGTCAATGGGTATCTACCCTCTGATTATGGCTGATCGAGCGGCGGGATTCACCCGGAGCGGGCAAGTCGCCCGGTGATCCGCCGCAGTCGCCGTAGCTCCAGCGGTGAGATCGCGGGCTCTAGCCAGGCGGCGACGCGCTCGATGTCGCCGTCGTCCGGAGCGATGGCGCGGCGTTCACACCAGCGTGGCGCGAGCCTCGCGATGGCTTCGGCGCGTCCGAGCGCTGCCGGGCGGTCACGGAGCAGCCCGTAGCCAACGGCCAGCAGATCGTGGAGCGCAAGCGACGCCGCATTCGAGCGGAGCAGCGCTGTCGGGAGGCAGCGCGCCAGCAACCAGACGCGGTTGCGCGCGATCAGCTTCCGCTTGAAGGTGCTGCCTTCGACGGCCGACGCCGAGTAGGCGTGTCGCGCAACGGCCGCGGGCTGCCAGAGCGCGTCCCAGCCGGCGAGCTGGAGACGGAAGGCCAGATCGACATCCTCAAGATACATGAAGAAGTGCTCCGGGAATCCGCCAACCTCAAGAAACGCCTCGCGCCGGTACGCGACCGCCCCGCCCGACGCGCCGAAGACGGGTTCGACGTCATGGTCGGAGCGGGCCTGGCCCAGCAGGCGGTCAAGCGCGACACCGTTGCGGTGGATCTGGATGCCGGCTGAGGCGATGATCTCTGGAGCGGAGGCGAAGACAAGGGTCCCGGCGACCGCCGCGACGCGCGTGTTGCCGAGAAACGGCTCACAGAGCGCCTCGATGAAGGTGGGTTCGAGCACGGTATCCGGATTGATGAGGACGATCAGTTCGGTCGTTGCGCGTCGCGCTAGGATGTTGGCTGCGTGGGCAAAACCGGTGTTGCGGCGGAGCGGCAGGTAGGAATGGTCCGGGAACGTTGCATGGGCCGCGCGGGCCGAACCGTCGGTCGAGGCATTGTCGACGATCAGCGTGGCGTGCGGATAGGTCTGGCGTTCGAGCGATGTGAGCAGCGCGGGCAGGTGGTCGGCGCCGTTGTAGTTGACGATGCCGACGGTGACTGACGGGCGGCGTGCGGTCAGCCCGCGCCACCCATGCGGTTGGAGAGCGCCTGGATCAGGCGAGCGCCGTTGACTGTCTCTTCGAGCGTGACACGGCCGCTAGTGTTCTCGGGGTTGCGGCCTACCGACGCGTAGCCCACGGTCGGAATGCCAAACGACTCGATGACGCCGGCCGGGTTCAGACCGGGCACCGTCTTGAGCACGCGCGGATAGGCCTCGCGCAGCGCGGCGATGTTCGCTTTGCCGACGACCGGCGGTCTGACCATCAGCGTCTCGACCTGGGCCTGCGGCACACGCTCCTTGAAATAGCGCACCGCTGACTGGCCGACGGAGCGCGCATCCTGTCCGGGCACGAGGTGGATGTCGACGACCGCTTCGACCGAGACCGGCAGATAGGGCTGCCGGTCGACAAGGTTCATGCTGCGCACGACGACGCCAGGAGCGAGAAAGACGCCCATGGCAAGATGGGCCGGCGGCAACGTCACATCGCCCGGCGCGACGCGGTGCAGCCAGGCGGCGGTGCGTGTGCCGAGTTCCTGGTAGATCTCCATCCCTGCGGCATCCACGTCGGCGATGCCGTCGTAGAAGCCGTCGAGACGCACTTCGTGATCCTCGGTAACGATCTCGGCGAGGGCGGCGGCGAGCTGCCTGCCCAGATCGGTGACGACGCCGCCGAAATGCGCTTCGGCGTAGTGGTGATTGGTCGTGGCGGTTACTCCGAGCGTCAGGCGTCCGGCAGCCGAGTGAATGATCAGCGGAGCGGCGACAGGCAGGTCGGTCGCTTCCCAGATCGCCGCCGTGTAGCGATGGGAGTTCGTGCGGAGCCACTCTTCCAATGCCAGCGACCCGGCGTTGCGGTCCGTTTCCACGACAAGCGTGAAGCGCCCGCCACGCTCCTCGTCGAGCTCGGCGGCAGCGGCTGCGACGACGCCGGCCTTGCGGAGAATACCCGGGCCGCTTACGGCGGTATCGCGAAATGACGGTGGCTGACCCGAGTGGCCGCTGGCGAAGGGGTCGGCGTCGTCCATGTAGGTGACGAGCAGGTGCGGGCCGTTGCCGGCCACAACCAATGGCGCAAAGCCCTCGGATTCGACCCAGCGGACGCTCGACTCCGCCCGCGCCATGCGGTCATGGACGAAACGCGCCGCGCGCTGGACGGACTCCGGATCACTGACATAGGCCGGCATCGCGCCGAGAATGCGGAGCATCCTGCGGATCGTGTTCGTCAGCGTCCCTTGGTCGATATCGGTGGTCATGGCGAATCCATCTTCGAACGTCCGGGACAACCGGCCGCCAGCGACATGTTCACAGTCTAGCCGAGCGTCCCGGCGCGTGGTACGTGACCAAAGTCAGAGCCATTGACCGGCCACCGCCGTTGGTGCTAGACAATTGGGACCGACGGACTATCCGTCGACGACCATTTGACTTCAAGCAGGGAGACGAACGCAATGGCTGGAGAAATCATTAGCACGGAGAACGCGCCGGGGGCGATTGGCCCGTATTCGCAGGCAGTGAAGCTTGGCGGTCTCCTGTTCACCGCCGGGCAGATCCCGCTCGACCCGGCAACCGGGCAGATCGTGGAAGGCGACATCAAGGCCCAGACCGAGCGCGTGATGCAGAACGTTGTCGCAATCCTCGAGGCGGCCGGCACCTCGATTGATAACGTCGTCAAGACGACCTGCTTCGTCACCGACCTCGGCGACTTCGCCGCCTTCAACGAGGTCTATGCCAAGTACATGGGCTCGAACCGCCCGGCGCGCTCGACTGTCCAGGTCGCGGCGTTGCCGGCCGGCGCGCTCGTCGAAGTCGAGACCGTCGCTAGCTGCGAGTAATCACCCGCCGTCGCACCGGGACGCGGATCGAAAGAGAGCGCGCGCATGAGCTCCCCCGAACAATGGGTAGACGAAGTATCGGCAGATAGCCTGCGAGAGGTGAACGAGGGCATTGCCCGCTGGGTGCGGATGACCGGCACCGAGGACGAGCGGAAGGCCTTCGACTACATTGCCGAGGTGCTCGATGGGTACGGACTTGAGACGAAGCTGCACCTGCCGACCTGCCTGGTCAGCAATCCCGTTGCCGGGGAGCTCAGTGTCGATGGCACGGAGTTCACCTGCATCACGCACTCCTTCTCGACGGCGACCCCGACAGGCGGTGTTGCCGGCCTGCTCGTCTACGCCGGGGGCGGGACCGACGCGGAGCTTGGCGCGGCCGAAGCGCGGGGCAAGATCGTCCTGACCGATGGTTTGGCGAGCCCGCAGAAGGCGCGTGCCGCCACGCTGGCTGGAGCGCGGGCGCTCATCTGCATCTCCGGCGAACACTTGCATGAGATGACCGTCAGCCCGGTCTGGGGCTCGCCGACAATCGATTCGCTCGAAGCACTGCCACAAGTTCCGGTCGTGTCGGTCGATGCCGAGAATGGCGCGCGGCTCAAAGAGCTCATCGACGGGCGCAGCGCGCGTGCCCGTGTCACGACCGAGGTCGATACGCGCTGGCGGCCGATTCCGGTGCTGATCGCGGACCTGGATGTGACCGGCCGCGACTACGTGCTCTATAGCGGGCACGTCGATTCCTGGCACTACGGCGCAATGGACAATGGCAGCGCCAACGCGACGATGGTTGAGGTTGCGCGGGTACTCGCCAGCCATCGTGAGGGGCTCCGACGCGGCGTGCGCTTCGCGTTCTGGTCGGGCCATTCCCAGGCGCGCTATGCCGGGTCGACCTGGTTTGCCGATGCCTACTGGTTCGATCTGCGTGACAACTGCGTCGCCCACGTCAACGTCGATTCGACCGGCGGGATTGGCGCGACCGATCTGACGACCGCCAACACAATGGCTGAGACCTTCGATTTCGCGTCCGATGTGATCCAGCGTCAGACCGGCCAGGAGCTGATCTACCAGCGCTTTGGACGTGCCGGTGATCAGTCTTTCTGGGGTATCGGCCTGCCTGCCATCTTCATGTCTGTCTCCCACCAGGGCGCGCCGGCCGATGTGACCGCGGATCTCGTGCGGCTGACCGGTGGCACCGCTGCCAGGGGTGGCGGGCTGGGCTGGTGGTGGCACACGACCGAAGACACGCTCGACAAGATCGACCCGGAGCTGCACGCGCGCGACACGCAGATCTACGTCGAGGTCGTTGGCCGCCTCGCCACGGACGCCGTGTTGCCCTTCGATCTATCAGGGCCGATTGATGAGATGCGGGCGGAGCTGGATAGCTGCGTGGCTGAGTGGAGCCGTGTCGACGAGCTCGGCAGCGACGACCGCCCCGACTTCGACGCCATCCGTAGCGAGCTGGACGGCGCGCGCGCTGCCTGGGACGCTGTTCGCAGCCGCGCCGGCGGCGATCTGGCGGACGACGACGCTGCGGCAATCAGCGGTGCGTTGCTGGGCGCGGCCAAGATCCTGATGCCCGCCAACTACACCAGCACTGGCGAGTTCGACCATGATCCTGCCCTGGGCGCGCGCACATTGCCGGCGCTCCACCCGGCGCTTGATCTGGCGGCGATGACTGACGATGAACTGTGGGCTTCCGTGCACAAAGTGCGGCGCGCAATCAACGGCGTGCGCTACCGCGTGCGAGCGGCGCGGCAGGTGCTTGAAGCAGCGGGATGAGCGGCTCACCCGTGCTATACTCGCAGCTACGGGCGCGTAGCTCAGCTGGCAAGAGCGCACGGTTCACATCCGTGAGGTCACTGGTTCAAGTCCAGTCGTGCCCACTCCGGGTAATCTGAATCTCAGACTCCCCCTTGTACCGTGTCCATTCGTATGTTGCCGCAACGGCTCCGTAAGGAGGAGCGTCAATGGTGACGAATCAACCTATCGTGCTGACTCCAGATGGCCGCGACCGGCTGACCGAGGAGCTCCAGACGCTGCGCGCCGAAGACCTGCCGGAGCTGCAGGAACGCATTCGCGAACTCGGCGAAGCCGGCGATATCTCGGACGATAGCGATATCGAGGCGACGAAGGACGAGCTGATTCGCCTGGAGAACCGCATTCGCGATATCGCGTGGATGCTCGAAGAAGCCGAGATTGTCGAGCACCAGGCCGGCATCGATGTCGTCGAGATCGGATCATCGGTCACGGTGGTCGACGGCGATGGCGACAGCGACACCTGGGTCATCGTCGGGCCGCACGAGGCTGACGCGTCCGCCGGGCGGATTTCTAATGTGTCGCCGGTTGGCGCGGCGCTGATTGGCAAACGTGTCGGCGACAAAATCAGCGTCGAGGCCCCGGCGGGCAAGATCGAGTATGAGATTTCCGAGGTGCAGTAGACAGCGCCAGACAGAGACGTAGGCTCACCCGCCGTGGTTCACGGGATTGAACGCGGCGGGTATTTTTGTGGGTAACAGCGAAGGGATGGCGGGGTGACTCTCGACCTCAACGAACAACAGCAGATCAGGCGCGGCAAGCTCGACGAGCTGCGCGCCGGCGGTATCGAACCGTTTCCGACGCGCTCCGAGCGCAGCCACACATCGGCCGAGGCGCTGGCGCGCTTCGAGGAGATCGAAGAAGGGCTCGAAGGTAGTCACGATCCCGAGCAGATCACGGTGGCCGGCCGTGTCCAGACACTGCGGGATATGGGCCGTTCGATCTTCAGCCACCTCGAAGACGGCCACGGGCAGATCCAGATCTATCTCCGTAAGAACGGGATGCTCGAAGGCGATATCACCTGGTTCAGCGACTACGTCGACCGTGGCGACATCATCGAAGCACGCGGTAGTCTCTTCCGCACCCGCACTGGCGAGGTAACGCTGGAGGTCGCCCACTGGACGATGCTCTCGAAGGCCGTCTCGCCGCCGCCGGAGAAGTGGCACGGGCTGTCGGATGTTGAGGAGCGCTACCGGCGGCGCTACGTCGATCTCTTCTCGAACCCCGAGGTGCGCGAGGTTTTCCGTACCCGCACCCGCATGATCTCGGCAGTGCGCGCATTCCTCGACCGCAACGAGTTTCTCGAAGTCGAGACGCCGACCTTGCAACCGCTCTATGGCGGCGCGCTGGCGCGGCCCTTCACGACCTTCCACAACGAGCTGGAGCAAACGCTGTACCTGCGGATCGCCGACGAGCTCTATCTGAAGCGGCTCATCGTCGGCGGCTTCGAGCGGGTTTACGAGATCTGCAAGGATTTCCGCAATGAGGGCGTGGACCGGAACCACCAGCCAGAGTTCACGATGCTCGAGTTCTACATCGCCTACGCCGACTATGAGACGGTCATGGCGCTCGTTGAAGAGATGGTTGAAGAGGTTACGCTGGCGGTCAAAGGGACGACCGAGATCGAGTTCGATGGCCAGACCGTGGATTTCAAGACCCCCTGGCGGCGGCTGAGTCTCGCCGACGCGATCTTCGAGGAGTCGGGCATCGACTTCAACCAGCACCGTGACCAGCAAGAGCTGCTGGCAAAGGCCGCCGAGGCGGGCGTGAAGCTGCCGCCCGACACGCCCTGGCCAAAGATCGTCGATGAGCTGATGAAGGAGTTCGTGCGGCCGAAGGTGAGCCAGCCGACCTTCCTGGTCGACTATCCGGTCGAGCTATCGCCGCTGGCGAAGCGCCAGGCCGGGAGCGAGCTGACCGTCGAGCGCTTCCAGCCGATGGCGGCCGGCATCGAGCTCGGCAATGGTTACACCGAGCTCAACGACCCCTTCGACCAGTACGAGCGGTTCCAGGCACAGGTGGCCCAGCGCGATGCCGGCGACGATGAGACGATGCCGATCGATATCGACTACGTTGAGGCGTTGATGTACGGCATGCCACCGACCGGGGGGTTCGGTCTGGGTATCGACCGGCTGGCGATGATGCTTGCCGGCCAGCGCTCGATTCGCGAGGTGATTCTCTTCCCAGCGATGCGTTCCTAGCGCGGCTCAGGCAGGGCCGGTGGCGAGTTCGACGGCCCTTTGCAGGTCGGCGACAAGCCGCTCGCGTTCGCGTTCTGCCGTCTCGCGGTCGGCGAGATTGACCAGCCGCATGACGTAAGCGGGTTGGGTAGTGGCGATAACTTGCGTTCCGTCAGAGCGGCGGTGGGCCGTGCCGCGTTGCTCGGTCAGCTTGAACTCCGGCGAGATGAGCGCGTGGGCGGCGGGCGAACCCATCGCGACGATGACGCGCGGCTTGACGTACTGGATCTCGAGATTGAGCCAGCGTGAGCAGGCGCGAATCTCCGACGTACGGGCCGGTTGATTCTCCAGTCGGCCGTCGCGTCTGCGCCCCTCGAAGCAGCGCAGGAGGTTGGTTATCCAGACGGCGTCACGTTGCGTACCGGCCTCCGCCAGCAGTTCGTCGAGGACTTCGCCGGCTGGTCCGGTGTAGGGCAGGCCGGTGGAATCATCGGTCGCGCTCGGCGCTTCCCCAACGATCATCAGATCGGCGTCGCGATTGCCCGCGCCGAAGACGACCTGTGCCCGCGTTTCGGCGCGCCCGCAGGCACGGCAGCCGAGTGCGTCGGCGCTCACCTCTTCGATATTGGCGTAGAGCGGCAACTCCATCATCGGCTGGCCGTCCTTCGTCAGACTCCGCGTCCGGGGGCCTCTCTGCTGGGGTAGAGTCTAACTGTATGAACCAAGGATGACGAAACAGCGAACAGGGAGCACTTCATGGCAGAGATGTCGGCACGCGAACGGGTTCAGGCGGCGCTAGGCGGGGAAGATCTCGATCACCCGCCGGTGAGTCTCTGGCGGCACTTCCCCGAGGAAGATCAGAGCGCGGAGGCGCTCGCCGCGTCGACGCTGCGCTGGCAGCAGATGCTCCATCTGGACTTCATCAAGCTGATGCCGCCAGGCGATTACGCGACAATCGACTGGGGCGCACAGAGCGAGTACCAGGGCGCGCCGGGCGGCACGCGCGAGACGACGCTCTTTCCGATCCAGGGACCCGGTGACTGGCTCAAGATCAACCCCGTGTCCGTTGCTGCCGGCTTCAATGCCCATGTCGTCGATGCCTGCCGGTTGGTGCGAGAGGGCGTTGGCCCAGATGTGCCGGTGCTCCAGACGATCTTCAGCCCGCTGACTATCGGCAACAAGCTCTCGAACGGGCTGGTCATCGACCACCTGCGGAGCCATCCCGAGAACGTTCATAAGGCGCTCGACGCAATCCGCGACGTCACCGTCGAGATGACGAATGCGTCGCTGGCGGCCGGCGCGGACGGCGTCTTTTTTGCCAGCCAGTGCGCGACGAGCGACCTCGTGAGCCGGGAAGAGTACGACGAGTTCGGCGTCGCCTATGACGCGCCGGTGCTGGCTGCGGCGCGGGATGGCGGCAGCACGTTCACGATGATCCACATTCACGGTGACAACACCTTCTTTGACCTCATGGCGGGCTACGACGGGCATGCGATCAACTGGCACGACCGGCGTGTTGGGCCGAGCATCAGCGATGTGCTCGGAGAATATCCAGACCGCGCGGCGGTCGGCGGCATCGACGAGAAGGCCGTTGCGACGATGTCGGCCGACGAGGTCGCAGCGCAGGCGCGGGATGCGCGGACGCAGGCTGGAGACCGGCGGTTGTTGATCGGGCCGGGCTGTGTTGCACTGGTGGCGACGCCGGAAGCGAATCTGAAGGCGGCTGTTGAGGCGGCGCGTCAGGACTCGTGATCGGTGAGCGAACCCGCCGGTGAGAGCTTGCTCTCGTCCTCTTCGTCGGGGTTCTCCAGCCTGCCGTAGATGTAGGCGAAGACATCGCGGGCGACGGCTGCCAGAGGGACGATGATAACGATCCCGATGAAGCCCCACATCGCGCCGCCGATGACGAGCAGCA
>JAUIIK010000095.1 GCA_030431755.1 Chloroflexia bacterium
ACGATTCACCGCCAGTCGGAAGCGGTCATGCGGCAGCGCATCGCGGCGATCCCGGATGGCGAGTACCACGGCAGCGTCCGCCCCGATGGATTCGACCAGCCGCTTGAGATCAAGCTCGCGGTCCGCATCGCCGCTGATGAGATCGTCTGTGACTATACCGGCACCTCGGAGCAGGTGGATATCGCGCTCAACTCGGTCGCCAACTACACCTTCGCCTATACCGCCTACCCGCTGAAGTGCCTGACGAGCCCGGAGGTCCCGAACAACGAGGGCTCATTCAAGCCAATCACTGTCACGGCCCCGGAAGGCACGCTGCTCAACCCGCGTTACCCCGCGCCGGTCGGTGGGCGGGCGATGATCGGCCACTTTCTGAGCGCCGCCGTTTTCCAGGCGCTCGCGCCGGTCATGCCGGAGGCCACCCAAGCGCCGAGCGGCTCGCCGCTCTGGTGCCTGAACCTGGCCGGCGAACACCGCCAACGCCAGTTCGCTGTCGCCTACTTCCTGAACGGCGGCCAGGGAGCGTCACACAATCAGGACGGCATCGCGTGCCTGAGCTTCCCGAGCAACGTCTCGAATACGCCGGTGGAGGTCATGGAGACATTGGCCCCGGTGCGCGTCGAGCACAAGCAGCTCCGCCGCGATTCGGGCGGCACGGGGTCAACATCCGGCGGCCACGGCCAGGAGCTCGCGTTTCGGTCCCTCGCCGAGCGCCCGATCACGGCCGCGTTCCTGGCAGACCGGCTCCGCGAAGGACCAGCCGGCGTCCTGGGCGGCCTGCCCGGCGCAACCGGCCGCGTCACGGTCAACGATACCGACATCAATCCCAAGCGCCAGTACCAGCTCCAGCCCGGCGACGTACTGACGCTCTCGACACCCGGCGGTGGTGGCTACGGCAAGCCATAGGGCTGGCAAATCGTCGGGACTGACGCGCCCATGCGCGCGTCAGTCGCACGCAATGCGCGGGGTTGCCCTGTTCAGTTGCGTAGTCCGATGCTCTCCCGAAACTAGACCGACTCTCAATGACTTCGAAGGTGCCCCGTGCCGCAGATCCCCGAATCTTGTAGGGATGGGGCTTGCCCCCATCCGGCAAAGTGTATGCGTACGTACGCGGATGGAGACAAGCCTCATCCCTACGATGTCGGTTGGCCCGAGATACAATCGAACCATCAATGATTCAGGAGTTGGGTGTGAGTACCTCGCATAGACCTCAAGTACACCGACATTGGCATTCCGACGCAGGAGGAATCTAGCGACGGGCGTGCCTGGCTCGCATGTACGAAGGACCATCAATGGCGACCCAGCGCCGAGGCATCCACGACGCCGTGTGGTGACACCGGCGATGCTAAATCCCACATTCTTCGGGATGCCAGCAACACTACTATCTGGGTTCACGCGAAGTGCTGACCATCCTTGATGATGTGTATGGCCAGTTCGATGCATTTTGGAAGGCCAAACACCCCGAGTGTGTTTGGCCTCTCGTGCCGATGATCTCGAGCCAGACCGCCGCTACTCGCAGCCGTTGAGCGTCCCGCTGGCGTTGCAGCTGTCACTTCCCGCGCCGCCATCGACGGTGTTCGCGCCGATGAAGTCGTAGATGAGGTCGTCGTCGGCCTCACCGAAGAGGAAGTCCGAGCCGTTCATGCCGTAGAGGTAGTCACCGCCCGGGCCGCCGTAGAGCCAGTCGGCATCGTCCTGGCCGTAGAGGTAGTCGCGGTCCTCTCCTCCGCGCAACACATCCGTGCCCGCACCGCCGCCGAGGGTGTCGATCCCGGCCTCACCCCAGAGGGTGTCGTTGCCGTTGTCGCCCGAGAGCCGGTCGTTGCCGGGTCCGCCGGCGATCTGGTCGAAGCCTTCGCCGCCGTAGATCTCGTCGCGGTCGCCTTCGCCCCAGACGCGGTCGTTGCCGCCGTCGGCGAAGATCAGGTCGTCGCCATCACCGCCCATGATCGTGTCGTCGCCGTCGCCGCCATTGATCGTGTCATCTCCTGACAGCCCCCAGATCGTGTCACCACCGCCACGGCCGAAGATGACGTCGTCGCCCGCGCCACCGTTGAGCGCCTCGACGATATCCGCGCCGCAGATGATGTCGTCGCCACCGCCGCCTGCGAGGTAGGTCGCGCCGAACCCGCGGGCGAGCAGGATATCGTTGCCCTCGGTGCCGATCATCATGCCGTTCCGGACCGTGTAGACGGGGTTGTAGCCGAGCTCGAATGCCAGGTCGATGTTCAAGCAGGGATCGCGCTCCCAATCGCCTTCGACAAATTGAAACTCCGCCGCCCCCGCGTCCCGGACGGTCAGACCGGCCAGTGCCATCAGACCGATAAGCAGCGTCATGCCGCCGCGGGTTACCTTCTTGATGAGAATCCCGGTGTTCGCCACCGTTGTGCTCCTTCCAATGCCCTGTCGTCTCGCATACCCCGAGCGTAGTGATTGGCTAGAACCGGAGGAGTAACCTGGGCAACAGCCACAATGCAGCCTCCGTTACACACAGCTGGCGTTGCGGGCGCGCTGTCCGCGTGCTACATCAATCCCAGGCAGCGCAACGAGGAGAGTGATTTGATGGAACGGTTCCGCTACTTCGACATCGGCTTGCAGCGCCATACGCTCTGCAACCCCACGAGCATCGTGAAGATCGACACGCTGCTCGGGCTGCTTGATATTCCCGATTCAGGCAAGCTCCTCGACATCGCCTGCGGCAAAGGCGAGCTGCTCGTGCGCGCCGTCGAACGCTACGGCTGCGCCGCCGTCGGCGTCGACCTGTCGCCCTACGCGATCCGGGACGCCAGGGCGCTCGTCGCCGCGCGGATTCCCGATGCGGACGCGGAGATCATCGAGCAAGACGCCGCCGAGTATGCTGGCCCCTACGCGTCGTTCGACGCCGTCTCCTGTCTCGGCGCAAGCTGGATCTGGGGCGGTCATGCCGGGACGCTCCGGGCGCTGGCCCGCTGGGCGCGGCCGGGGGGTTACGTCCTCGTTGGCGGGCCCTACTGGCGCAAGGAACCGGACCCGGAGTATCTAGCGGCCGACGAGCTGACAGCGGACCTCTTCGCAGACCACCACGGCAACATAGAGGCCGGCCGCCGGCTTGGCCTGACCCCGGTCTATGCCACCACCAGCACCCTCGACGAGTGGGATCACTACGAGACGCTCCAGTGGTACTCCGTCGAACGCTGGGCGCGCGAGCACCCGGATGACCCGGATCGCGCAGAGGTGCTGGAGCGGAATGACCGCTACCGGGAAACCTACCTGCGCTGGGGCCGGGACACGCTGGGCTGGGGACTCTATCTCTTCCGGAAGTAGGCAAGTGTGCGTGTCGGCATCGAAGTCGGGGGAACCTTCACCGATCTGATCCTGAGCGGCGACGATGGCAGCATCGTCGCAACCACCAAGGTGCTCTCGACGCCGGACAACCCAGCCTTGGCCGTTATCCGGGCGCTCGAGGAGGTGCTCGATAAGGCCGGCGACGGCCTCACGCTCCTGCATGGCTCGACAGTCGCGACGAACGCGGTACTGGAGCGGCGCGGGGCGCGCACCGGCCTCCTGACGACGAGCGGCTTTGCCGACATTCTCGACCTTCAACGGCAGGACCGCGAACGTATCTACGAGCTCCAGTACCGCAAACCCGAGCCGCTCGTGCCACGTGCGCTCGTCGGAGAGATAGATGAACGCATCGCTGCCGGCGGCGAGGTCATCCAGCCGCTCGATCCGGCCCAGGCACGCGCCGCGGTCGAACGGCTGATCGAAGCGGGCGTCACATCGATCGCCATCTGTCTCCTGCACAGCTACGCGCACCCGGCGCACGAGATCCAGGTTGCGGAGGAGATCACGGCGCACTATCCCAATGTCTACATCTCGCGCTCCAGCGCGGTCGTCGCCGAGTTCCGCGAGTACGAGCGCGCCAGCACGACCGCCATTGACGCCTTTGTGAAACCGGTCGTCCAGGCGTACCTCGAAGACGTCGAGCAGCAAGCCAGCGAACGCGGAGTCGCCAACGTCATGATGATGCAGTCCAACGGCGGCCTGCTCCCGGCACGCTACGTGCGCCAGTACCCCGGCCGGACGCTCTTCTCCGGCCCGGCGGCCGGCGTTACCGGCGCGATCAGAGTTGCCGGCGAAGCCGGGATCGAGGACATCATCACCATGGATATGGGCGGCACGAGCACCGACGTCTGCCTCGTGACCGGCGGCCAGGCCGGCATGACGACCGATGCGGTCATCGCCCGCTTTCCGATGCGCGTGCCGATGCTCGACATCGAAACCGTCGGCGCGGGCGGCGGCAGCATCGCATGGCTCGATCCGGGCGGGATGCTTCAGGTCGGACCGCGCAGCGCCGGCGCTGATCCCGGCCCCGCCTGCTACGGCTTCGGCGGCGAGGCCGCGACAACGACCGACGCCAACGTAGCGCGCGGCCTGATCCGGCCCGGCCACTTCCTCGGTGGCGCGCTGGATCTCGACGTGGAAGCAGCCCGTCAAGTGGTCGGGCAGGTGGCGGCGGAAACTGGACGCGATCTCAACCAGACCGCCGAGGACATTGCCCGCATCGCCGATGTCACCGTCTCAAACGCGCTCCGGTTGGTCTCGACTGAACGGGGCTACGATCCGCGCGGCTATACGCTTGTCGCCTATGGCGGCGCTGGGCCGCTGCACGCAGCAGGCGTCGCCGCACAGCTCAACATCACACACGTCCTTGTCCCGCCGTCGCCAGGGCTACTGTCGGCCTATGGACTGCTGGCCGGCGCGTTTCAACGCGACTTCGCCCGCACCAACGTCACCCCGCTCGACGGCCCCGGCTTCGCCAATCTTGACGCGGTCTTTGCGGAGATTCGTGAACAGGCCCGCGATGAGATCCGCAGCTTCGGCATCGATCCCGCAAGCTGCGACGAAGCCCTGGCGCTCGACATGCGTTACCGCGGCCAGGGCTACGAGCTGACCCTGCCAGTCACCGTCTCCGAACTCGCGCGAGGCACTGCGTCTAACCTGGCAACACGCTTCCACGCATTCCACCGGCAACGCTACGGCCACGCTACGCCGGGCGAGCCGGTTGAGACCGTCACCTTTCGGCTTTCGTTGAGCCGTCCTTTCGACGCCGCCACAGAGCTGCGAGTCGCCACCGGGCACGCGACGGAATTCGACACTGGACAGATCGTCGTCGACGGCAATGACACCGGCTGCCGCTTCTACTGGCGCGCATCACTCCCGCCTGGCTGGCGGGCCGACGGCCCCGCCGTCATCGAGGAGCCAACGGCAACGACCTACGTGCCGCCCGGCTGGGCTGTGGGCGTCGACGATGGAACCAATCTGCGCCTGGAGCGAACGGAATCCCAATGACCGCCACCGTAGACCCGATCACTCTCAACATCGTCGGCAAGAGCCTCCAGGCCATCGCCCGCGAGATGGCCGCAAATATGCGCCGGGCGTCCTATTCGTCTGTCGTGCGCGAGGCGCGCGATTTCTCGGTCGGCATCCTCGACACCGAGGGGCAGATCGTCGCCCAGGCGGAGATGATTCCGATGCAGACGGGCGGCATCTCGGAAGCCTTCAAGCCGGTGCGCGAGCGCTTCGACTTCGGATCGCTGACGCCGGACGATGCCTTCATCATGAACGATCCATTCACCGGCGGCCAGCACCTGCAGGACATCTTCATCTACACCCCGGTGTTCTACGGCGAGACCCTACTCGGCTTCGCTGCCAGTGTCGCCCACCATGTCGAGGTCGGTGGCGGGATGCCTGGGTTGAACGCCGCCGCGACCGAGTTCTACCAGGAAGGCTTGCGCTTCCCGGCTTCGCGCTTCAGCCGCGCCAGTGACTGGGACGGCGGCTTCGTCGAGTCATTCATCAGGTCCAACGTCAGGGTGCCGGAGAAGGTGATCGGCGACCTGAACGCACAGTTTGCCGCCAACAACACGGCTGACCGCCGCCTCAACGAGCTGGTCGAACGCTACGGGCTCGCAACCGTCCGCAACACTATGACCGCGATACAGGACTACGCCGAACTCCGCATCCGCGCCGGGATCAAGCAGATCCCGAACGGCATCTACACAGGTGAGGATGTCATCGAAGCATCGGCCTGGGGACTTGATCCCATCCCAATCCGTGCCACTGTCGAGGTGCGGGACGACGCGATCCACGTCGACTTCGCCGGCACCGGCGCGCAGATCGCGGCCAACATCAATTGCCCCTATGCCTCGACTATCTCCGCCGTTCAGGGCGCGATCCGGGGCGTGCTGCACGACGACGACATCCCATTCAACGGTGGTTGTAACCGTCCAATCTCCGTCAATATCCCCTATGGTTCGATTCTCAATCCGCGTCCGCCCGCTGCCGTGCGCGCCAGGATGGGGCCGGCCTGCCGCGTCCACAACGCCCTGATCCGCGCCCTGAGCGCCGCCGTTCCCGACCGGATCATCGCGCCCGGATTCGACACGACGACCGCCGTCTCGCTCAGCCACCTCGACCCCGACAGCGGCGAGTACGGCGTCGTGATCGAGATCCTCGGCGGCGGCTGGGGCGCGGGCCCGGGGTTTTCTGGCATGAACGGCATGGATAACCCCCTCTCGAACTGCGCCAACGCACCGGTCGAAGCGCTCGAATCCGAGTACCCCTACTTCCGCGTCGTCAACTACGAACTGGATCACGCATCCGGCGGCGCGGGCGCCCAGCACGGCGGCCACGGCGTCCGACGCGGCTATCAGGCGCTGCGCGACAATGTCGTCATCTCCGCCTACTCCGACCGCTTCAACCGCGGCGTCGACGGCATCCTTGGCGGTGGCGGCGGCGCTACCGGCGCGTTCATCGTCACCCGCGCCGACGGCAGCCACGAGCCGCTCCCTTCGACGACGAGCGTCACGCTCCAAACCGGCGACACCTTCAATGTCCACACTGGCGGCGGGGGAGGGTATGGGAAGGTGATAGGGGATAGGTTATAGGGGATAGCAGAATCGAACGACGTACGCAGCACACGCTTTACACCCCCTCTCCCCAGCCGAAGCGCAGCGGAGGCGTGTGGGAGAGGGGGCCGGGGATGAGGGAAATCCCATCATGACCACACACATCAACATCGACCCGAACACCGTCGAGCGCTACATCATGGAGCTCGCAGAACATGGCGCCCACGGCGCAACCGGCGTCTGGAGGCCCGTCTACGGCGACGCCTGGTTCGCCGCCCAGCGCCAGGTCGAGACCTGGATGCAGGAGGCCGGGCTGGAGACGCGCTGGGACGCTGTCGGCAACGTCTGGGGCCGCGTCACCGGCGCAAACGATGCCGGCCGGGGTGTCATCCTGACCGGATCGCACATCGACTCGCAGCTACCCGGCGGGCGCTACGACGGCGCGCTTGGCGTGATCACGCCGATCCTCGCTGTCAAGGAGCTGCTCGCCCGATTTGGCCAGCCCGAGCGCACAATAGAAGTCGTCTCATTCTGCGAAGAAGAATCGAGCCGCTTCCCGACGGCGCACCACTGGGGCTCGCGCGCCGTAGCCGGCGAGATCAGCACCGAAGACCTCGCATCCGTCGTCAGCTATGACGGCGAGAAGATTGGTGAGGTGATGCAGGCGGCAGGGTTCGATCTCGATGCCATCCCGGCGATCAAGCGCGAGGACATCGACATCTTCATTGAGCTGCACATCGAGCAGGGGCCCATCCTCGAACAGGCCGGCATCCCGACCGCCGTCGTGACCGGCATCACCGGCATCCGCCACTACCACCTGACGCTACGTGGACGCGCCGACCACGCCGGAGCGCGACCGATGGACACACGCCGCGACCCGATGGCGGCGGCAGCAGAGATCATCTCGACCGTGATCAACACTGCCCACCGCATGGGCCGCCCGGCGGTGACAACGGTTGGGCGCATGCGCGTCGAACCCAACGGCGCGGCCATCGTGCCCGAGGAGGTCTACTTCACCATCGACGCGCGCCACCCGGACCCGGCCACCCGCGAGCTGCTCTACGCCCGGCACGAGGCGACGATCAAGGAGGTCTGTGAACGCCGGGACATCGAATATAGCTGGACGCTCGGCGCGGAGCAGCCACCGCGCATCTCCGATCCGGCGCTCGTGGAGACCTTCGTGGCTGCGGCCACCGAACAGGGCCTCAACCACACGACGATGCCAAGCGGAGCCGTCCACGACGCGAATCGTATGGCCGGCTTTAGCCGCATGGTGATGCTCTTTGTGCAATCCAAAGATGGCCGTAGCCACACGCCGGACGAGTTCACCTACCCCGAGCACGCCGCCGAGGGTGTCGCTCTCCTCGCGGCTGGATTGCAGAAGCTAGCCTATGGCGATGAATAGGATGCGTTAAACGGAATAGCAGGTCAGTCCGAATCGCCGTCCGAAGGTTCGGGCACGGTGTCGGCCGTTGGTCCGCGCTTGTTGCTGCCGCCTTGCGCCTCGGCGTGCGGACCCAGGAACTGGTTCAGGATCGAACGCCAGGGTGGGCCGGCCAGCGCCGCGCCATGCCCCTGCTCCAGCGCGACCTCTTCCTCGCGCGCGCGCAGCACCTCCGAGATGATGACCTGGATTGTCGCCGCGACCGGCAGCGCCAGCAGCGCCCCGAGCGGGCCGGCGAACTGTCCGCCGGCGAGCACCGCAATAAAGACCGCCAGCGGCGACAGGCCGATTGTCCCCCGCATGACCCGCGGCACGATGACGGTGTTCTCGAGCAGCTGCAAGATGCCGAGGAAGACCGCGACGGCGATCGCCTTCTCCAAGGAGTCCACGAGCGCCAGCATGACCGCCGGGATGCCGCCGATCCAGGGACCGATGATCGGTATCGCCTCGGTCAGGCCGGCGACCAGGGCTAACAACAGCCAGAAGCGCACATCGAGAATCGCGTACCACGCGCCAGCCGCCAACCCGATGATCAGCATCAGCAGCAACTGTCCGCGCAGCCAGTCGCCGAGCTTAGCCTCGACGTTGTCCCAGACCGAGTTGACCCAGGCTGGATTCTCAGGCCGCACCAAATCAAGGGTCAGCTTGCGAAACAGCGGCTTCTCCATCAGATAGTAGAAGCCGATGACGAAGGTCGAGACAAGCCCGAAGAGCACCCCGCCGACACCGGTGACGAGGCCAATCGCCGTCGAGCCGGTTGGCGGCGGCGGATTCTCGATCCGAAACTGCATCTGCGTCGCGATCCGATAGCCGGTCGTCGAGAGGAAGGAGTTGCCGCTCGTGCGCCACTCCTCCGCCAGGTCGCCGAGCAGCACCGGTGCTTCATCCCAGAAGCGCAGCGCCTCGGACGTGATTGGCGGCACAACGATGAGAAAGACACTCGCGCCGATCACGATCAACCCGAGGTAGACAACGAGAATCGCACCGGCGCGCGGAAAGCCGTGACGCTCCAGCCGCAGCACCGGGCGCTCGATCAACGTCGCAAAGAGAATCGAGAAGAGCAGCAAGAGGACGACGATACGCACCTGGACGACAAGGTAGAAGACAACCAGCACGATAAAGAGGGAAAGCGGTGTCAGGGCGGATCGTCTGGAGCGCCGCCGCCGTTCGTTGGAATGAGCGTCCCGCTGCTCCACGCATTCCTCGCATTCAGAGGGCAAGGGGAAGAGGTTGTGTTGCGGTCAAGCGTCCGCTAGCCGACGTCGACGGCGTCGCGCTCCGGCAGCCGCGACCAATCAACCTGCCAGTATGCCGGGTCGTACATGTCTACGGGTGTCCGGCGGTTGGTCGAGTCCCAGACGGTCGGGAACGCGTAGACCGGCTTGCCGCCAATATGCATCTCGCGGGTCGCCCCGCCCGGCCGGTGAACCGGAAAGATCTCGCGCGGCGGCTTGGAGATGACCTCCGCCTGAAACCACCCGTACTCTTCCGAGCGCCCGGCGTGCAGCTCCCAGATGAGCTCGCCCGTTACCGGGCCAAGCGGTATCACCCGCACATCATGCAACGGCTCGCCAGTTATCGGGCACCGTAGCGGAGATTCTCGCCGGCCGGTCATCGGGTCAGTTCCCTCTCGTATCGTCGTCCGGGCAAATCGAATGCGGCTCAACCAGCGTTGCGCCGCTTCCGGTTGTAAGATGCAGCGTGCATCGGCTAATGTTACTCGAACTCAGCAGACGGTTCGAGTTCCTGAGACAGCTGTGATCTTGGAGAGATCGGGATCGCAGCTTCCAGACTGGGTGATGAGAAACGGTCGCAGCGACGGGTTCGCACACAGGGCGGGGAGGCCAGGGTGGCGCATACAGATAAGTTAAGCGAATTGGTACAAACGGTTCGGGAGCTCAACTGGGAGGTCCGGCCGAAGATCAGTTCGACGCCGGGCAGCAATGACGCCGGCAGCGCGTTGCATACGGCGCTGACCGCGCTCCGCAACAACGAGGTGCGCTCGTCACAGCTCATTCGCAGCATGAGCCTGGCCGAAGCAACGGACGACGCTGATCCGGGCCGTGTGGTCGAACACGCGGAGGCGGATACGATCGGCTCCCGCCAGCTGCTATCCGAGTTCGCAACTGCCCGCGAGGCGATTCTCTCGATCTTGCGTAATCTGCCGGACGAGGACTGGGCGGCGTCGCACGAAACCGTGGATGGCTCGCTCACCTATGAGGACGTCGTCGACCAATTGATCGCCTCGGACAAAGAGCACACCGGGCAGATCCACAGCGCCATCGCCTAGCACGCTCAGGGAAAGCGCCAAACCAGGAGCGGCGCCAACATCTCGCGCTCCGTTAGCGACCCATGCCCGCCAACGCTACCGGAGATGCCGCCGGGGAAGTTCATCGCGCCCTCTCCTCGCGCCAGCAGCAGGTAGTCGCCGGTGCGTGTAGCAAGCTGTCCGTGCAACGGCGGCGGGCCGTAGAGCCCTGCGGCGCGCGCGGCGTCCGCGTCGACGACAACGGCTGCGCCATCCGCAAAGTCTGCAAACTTACTGGCATCGAAGGCCGTCCCGTCTCGTAGCGCCAGGCCGAGTTGACGCGGCTCTCCGCTAGGCCGTCGAGCTAACGCCGGTAGCAGACCGTCGAGCTGGCTCAGATCGAGGCGCTGATCGCGCGGCATCGGGACATGGCCGTGGTCCGCCGTCACCAGCAGCGTTACTTGCTCGGCCAGCCTCGTCAGTGGTTCGAGGAGCCCTTCACGCAGCGCCTGGTCGATGAGACGCAGCTCCAATCGAACGACCTCAGAGGCTGCGCCCCAGGTGTGGCTCAGCCCGTCGTAGCCATCCCAGTAGCCGAAGACGAAACGCCTGCCTTCCCGCTCGACCTCGCGCACCAACCGGCCCGTGAACTCAGCCAGCGTTCGGTAGCCGCGATAGCGCACGCCGCTCGCCTGGGCGCGTGTCAGCGGCGAGGCAGCGAACGCCTGATTCGAAACGATCACAGTGTCGATCCCGCCACGCTCCAACAGCGTGAAGAGGTGCGGAACGGTGAGAAACGCCTCCGGTTGTGGCCCTTCGATTGGGCTGCCGCGCTTGCCGGCCACGCGCCAGGTGATCATGTTGAAGACCTCGCCGATCTCCGGCAGATAGAGCGTGTAGCCTGCCATGCCGTGCGTGCCCGGCGCGACACCGTACTGGAGACTGGTCGTCGCTGCTGCGGTGGTCGAGGGGAAAACCGAGGTGAGCGTTGACTGCAATGGCGCAGACGCCAGCCCCGGCACATCGCCGACGGCAGCGTGGCCGCGCATTGCGACCGCGCCGAGCCCGTCGATCACCAGCAGGATGACCACCCGCGACTCAGCAAAGACGCTCGCCGGCAAGAGCTCGGGCAGCACCGGCGGTAGCAGACTGACGTCGGGAGCGAGTCCCATTCCATCCAGAATCGACGTCGGGAGATTCGCGATGGATCCACCCTGGTAGGCCGGTAGCACGGCGTCCGCCCAATCCGGCGCGGCGCTCTCGAACCAGGCGGCAAGGTCCGGGTCCGTCCCGGGATGATCGCGACGAGTCAGTGTAGCGTCCTTGTCTTTACCCTCTGTTCCGCCCGTCTACGATGCCAGACGTTGCAGGTTCTGGCCAGATCAGGCAACATGTGCCGAATGATTTGCATCGTTTGAGGAGGATCAGTTGAGCGCAATCGGAACATGGTTGCCAGGCCCGACCGACTTCGACGGTCGGGAATCCATGCTCGGCAAGGACGCGCCGGAGTTCCAGCTCCGGGACCAGGAGGGCAACAACGTCACCCTGCGCCGGCTCACCCGCACCGGGCCGGTGTTAATGCACCAGTATCGCGGCAATTGGTGACCCACCTGACGCCTCTATCTGGCGCAGTTGCGCCACACGTATTGGGAAATCCGCGGTCTCGGCGTCGAATTCATTGCCGTCGCCAATGAAGAGCCTGAGAACCACAAGGAAATCCGCGAACGGCTGGATCTGCCGTTCATGCTGCTCAGCGATCCGGGCGCGGAGGTCGCACGCGCCTACAACACATACCATGAGAATGAGCCACGCGAGCGCGACATCGCCCGTCCGGGTCTCTTCCTCATCGACTCAGCGGCCAACGGCGCAAAGGTGCTCTGGGACCACGTCGGCCCAACAACCCGTCACCGCGTCACGCCCAACCGCATCGTCGAGGAGCTGCTCAATGCGCTCGGACGGAAGCATCAGGTCGTGAGCGTCCACGTCCCGTCGGAGACCGAACTCTTGCGTGTCATCGGCTCATACCAGGATCCGCCAGTTGGGCACTACCGCACCATAGGTGGGCTCCAGCCGGCTGTCGGTGTCGAGCGCGAGTTCACCCAGCAGAACGCGATGGCTGCCTTTAGCGAAGTCCACCGCCTGGCCGAAGAGGGCTGGACGCTCGTCACGGTGACACCCGAGTTCGAGGGTGAGCGCTCGACCGGTCACCGCTACGTCTTCCAGCGAACGGTGGAGTAGCGCCGCGTGCCCAGCTTCCGTCAGCGGAGCGCTCCCGACGCATCGGGCCGGCCGGATGGCCGGCCCGACGGCATGTTCTCCTCCCTGAAGATCTATCCGGCGATCCGCTGGCTCTGGGTTGGCACCCTGGGCACGAACACAGCCTTCTGGATGTATCAGGTAGCACTCGGCTGGCTGGCGCTGGAGATGACCGACTCGCCCTTCTGGGTGGGCCTGGCAGGCTTCGCCGGTGGCATCCCGATCCTTATCTTCGCGTTGCCGGCGGGCGTCATCGTCGACAACTTCGACCGCCGCACGGTCCTGATGGCCGGCCAGGTCGGCGTCATGATCACAGCGACGCTCTTCTCGGCGCTCATCGCGGTCGACGCGATGAACCGCTGGACGATGCTGGGGCTGGCCTTTGCCTATGGCTCCAGCATGGCCTTTGTCTTTCCGACCCGCCACGCGATCATCGGCCGGCTGGTCGAACCGAAGGACCTCGCCAACGCCATCGCCCTGAACTCGGCCGGGCAGAATGCAACGCGCATCTTTGGCCCGGCTCTGGCCGGCGTCCTGATCGCGCTCACCGGCATCGGTGGCACGTTCGCGGTCGCGGCCGGGTTGCAGATCTTCGCGCTCGCGTCGAGCCTGAAGCTCCCTTCAAGCCCTCCACGCCAGCCAGGCCGCCGTGGCCCGGCGCTGGAAAGCCTGACCGAGGGTCTCGTCTACGTGCGCCGCGACCCGACACTGCTGGGCACAATCTTGTTGGCGACGGTCGGCACCGTGCTGATCATGCCCTACATCAACCTGATGCCCGTCTTCGTGCGCGATGAGCTGAACCTGGGCTCGACCGGGCTGGGCATCTTGATGACCGGCATCGGCCTCGGCTCGGTCGCTGGTGCGCTGCTCGTGGCTGCCCGCAGAGAATTCACCGCGCTACCTGGCGCGCAGGTGCTGATGATCGCTGTCTGGGCAGTATTGGTGATCGGCTTCGCCTGGACGCCCTGGATCCCGCCCGCCGCCCTGCTCCTGCTGCTGACCGGGACACTCAGCGCAGGCTTCCTGGCAACCAACCAGACGGTGCTCCAGCTGAGGGCAGACGACCAAATCCGTGGCCGTGTCCTGGCGGTCAATCAGATCACCTGGGGCCTGCTGCCCTTCGGCCAGCTGCCGCTGGGTCTGCTGGCCGACGAGATCGGCGCTCCGGCGGCCACGACCATCGCCTGCGTTGCCGCCCTGGCCCTGATCCTGCTGATCGCCTCACGCATTCCCGTCCTGCGCCGTGGCGCGCAGCCTACGCCAGTAGCAGCGACGTCCTGACCCGGTTATCGAGCGGGCTTCCTGGCGACGACCTGCTCGATGAGCCCGAGCTTCGAACGCGCGACGAACTCGACCTCTAAGCCAGCCGGCTCCAGAAAGTCGAGCGGCTCGCGGAGCAAGTTGTCGCAGCCGTAGCGCAGCGAAAGCGGGTTGAGGACGCGTTGCGCCAGTCTGACAACGGGATTCGGACTACGCACATGCTCCAATGCGACGAACCGACCGCCCGGCCGCAGCACGCGCCAAACCTCGCGCAACGCCCGCTCCGGATGCGGCACGGTACAGAGCGAGAGCGTTGAGACGGCGGTATCGAACGTCGCATCCCGGAATGGCATGCGCTCGACGTCACCGACGACTAGACTCACTTCTCTGCCCAACCGCCGCGCATGCCCGCGAGCGATCTCGACCATCTCAGGGCTGAGGTCAATTCCGGTGACAGCAACGCTGTCCGGGTAGTGCTCGAAGTTCCGGCCCGTGCCAACCGCAATCTCCAGCACGTCGCCCGACGCCTGCGAGCCAACCCAGGCGCGGCCTTCAGGGATCAAGAGGCGTTCCGTTGTTGAGATCATGTTGTCGTAGCGCGGCGCGAGGCCGTTGTAGTGTTGCCGTATGCGTGTCGCTCGTTCAGTCGATGCATCCATAGGCGTCGTCTCCGTCCGCTACGATCCGCTATCCTTGATACATTACTCGTCCGATTGCAAGTCAACCTGCTCAATGGATAAGCCAGCGCCCATGTCTACAACGGATTCAACCCGAGCCGCGTCACACGAGCCGTGGCAAACGATGCACGTCCCGCTCGACAAGCTCCAGCTCGCGCCGACCGACGTCGCCAGCTTCATTCGCTTCGACCAATGCCAACGCTATCTCCGCATCCGACTCCACCAGCGCGAGTACGGGGAGGAGTTCCTGCGGTCCTCCGGGGCGGTCATCCAGATGCTGCCGCCGGTGCTGCGCGGCGAGGGTTATAGCTTCGAACGGCAGATCGTCGAGCAGATCGCCAGATCGACGCCCGTCGTGGACTTCGCCGCCGATGCGTTCGGTGGACGGCGCAGGGACCCCGACAACGACCGCGTGCTCGACATGCTCCGGGAGCTGCCGTGTGGCGACACAATCGTCCTCAGCCAGGCCCGGCTGGCCGCGCCGCTTTGCGGTTGGTCACTGCGCGGCGATGTCGACCTGCTCATGCTCCAGAAGGGGGAAGATGAGCGCGTCAGCGCCTTCATCGCCGACATCAAGTCGTCCCGCGTCGACCGCCTCGAACACCATCTCCAGGTCGCCTTCTACACGCTGATGTTGGGCGTGATTCTGGATGATGCCGGCATAGCCCACGATCCGATCGAGACCGGTGTGCTCTTCCGCGGCCCAAGCCACTTCGACAACGAGCTATCCGACGACGAGATCGCCGAGATGGACGCGCAACGCGATGCCGCCAGCCGCATATTCGGCGTCGAGACGGGCCTGCTGGAGATCGTCGAGGATCGCGAAACCTATTTCGACATCGTGGAAGATCTCGTCACGTCCAAGAACTCGCTGGCACGGCGCGTAGCTAGCACGCCCTTCGAGGATGTCGAGTTCCATCTCGACCGCAAGTGTGACGGTTGCGTCTACAACGAGTTCTGCATGCGCTGGAGCGCCGAGCGCGGTGATCTGTCGCTCATCCCGCATCTCACCGACCACGACAAAACCGCCCTGCGCCGCAATGGGCTGCGGGGTGTCTCGGAGGTCGCTCAATTGCCGCTGGCGTCGGAAAGCGCGACAGCCGACCAGGAGGCTCTCGATACCCGCCGCGCACTGGCGATGACCTGGCCGCTGTCGCCACGCCTGGACGAGCTGATCTACCGCGCCCGCCGCTATCAGGCGAGCAAGGGCGAACCGTATGAGACGCCGGGTTACATCCCCGGCAAGGGCTATACCTCGCTGCCCTTCGTCAGCGCCCGGCAGAACCCGAATCTCGTCATGCTCTACATCGACATCGGACACGACTACCTGCACGACCGCCTCTACATGCTCGGCGGCCGCATTGTGGCCCATGCCAATGGCGGACCCGCACGCGAGCGCAACATCGTCCACTTTGCGGAGCGCCCGCCCGATACCGGCGACCTTGAGCGCGACCTGGTCCAGCGCTGGATCAACGACGTCATCGCGGCCATTGTCGGGCTTGCGGCGGCCGACGAGGACGGTGAGCCCAACGCGCCCATCCACCTCGTCTTCTGGGACCAACGCAGCCAGGGGCAGCTACTCAACGGGCTCGCGCGGCATTTCGAGACGGTCCTCGGCTCGACACCGCTCTATGACTTCCTGACCCAGCGCGCCGCATTCGACAGCGGCATCGTGACCTATCTGGAGCAGGAGATTCGCGAGTTCCGCAACTACCCGCTGCTCTGCCAGTCCCTACAATCGGTCGCGATCTATCTGAAGTTCAACTGGAACGAGATGCACGCATTTCGCACGACTTTCAGAACTGGCATGTTCGACTACCTCGGCAAGCTGGAAGTGGAGCCGGATAGTCCCGACCCCGGTTGGTTCTACCGCCGGGCGCGTTACTCCAGCGAGATTCCGCTCGAATATGCCTACAGTGCCTGGGGCTCGCTCGACGACTATGTCAACGAGCAGGACAATCGTCCGACGACCTATGGTCACGCCCCACCCGAGCTGATTCGGGCGTTCTGCGCCCGCCGTCTCGAAGCGCTCCAGCACATTGCTTCGGGCTTCACCGGCAACCAGTGGACCGAGCTCACGGCGTTCTCGTTGCCGGAGCTCGGCACGTTCGAAGATACGGCGCACACGCTGGTCGAAGCGCTTCAGGAGTTCATCCTCGTCGAGCGGCACGTCGAACACGCCGCCTGGAAAGCGGCCCGGCTGCCCGCGCCGGAACAACGCGCGACGAACGGCGACTCGCTCGTCGTCCGCTACCGCGACGAGCTCCAGACACCCGACACACGCATTCAAAACAGCGAGAACCGCCGCCGCCAGGGGCTGCACGACCGGCTATCGAGCAAGCTTGAGGACGGCGAGAAGCTGACGCCGGAGCAGAAGAAGCAGACGAAGTGGGATCACCACGGCCTGATTGTGCGGCTGGAGCTCGTCACCGAAGGCATGGACACCGATCTCGATACGCTGCTCGGCACCTCGGGACTGCGCGACGATAGCTGGGTCGTCATCCATCCTCGCACCGACGTCGATCGTCGCCTGCCGGAAGCTGAACGGCAGGAGTTCACGCCGACGGCCAAACAGCTGCTCTGGGCAGCGCGGGGCACGATCAAGCGCCTGATCCCGGAGCGCGATGAGGCCGGGGTGGCGACCTCGGTGATCGCCGAGGTCGAGATGCGCAACTGGTTCCCGTCGCACGCTGGCTTTCTCTATAGCGACTTCCTCAAGCGGCCATTCGAGAACGACCGCGTCTACACCATCGAGCCCGACCCGAACGACCTCACCTCCTCGCGTGGCATCAAGACAATCGAGAAGCTCGCCGAGGGCGGCACGCCCCCGCTCTACGACCGCCTCACTGGCGCAGGCCCGGCGCGGGCCGACTGGCCGGACACCGCCACCGCTGGTCAGCAACGCTTTCTCGACGGTATCAGGGCGTTGCGGGAAGCCGGCTTCCACGAGTTCGAGGCCAGCAAACAGGAGTACATCGGCAGGCACGGGACGTCGCCGACGCTGCTGGTGCAGGGCCCGCCCGGAACCGGCAAGAGCTACGCGACGGCCTTCGCGATCCTGGCACGCATCCAGGGCGCGCTCGATGCCGGCATCGACTATCGGGTGCTGATCTCCTGCAAGACCCACGCCGCCATCGACGTCGTCGTCAACCAGATTCTCGACGTGCGCGAGAAGCTCTCCATCTTCAAGCTACGCCATCCCGGCCTCTTCGAGCAGTACTTCGATGAGCGCATCCTAACCGTGCCCCTCTGTCGGATCGCCCCCCGCGGCAACCTGCCGAGCGGCGTTGTCCCGCTAACCGGCCGGGACAAGGAGACGGGCGAGGACCACGTCTACAAGGAGATCGAGCAACGCACGCGCTGCATCGTCGCCGGCACGCCCAACGCCATCTACAAGATGATCACTGACCGCTTCGACTCGAAGCGCTTGTTCGGTCACGAGCTGATCGACTGCCTGATCGTCGACGAGGCGTCGCAGATCGGCCTGCCGGAGTCACTGATGGCGGCGCTGCCGCTCAAGCCGGGCGGCCAGCTCATCGTCGTCGGTGATCCACGCCAGATGCCGCCGATCATCAAGCATGACTGGGAACGCGAGTTCCGCCGGACCGCCAAGACCTTCAACATCCACGAATCGCTCTTCGCGGCCCTGGCCGGCCTCGAACCGCGGCCGCCGCTGATCCAGTTCGAGCAGAGCTTCCGGCTCCACACCGACATGGCCGCGTTCCTGCGCGATTCGATCTATCTCGCCGACGGTATCGACTATTTCTCGGAAAATGTCGAGGTCATCACGCCACAGCGCTACGGCGAAGACTTCGTCGAGGCGGTGCTCAAGCCGGAGCACCCACTGGTCGTCATCGTCCACGACGAGGAGGACAGCCAGAAAGTCAACATCTTCGAGCGCGAGCTGATCGCCCCGATCCTCCAAGCGCTGGCGCACCCGACGCAGCACGCGCTCGACCCGGCAGACGGCTTCGGCATCGTCGTGCCTCACCGCGCCCAGCGCGCAGCCCTGCAGGACGTTGCCCGCAACCTGGCGACGACCGACACCAGCGGCGACCTCGACCGCTTCGTCGCCGCAGTCGATACCGTTGAGCGCTTCCAGGGTGGCGAGCGCGACGTCATCATCGTCAGCGCAACCGAGAGCGACCGGCAGTACCTGCTGACCGCCGGGGAGTTCCTCTACGACCCGCGCCGCCTGACTGTCGCCGTCAGCCGGGCCAGGCAGAAGATGATCCTGATCGCCGGACGGACTGTCTTCAACACCTTCGTGACCGACGAAGAGCTCTTCGCCCAGACGCTCCTCTGGAAACGCCTGCTACGCAGAACGTGCACCGATCTCCTCTGGCAAGGCGAGCGCCACGGACACGGAGTCCAGGTCTATGGCAATGTCCGGCACTAGCGCAGGCGGTGACTGGCGGGGACCGGAGTAGCGTACTGGCTCGCCCTCGATTCGGCCGGTATCGTGTATACTCGTAGACGCCCTGAGGGGCATCTGGGCCGCTAGCTCAATTGGCAGAGCAGCTGACTCTTAATCAGCGGGTTCGGGGTTCGAGTCCCTGGCGGCTCACAACACAGCGGACACACTGCGAGAGCGGCGGCGTTTCGAAACGCCGCCGCTCTCGTGTTTCAGATCGTCGTTTGTGAACCGTCTACGGCGTCGTATCCGCGCAGAGCGCGATCGCGTACCAGTTGCGGTCTGTGGTGT
>JAUIIK010000096.1 GCA_030431755.1 Chloroflexia bacterium
TCAACTCATCAGCCATCGTCGTGGTCCTTTCTTCATCGGTCGATTGCTCTCTTCCGATGAGAACCACCCGGTGGCTGACTCCGTCAACCCCCATCTCTCCTATTTACACACTTCCGGGGACATTACCTCCGTGCTTGTTCGGCTTCTGAAGATATGCAGCGCAACTGATAGGATCAATGTATGCACAGCTATATTCATATATGCATCCGCTCTCAATGACGCTGGACCTGCGCCGCCTGACCTACTTCATCGCGGTTGCAGAGGAGCTGCACTTCAGCCGAGCCGCCGAGCGTCTGGGTATCGCCCAGCCGCCACTCAGCCAGCAGATCCAGAAGCTGGAGAGCGAGCTTGGCGCGCAACTCTTCGACCGCTCGCGGCGCTCAGTCGAGCTCACCGCAGCCGGCCGGGCACTGCTGCCGGAAGCACGCAAGCTGCTCGCTCTGTCGGGTCAGATCGCACAGCTGCCGCGCGACGTCACCGCCGGCCGCGCAGGTCGGCTGCATATTGGCATGACCGGCTCGACGGGGTTCAGAATCGTGCCGCAGCTCCTCCGGAGGTTTCGGGCTGCCTACCCGAAGGTTGACATCGCCCTGAACGAGCTGCCGACGACGGATCAGATCGATCAGATACTCGCTGGCGAGATCGCCGTCGGCCTTGCCCGCGATCCACAGCTGCCCCGCGAGCTCCGCAGCGCGCCGATCTGGAGCGAGCCACTAGTTGCCGTCCTACCGGGTGATCATGATCTGGCAAGTGGTGGGGTAGTCGATATCGCTGGACTCGCAGCCGAGCCCTTCGTGCTCTTCCCCCGTTCGCGCGGCCCCGGCCTGCACGACATCATTACCAGCGCCTGCCGGGAAGCTGGCTTCTCGCCACACATCGCGCAGGAAGCGGTCCAGATGCAGACGACCATTGGCCTCGTTGCGGCGGGGTTCGGCGTGTCGATCGTTCCGGCTTCGGTCCAGGACTTTCGCCTCCACGGTGTCGCCTACCGGCAACTGGACGACGCTGCCCCGCGCTCGACCGTCGCGGCCATCTGGCACACCGGCATGGCCTCGCCAGTGCGGGACCGGTTTCTAGAGATCGCAGGGGGTCAATCCGACGAAGGCGTTCATGCATCAAGCTAAGGCACTCGCTTCCGGGGAGTCCGATGTCTACCGGCACAGCGCCACGCTGCAGAAGCCACAGCAACAACCGTGGCATCCCGACGCAGAAGGGATCTTGCCGCGAGCGTGTCACATGCCGGTACGACGGAACACTGCCGTTGCGTTCGAAGATCCCTGGTGCCTCGGGATGCCAAGCGCATTGCTGGCCCGCCCTGGGCAAGTACTGGTTGATGTAGCGCCTCGGAGCACGCGGGCTCGATGCTCTATCTCCAACGCCTAACTTGGTGCATGAAGTAGTCAATCCGACGAGGGTGTGTCGGAGGGCCAACGCACGATATGTGGAATACGTCAGCTCGTTGAGCTGTCGAGATCGGCAAGCACGCGTCCAAAGGCCGCCGTCAAGTGCTCGGCATCGCCTGGTTTGAGGTGCCGGAGGAAGTGGCGCTCGACGCTCCGCAGGTGGACCGGCAAGGCCCGGCGGTAGCGTTGCCTGCCCGCGTTCGTGAGGACGACGAGGACGCCCCGGCGGTCGTCCGGGCACGGTTGGCGCTCGACGAGTCCGGCATCCTCCATGCGGCTGACGCGCCGGCTCAGGCCACTGGCGCTCATCGCCAGCCGCTCGCCTAGCTCCTGCATCCGCAACTGCCCGTCGGGCGCGTCGCGGAGCTGTTCGAGCACATCGAACCAGCTCATCGAAAGCCCCTCGGCCGCCTCCAGCTCGCGTTCGAGCACGGCGGTTATCCGGCTATGGACACGCAGAAATGCGAGCCAGGCGTCGATCTGTTGCTGCCGGTCGGTCGCTTCGTCATCCATGGTCGAATCTTAGCATGTAGTTGCATGCGCAAGCAATTATTGATATGATCTCGTCAATGTAGTTGCACGCGCAACTAACACGCTATGCTTCATACCTTCACGGCAATGGCATCAGGAGAGGAATCACCCATGACGATCCAACTCGGCGGACTGCACCACGTCTCGGCGATCACCGGCGATACCGGTCTGAACGTCGACTTCTACACGCGTGTCCTCGGACTGCGGCTCGTCAAGAAGACCGTCAACCAGGACGACGTGTCAAGCTACCACCTTTTCTACGGCGACGAGGTCGGGCACGCCGGCACCGAGGTCACCTTCTTCGCCTTCAAAGGCGCGGTGCGGAATGTGCCCGGCACCGGCACGATCTCGACAATAGCCCTGGCCGTGCCAACTTCCGCGTCGCTCGACTGGTGGCAGCAGCGCTTCGACCAGCTTGGCGTCAGCCATAGCCCGCGCCTCGACCGGGGCGGCCGGGAGACGCTGCCGTTCACCGACTTTGAAGGGCAGAGCCTGGCGCTCATCGCGATCAATGACGCCGACCAGGGCGGCATCGGCGGCCAGCCGTGGGAGACCAGCGCGATCCCGATGGAGCATCAGATCCGCGGGATGTACGCCATCGAAACGACGGTTGCAGACGCTGCGCCGTCCGCTCAGACGCTCACCGAGACGCTCGGTTTCCGGGAAATCGACGGCTACACCCTGACCATCGACGACGCGACGGCGCAGGTGCGCGTCTTCGAGTCCGGCCCCGGTGGCGCGGGCACGGAGATGCACGTCGTCGAGCGGCCCGGCTACCGGCTCGGCCGCGCCGGCGCAGGCGGCGTCCATCACGTCGCCTTCCGCACGCCCGATGTCGAGGAACACGCCGCCTGGCGCGAACAGATCCATAGCGCCGGTTACAACGTTACGCCGCAGATCGACCGTTTCTACTTCCGCTCGATCTACTTCCGCGAGCCTGGCCATGTGCTCTACGAGATCGCGACGGACGGCCCCGGCTTCGCGACCGACGAGGATATCGAGCATCTGGGCGAGTCGCTGGCGCTGCCGCCCTTCCTCGAGCCCTACCGCGAGCAGATCGAAGCAGGCCTCGACCCGATCGTCGTGCCGGATCAGGAAGCGACCCCGGTAGCGTGACGGACCCAACCACCTGGCTCGACGGAGTGGCAGCGCCACACGGTGGCCAACCTGTGCTTAGCGCTGGCGCTTCGGTGGACGAAGCGTCAGCCGCCGTCATCATGCTGCATGGCCGCGGGGCAACGGCAAACGGGATGATCGAACTCGCCGAGTTGCTCGCAGCGCCCGGCGTTGCCTTTCTGGCGCCCCAGGCGGCCGGCAACACCTGGTATCCCTATCGCTTCCTCGAACCACGCAACATGAACGAACCGCAGGTATCCGGCGCGATCGCGGTCGTCGCGCGGCTGGTGGCTAGACTCAACACTGTTGGGATTCCAGCCGAGCGCGTCGCCTTGCTCGGCTTCTCCCAGGGCGCGTGCCTGGCTACCGACATCGCGGCGCGGCTCTCATTCACACGTGGCGGGGTTATCGGGCTAAGCGGCGGCCTGATCGGCGACCACATCGACCCGTCGGAGTACGAGAGCGAGCTCAACGGGGTGCCGGTCTTCCTCGGCTGCAGCGACATCGACCCGCATATCCCGGTCGAGCGCGTCCACGAGACCGCCAGCCTGCTCGAACAGCGCGGCGCGGATGTCACAACCACGATCTATCCAGGCATGGGCCACACCATCAACCAGGACGAGATCGACCACGCCCGCAGGATCATCAGCAGCATGGTCGGCGGCTAGACGACCTCTGCCTGCCGGCGGCGCGCGTCGAAGTCTCGCGCCAGCACCTCCGCAGGCTCGGCAGCATCCGCGCCTGCCAGCGCCAACTCAATCTCCAGGTCGGCCAGCGACTGGTGCAGCAAACGCGCCAGTCGCTCGGCCTCGGTCGGCGACCGGTCGAGCGCGTGGAGCGTCTTGTCAATCTGGACTGTGTGCTCGCGCAGATGGGCGTCAAAGCGGTGCATCCGGTACCAGACCGGAATCTCGTAGCCTTCCCACCAGACATTCAGCGCCTCAAGCTGGTTGGTATCCAGCGTGATGAGATCGCCTATTACGCTGCCGTGTAGCTGCGCGTAACGGCCCATGACATCCGTCATCGTCCCGGTTTCGGGATAATCCCCATAGCGCGGCGCCATTTCCTCCTGCGGCATTGTGATTGGCAGGTCATCATCGGCGGATTGCCGCTGCACGGCCCAGCCAATCAGCATCGAGAAGCCAAGCTCCGCCCCGGTGATATGCGCGATGATCGTCCGCAACGGCCACTCGCCCGGCACAAGATCGGTGTCGAACAACGAGTTGCCGATCCCGGCTAGCGAGCCCGTCAGATCCCGATAGGCCCGGTGGTGCTGCCGGCAGATCTCAGCGGCCCGTGATGCCTGACGCCCGGCCCGCAGTTCACTCGTGAGCCGGTTGATGTGCAGGTTGAGAAACAGCGTTACATTGCGAAGATCATGGACGTAACCCCACCACGGTTCGCCTTCCGCCGGTTGGTCGGGCAACTCAGCCGTCAGCTGGTCCTCCGCTAACCGTGCAATCGCTGCAGCATAAGCCGTCACCGCCTCCGAAACTGGGCTAGTCATGAAGTCGCTTGGCACGCTGCACTCCTCTATTGCTTCGTCCGCATAGGCGGATCGACTATGATTGATCCTCAACGCGTCACACGTTATAATAGCAGAGAAATAGAACATTCGTTCTACGACCGACACGAGCGCCAGAGCGCGGGAAGGCTGAGCATCAACTATGGCAACTGAGGAACGCAGCAAGGCGATAGACCTCGCCATCGCCCAGATCGAGCGGCAGTTCGGCAAAGGCGCGATCATGAAGATGGGCGAGCAGGGCGGCCTCAAGATCGAGGCCATCCCGACCGGCAGTATCGCCCTTGATCTCGCGCTCGGCATCGGCGGCATTCCACGCGGCCGCATCACCGAAATCTACGGCCCCGAGTCCAGCGGCAAGACGACGCTGGCCCAGCACGTCATCGCGGAAGCGCAGCGGCTCGGCGGCTCAGCGGCGCTGGTTGACGCCGAACACGCCTTCGATCCACTCTACGCCGAGAAATGTGGGATCAACCTCGACAACCTGCTCATCTCCCAGCCGGACACCGGCGAACAGGCGCTCGAAATCGTCGAGACGCTGGTGCGCTCCGGCGCGCTCGATGTCGTCGTCGTCGACTCGGTCGCGGCGCTTGTCCCGCGCGCCGAGATCGAAGGCGACATGGGCGACGCGCACGTCGGCCTCCAGGCCCGCCTGATGAGCCAGGCGTTGCGTAAGCTGACCGGCGCCATATCCCGGTCGAAGACCTCGGTCATCTTCATCAACCAACTCCGCATGAAGATCGGCGTCATGTTCGGCAACCCGGAAACGACCAGCGGCGGCAACGCGCTCAAGTTCTACTCCTCGGTCCGGCTCGACATCCGCCGTATCGAACAGCTCAAGCAGAGCACTGATGTCGTCGGCAACCGGGTGCGGGTCAAGGTCGTCAAGAATAAGGTCGCGCCGCCCTTCCGCCAGGCCGAGTTCGACATCATGTACAACCGCGGCATCTCGCGCTCCGGCAGCTTGCTCGATATCGGTGTCGACATGGGCATCGTCCAGAAGGCGGGCGCTTGGTTCTCAATGGGCGACGAACGCCTCGGCCAGGGCCGCGAGAACGCCAAGGAATTCCTCGAAAACAACCCCGATGTCATGCTCGAGATCGAGAACCAGATCAAGCGCATGTCGCCCGAGCTCGCCGGCCTCATGCCGGACGAGCCGGAGGATGTCGAGGTCGATGAGCTCATCGAAGAGGGCGTCCTCGAAGAGTAGACAACCGAGAACCGCGACATTCAATTGGATGGTGCAGAGGGCGGCGCATTTGCCGCCCTCTCACTGTCAGCGAGAAATAAGTCAGTGCCCGCCATGAACGACATGATTCCAACTCCTGACATCGTGATCCGTGCTCAAGCTGTTTGCCAGAGACTTGGCTTCACGCGGAGCTGCCGGCCGGAAGTCGGACGGCGACTCCAGCGGCAAGCAGCTGCCATCGAGCGTGGACAGATGCTTGAACTCGGAGCTGGTTGCGGTGTCGGCACAGCCTGGCTCGCGAGCGGCCTTCAGACCGAAACGACCACACGGCTAGTGACAATTGACCACGATCAGACCCTTGCGGCGACCGTATCGGCCCTGTTCTCGGATTGGTCCGCGGTGACTGTTCTCACAGGAGACTGGCGCCAGGCGCTCTCGCAGGGGCCATTTCAGCTGATATTCGTTGATGTTTCCGAGGCGAAGAATGCGGGTGTCGATGATGTAGTCGGCACGCTGACAGAGGGCGGCATGGTGATGATCGACGACCTCACGCCAGTTGAACTGTGGCCCGAGGAGTGGCGCGGCAAGCCCGACCCGGTCCGAGACGCCTGGCTCAACTACCCCGATCTCGCAAGTAGCGAGGTCCGAGTTGCCAGCGATCACGCAATGATCGTCGGAACCAAGATCGCACCGCCGAACGCGGAATCCTCGTAGGGCAGGGGCTCGTCCCTTGCCGGCGATAGCGATGCTCAAACAGCGGCAGGGGACGAGCCCCTGCCCTACGATTGCTCGCGAAATCATGCCGCGACACGGGGAGCCGTCGTGACCAACTCTCATTGCCGAATGGCAACACAAGCGCAGGCTACTCCGCCAGGAACTCCAGCGCGAGCCGGTTGAACTCATCGACGGATTCCATATTTGGCAGGTGCCCGGTATCTGGCAGCGTCACGATCCTGGCGTCGGCAGCTGAGCTGACGATCTCCGCGGCGTTGCGCTGGATGTCGCTGACATCATGCTCGCCAACGATGACGAGGATCGGCATGGCTAGCTGGTTGAGCCGGTCCGCCACTGCTGCCTCCTCCTCGATCTCCGGGTCGTTTTCGTCTTCGGGCAGCAGCTCGGCGATCCTACGCTGCATCTCGTTCACCCGCGCGATGACCCGCTCATCAGCGCTGCCGTCCCGTCCGGGACCATTGATCCAGAAACGTGTTTCCAGATCGATTGCCGCCGCGATGTTGCCGTCATCCCAGAGCGTCGACATCTCCGCCCAGCAGGCACGCAGCTCCTCGTCCTCAAACCCGCGTCCGCTAATCGCTGGCCCGACAAGCACCAACCGGCTGAAACGTGCCGGCTCGCGAAGAGCAGCGTCGAGCGTCACGCGCGCGCCCATCGACGCCGCGATCACAGCCGGCTTCTCAAGCTCCAACGCATCGACTACCGCTAGAAGATCGTCAACATGGGAATAGGGCTCCGAGACAGCCGACGATTGACCGAAACCGCGCAGGTCATAACGCGCAACGCGATAGCTCTCTGCCAGAGCAGTGAACTGCCCGTTCCACATGCCCCCGTCACTGATACCTGAGTGGACCAGCAATACGTCCGCGCCTGTGCCGGCGATCTGAGCATGCAGACGCCCGCCGGCAACGTCGATCCCTACCGTCTCGTCGCGACCATTATTCACATCACTCATTTGGCGCCCGATTCCTGTGTGTTCATGTGTCGGAGACCAAATGAGCGGCTCCGGTGGGAGCCGCTCATAATTTCGCTGTTGTCCAGCCCTGGGAATCTTAGCTGCGGACGCGCCGGGCGGTGTAGTACCGGGAACCCCAGTAGTCGTCCCACATGCTGCTGATAGTCACGCCGGTGCGCTCGCTACCGGCATGGACGAACTGTCCGTCACCGATATAGATGCCCGTGTGTGACAGGCCCCAGGTGTAGGTGTTCTGGAAGAAGACGAGGTCGCCCGGCACCAGATTCGCCGGATCGACATGCTCGCCGGAGACAGCCTGCACCTCGAGTGTGCGTGTGAAGGTGTAGCCGAACACCTGCGTCAGCACATAGTGCGTGAAGCCGGAGCAGTCGAAGCCGGCCGGTGTCGTGCCGCCCCAGACATAGGGCAACCCGACATAGGCAAGCCCCTCGGCCACGATCGCGTCGCCGACGGTGTCGCCGCCAAAGACTGGCGCGATCGGTTCGGGCTCAGCGATAGCCACGTCTACGTCAGCGGACGGCGCATCCTCGGTGTAAGCGAGATACCCGCCATGAATCCAGCCGACGAGGCCGGCCGCGTCCACCTGGAACCACGGTGTGCCGTCATCGCCCCAGATTGGACCTTCGATGACCCAGACGACCGTGCCTTCAGCCAACCAGGTCGCAACGCCAGCGTTGTAGCCCCAGTCGTAGCGCAGATTGACACCTTCGCCACCGGTGCCGGTGACGGTCGCGTTCGCGCCAGCCCAGACATTCAGACCGGGGTCTGAGGCTACCGGTTCGGGCGTAGGCTCAGCGGCCACGCCGGTATCGGCGGAGTCGGTGCTGAAATAGTAGCCCATCGCGTAGCCGAGGATGCCCTCGTACTCGATGTTCCACCACTCAGCGCCATCCGCGCCGTAGATCTGTGTGCCAAAGACTGTTACTGCCGCGCCTTCCGGCATGACGATCAACGTCTCGGCGTCGTAGGTCGCCGCGCCGCGCAAGCGCAAGCCCGCGCCATCGGTAAAGGCGACGTAGGCGGTCCAGCCGCCGTCCAGCACCCGGTCCGCGTCGCCACTGCCGGCGAGCCCGTACCAGGCGACGTAGTCGTCAAGCACCCAGCCCTGGACGCCCTCATAGGCGACCAGCGTCCAGGCATTGCCCGCGGCGTCCCACTCGGGCCCGGCGATAATGGCCACGCCGCTGCCTTCGTGGAGTGTCGTGATGACCGCGCTATCCATGGCTGCCAACGCGCGCACATTGACGCCGTCGCCGCCGGTCCAGGCGATCTCACCCCAGATTGTCTCGGAAGCTGCGGCGTCGGCGCTGGGCAGTGCCAGGAAGTCGGCAATCACCCAACCCTCTACGCCGCCGGAAGATACGTAATACCAGTAAGAACCGTCGTTAGCAGCTACCGGGCCGTCGTGGACGATGACCTCGACGCCCTCGCCCAGTGTTGAAACGACATAGCCATTGAAACCGGGAACATCTCGTACGTTAACGCCATCACCGTTGGTGTACGCCACTTGCGCGGACGCACCAAGAATCAGATTTAGATCAGCCACAGCTGGGAGGCCAACGGCGGTACTTGTGACAATCGCCACAAGGAGCGCAACCAACGCACGACTGCGCCGTATGCGACTCAATTGAATCCCCTTCGCCTCATACCGGGGAGGTAGACAGCGGCTACGTTAGGAAGGCTCGCCCGTTCACAGCCAGGCGAGTAGGCGCAAAAGCCAGCTATCTGATTGTGGTGAAAGCCGCTGCCATTTCACCCCCACGGTGTTCGGCGACGCGGCGTCCCCCTCAATTGCTCTCCCAGGTATCCCTCAACAGTTAGTCCGGATCGCAGAATCCGCAACAGCGCGGCCCCACCTCTGCAATATCCGTACCGGCGCACCCGCGCCAGCGTTGGAACCTTTCGAAACTCGTCGGCGCGACTACCGTCGATCCAAGCCGCTCCGACTCTACTTGGCCCAAGACGACGTTGTCCTAGAACGGGTGGACCTTAGCATAGCGGATTTAACGTGTCAAACCTCTGGTACGAATGTTATGTACAGACTAGAACTAATTCACCAGTCCGTATCATCCAGACCCTGAAGCTGTTTTCCCATGTAACCAGCGCCGCGCCCGACGGCGAGGCCAATCCCGGCGGCTAGTGCGCGGAACAAGGCGAGGTAGGACACTGTACCAATAGCGACCGCGACAATGCGCCGGCCGAGGCCGTCGGCGTCCAACCCAAGCAGCGCGCACCCGAACAGCGCCACAAGCGCGCCCGCGATGAGCTCCAACCATGCACGCCGCGCGCCAACGCCGTGTTCGAGAAAGAACGCGTTGCCCCAGCCCAACAGCGCCGCGGCCGGCACGATTGCAAGCCAGGCAGCGCCCAGCAACGCCGATTGGATACTGCCCTCAAGCAACGCCAGGCCAAGACCGCTGACACACGCCAGCACGAACCCCGCTACGGCGGCTGGCCGTCGCACGCGCACGGGATCCAGAAACCGTTGCCGACGGCTCTCGGAGTACCCAGGCTCATCCATTGCTTGGCACTGCTTAGCCGAACTGCGTCGCCGCAGGGGCATGGCGCACCGGGACGCCTGCCCGCTCGAGGTGTTCCTTCGCTTCGGCGATGGTGTGCTGGCCAAAGTGGAAGATCGAAGCAGCGAGCACCGCGTGCGCGCCACCCTCGACAAAACCATCGACGAGATGGTCGAGCGTGCCGACGCCGCCGGATGCAATCACCGGCACCGGCACCGCGCCGGAGATCGCCCGCACCAGCGGCAGGTCGTAACCTTCGCGGGTGCCATCGGCGTCGATGCTGTTGAGCAGGATCTCCCCTGCGCCCAGCCGGACGCCCTCGCGTGCCCACTCCAGGACATCCATGCCCGTCCCGCGCCGGCCGCCGTGGGTCGTCACCTCCCAGCGGTCGCCGCTTGCGCGCGCGTCGATTGAGAGCACGATGCACTGCGCCCCAAAGCGCTCGCTGCCTTCTGCCAATAGCTCCGGCCGCCGCACAGCCGCCGAGTTGATCGCGACCTTGTCCGCCCCGGCCCGCAGCAGCTCGTACATGTCGTCGGTGTTGCGGATACCGCCACCGACAGTGAGCGGGATGAAAACCTCGCGGGCGGTGCGCCGAACAACGTCGACCATCGTCCTGCGGCCATCGCTCGTTGCGGTGATGTCGAGGAAGGTGATCTCATCCGCGCCGGCCGCGTCGTAGGCCGCCGCCAACTCGACGGGATCGCCCGCGTCGCGCAGATTGGTGAACTGCACGCCTTTCACGACGCGCCCACCATCAACATCGAGGCAAGGGATAATTCTGCGCCGAAGCGTCATCGGCTAGTCCTCATCGCGGTCATCGCCATTCACGTAGCGCTCGCGACGCGTGTCACGGTCCGCCTCCAGGTCGGCTTCGCGACGGCTCTGGACCACGGCCTCCAGCTCCTCCTGGATCTGGTCAAGTCGCTGCCGGGTCCGCATCTCATGGAGATACCACA
Organism: Chloroflexia bacterium; assembly: GCA_030431755.1. GTDB lineage: Bacteria > Chloroflexota > Chloroflexia > Thermomicrobiales > CFX8 > JAUIIK01. The sequence goes on from JAUIIK010000096.1 coordinate 10,951, forward strand.
GCTCGCGCCGGATACGGACATCTGCGTCTTCGAGCTCATCAATCCGCATGACCTCTTTGGCGTGCGCGTACGCCTGGTCGCGCAACCGGTCCACATGGTCGTCAATGCGCGCATTCACGCGCTCGTGGTTGTCACCGATCGATTGCCGGACATCTCGCAAGCCGGCATCGATCTGCACCCGTACCTCGTCGATGCGCTCGCCCTGGATCTCATCGCGCTCGCGTGATTGTTCGGCAAGCCGCACGACCTCCTCGCGCAACTGATCGTCAGCGCGCCGCAGCTGGTCGAGCACCGGGTCGATGTGTTTGGTCGAATCACGCAGATCTTCTATCTGCGCCATGTGCTGGTCGAAAATCGGCACCAGATCAACGACTTTGGCCTCGATGGTGTCGTCGCGCTGGTCCAGCTCGGTGTCACGCCGCCGCGAATCCTGTTCGACGATGCGGATAGCGTCGTCAAGCTGGACCACCTCGCGCGCCGTCTGCGCGTGATTTCCCCGCACATCCTCGATCGATTCGCGCACAGCCCGGATGGCGTCGCCATTGCGCTCGGCCATCGCCGCGACGTTCTCGATCATCGTCTTCAACTCTTCGAAGCGCCGCGTTTCCTCGAGGTCATCGTCGCGGCCGCGGCGAATGGCTTCGAGCGCCTCCGCAACATGCGACTGGAGCGCTCGAATGGGCCGGTTCATCTCATCGATGCGCGCGTCGAGCTCGCTCAATTGCTCGCGGATACGGGTATCTTCCAACTGCCGCGCTTGCGACGATTGCGCCGTCTCGTGGCGGTGATGGTCGATAATGACGCGCAGTTCAGCCAAGCCCGCTTCGTAATGCTTGAACTGCTCCTCGCTACGCGTCTGCCGGTGAACGACCTCGCGAAAAGCCGAGCGCATCTCGTCAAGCTGTGACTGGAGCGTTGAGACGCGAATCTCGTCGCGCCTGCGCCGCTCATCGTCGCGTATGGAATCGCGCAGTTCATTGCCCGAGCTCATCCCGCGCTCCTTTCCGCTCGCCAATTCCACTCGTCGTGGCCGATCACGACATCGCCGGTGTAGAGCGCGCGGCCGACAATCACCGCTTCAACGCCGCCGATGCCCGCCAGACGGTCGAGATGTGCGCGTTGCGCGACCCCGCCTGACGCAATCAACTGGACACCAGCCGCCGCAACACGCTCGGTTTCCTCGAAGTTTGGGGCGGATAGGGTGCCGTCGCGGTCAATGTCGGTGTAGACAACCCGCTCGACGCCCCGCGCGCACATGTCATTGATCAGTTCGAGCGCCGGTGTCGCGCTCGTCTCACGCCAACCATCAGTGGCCACAAAGCCACCGCGCGCGTCGATGCCGACGATAACCCGCGCGGCCCCGAACTCGTCAATCAACGCCGATACGAGATCCGGCTCCTTGAGCGCGGCTGTCCCGACGATGACGCGCTCGACGCCAAACTCCAGCAGCTCGCGCGCATCATCGAGCGTTCGCACGCCGCCACCGACCTGTAGCGGTACGTCGACGGCACCGGCAATGCCGGCGATCACATCCCGCTGGGAAGCGACGCCCGACCGCGCGCCATCGAGATCGACAATGTGAATGCGGCCCGCGCCGGCCGCCTGCCAGCGTCGCGCCACCGCCACCGGGTCCTCGTCAAAGACGGTCTCCCGGTCGTAATCGCCCTGGATAAGCCGCACGCATCGACCGCCGCGCATGTCAATGGCCGGTATCACCTGCATTAGTCGGCACGGGCTTCCACGGCATCCGAGAGCGCCCCGGCCTGTGCTAGCTGGGTGAAGTTCCAGAGCATCCTCAGGCCGTTCGGCCCGCTCTTCTCGGGGTGGAACTGCACAGCCAACACCGTGCCGCGGCCGACGACCGATGGAAATGCCATGCCATAGTCTGTTGTGCCAAGCACCCATGCGGCGTCGTCCGGGAAGCAGGCGAACGAGTGAGCGAAGTAGAACTCGGAACCGTTCGGGATGCCGTCGAAGAGTGGATGCTCAGCGCCGGTGGCTGTGTAATCAACGGCGTTCCAGCCCATGTGCGGCACTTGCAGGTCAACCTCAAGCAAGCGGGCGACGCCGGGCACGATGTCGAGGCACTTCTGTCCGCCATGCTCATGGCTCTCGGTCATTAGCGCCTGCATGCCCATGCAGATGCCGAGGTACGGCCGGCCACTATCAATAAAGGCGAGGATTGGATCGACAAGCCCGGCCTGCTGGAGATTTCGCATCGTATCGCGGGCCGCGCCGACGCCGGGCACGATGATGCTGTCAGCAACCTGGATGACTTCCGCGTCGGCCGTCAGATGATTCTGGACGCCGATGCGGTCAAGCGCGTTCACCACACTCTGAACGTTGCCGGCTCCATAGTCGACGACGGCGATCATCCTTGCTCTCCCATTCCATACCTGGCGCGGATTTCCTCGATAGTCGCGACGGCGGAGGCCCCGAGGGACTGGAGATTGTAGCCACCCTCCAGCGCCAACGCGAGACGCCCGTCGCAATGCTCCAGGGCCAGCTCGGCCACCGCCCCGGCCATCCAGCGGAACCCTTCGGTTGAAACCTGCATATTGGCCAACGGATCGTCCCGGTGAGCGTCAAAACCGGCCGAGACAACGACAAGCTCTGGCGCGAAGTCGGCGATGGCCGGTAGCGCCTGTTCTTCCATACAACGCTGGTAGACAGCGTCATCGCAGCCGGCCGCCAGCGGGATGTTGAGCGTCGCGCCCTCGCCCGCTCCTGCGCCAGTCTCAGCCGCCGCGCCGGTGCCCGGGTAGAACGGATACTGGTGCAAGGAGACGAACAGCACATCCGGATCAGTCCAGAAGGCAGCCTGAGTGCCGTTGCCGTGGTGGACATCCCAGTCGAGGATGGCGACGCGCTCAACACCGTGCCGAGCGCGGATCTCCTCGACAGCAACGGCCACGCTGTTGAACAGACAGAAGCCCATCGCCCGACGCGGCTCGGCATGGTGGCCCGGCGGCCTGACAAATGCGAATGCGGGCGCGCCCGCTAGCGCCGCTTCCAGCGCCTGCGTGACCGCGCCGGCAGCCAACAGCGCCACCTCGTAGGAGGCCGGCGAAACGTAGGTATCGGGGTCAAGCCAGCCCCCGCCCGACCCCGCCGTCTGGAGCACCAGCTCGATCAACTGTGGCGCGTGAATTCGCTCGATAGCCTCAACCGAGGCTGGCGTCGGATCATGAGTCTGGTTCGCCGCGAACACACCAGCCGCATCCAGCGCTGCCTTGAGTGCCTGGATGCGCTCCGGACGCTCGGGGTGGCTCCCGGTCGCATGGTCGGCAAAGCGGTCCGACCAGATAATCGTCATAACGTCGTTCGTATTCATGCCGCAAGTATGCCGTAGATACGGCACGCGGCTCGGACGCGCGGCCAGCGCGAACTACGTCAAGCGCAGCGGCGAGCCGGTTGCTTCGTGTTGAGAATGAAATATGTGAGCTAGTCAGCCGCCTCGGCGAGCTGGTGGCCGCGCACGAAGACGGCAAATTCGCTAAGAAGCTCGCGAATCTGCTGCTTGACATCCTCGGCGTGGAGCTGCCCTTCGTCGATCGCCTCCCCGGCGTTGGCAAACCCAAGCGTTGGGGTCGCCATCACATTCGAGCGGGTCAACCCGAGCAGCCGCACCAGATCTTCACGCGCCTTCGCCGTCGCCGAGCGCCCCGTGGTCGCGCCCATGATCGCCGCCGGCTTGCCAGCTAGGACGCTCTCGAACGCCGGGCGCGACGCCCAGTCAAGCGCGTTCTTCAACACACCGCTAACCGATCCGTTGTACTGCGGGGTCGCCAACAGCAGGCCATCAGCCTCGACAATCGCGCGTTTGAGCCTCGCCACCGGCGCAGGGTCGCCCTGGGCCTCGACGTCCGCGTTGTACAGCGGGACATCGTGCAACAGGAACATCTCTATAGCGACGCCCTCCGGCGCGTTGTCGACCGCCGCTTGGATAAGCGCGCGATTGAACGAATGCTCCCGCAAACTTCCGGGTATTCCGAGTAATGTGATCTGACTGGACGGCATCAAGCTCCCCTGTATCCACTTCGCACGGCAGTCCGCTCGATGCGGCCCACACCTGCGCCCTACCCCTTGCACGTACCGCCGGCAACACAGGGCACGGCTACAAGCCGGCCGCCTCGTCGAGCTGGAGCAAACCCGGCAGTGACACGCCTAACCGCCGCCAGCTATCCCCGGCATCTTCCGACAACAACACCTCGCCGTGCTGCATTCCCGCCAGGATGACGCCGGGCCGGTCGCGCAACGTCAACAGGCTATAGGGCATATATGCAAGCGGGTTGTCCAGCGCGCCATTCAACAGCTCGAACGGCGCGGCGCCGCGCTTGCGGTAGATCTGTCCCTGGGCGTTGCCGTTGCGGGCATGCGCGTAGCGCGCGCCGAAACTCGCCGAGACGTACCAGAGGTCAGGGTCTCCGGGATCGACAGCGATGCCCCAGCAATAGTGCCGGTCCATGCCCTCATCGACCGGGGTCCAGCTCGCGCCTTCATCGGCGCTCATCGCAACGCCCTGACCGGCAGCCTCGTAGACCCGCTCGGTTGCGGATGGGTGGACACGGATCGCGTGGGAGTCGGTGTAAGCCCCCGGCTTGCGGTCCTCCCAGCTTGCCCCACCATCCAGCGAGCGCATGACCCCGCCAAGCTCAATGCCGACATAGATGATGTCCGGGTTGCTGGCATGGGGCGTGATCCAGCGGGTGTGGTGGGTCCAGGGCCGCGGCGGGAATGACCATGTGTCGGACGAGGGGAGCGCCGGGAGTTCGGGGAAGTCCTCCCAGGTTTGGCCATCGTCCTCGGTGCGGTAAAGCCGGCTCGGCTCGGTCCCAACATAGATCGCCGATTTGCCGTTCGTTTGACGCGCTGCAGAGATAGCGACCGATGGGGTCCGCCGGTGTTGGAGCGCTTCACCGATGAAGTCCCAGCTCGCACCGCCATCGGTGCTGAGAAAGACCCCGTCATCGTCGGTGCCAGCGACAACCCGCTCCGGATCATGCGGATCAACGGCGACGCACTGCACCTTCATGCGCTCCAGTGAGTAATCGACCGTGCACTTGTTGCCATCCTTTGTATCAATCCGGGCAACGGCATCGCCGGTTGCGGCGAACAGACGAAAACCATCCATGAATACCTCCAGGCTGTGCGAGCTCGGGTGCGATATATGTCGAGCCTACGGTACATCGGGAGAGTGGGCATCCGACGAACTACGCAATCGGAGGTCCGCGGTTAGGTATCAAGGCCTGAAGCCATAGATATAGATCACCATGCAAGGACCGGGGCGGGCATCCGGCGTCGCACAGTCTCCGCTCCGGTCGAGATGACAGGGGCGGCAGCTTTGCACATTGAAACCGCGTTAGCGCGCCGGGCGAACCCAGGACTTCCCGTTCGATCCCTCATCATCGGGCTGCGAGCTGAAGCCAGCCGCCACGGCAGCATCGGCATACTCGCCCGGCGCTAGCCAACGCAGTTCCCGGCCGGCCTCGCGCACCGCGATACGCTCGAGCAGTTCTGTTGCGTAGTCGGCGTCTTGCGGTGAGCAGGCAAGGTGGAGAATCTCAGCCCGCGTCTCGACTGGATCGCGCGCGAAACCGACGAGCGCGAGGAGCTCATCGTCCTCATAGAGCCCGTAGATGACGTGGTTCTGGTCGTTGCGGTAGCGGATCTCGTGGGGCTGGAGCACCGCCGGGTCGTCGCTACCGACCGCGGCAGACAGCAAGGCGCGAACCGGTCGCGTGCCGGTCCGCCCTGCGATATCGATCAATCGGCGCACCTGGCTAGCGCTAGTCGGCGGCAGTCGCGATCTCTTCCAGTGGCAATGGTTCGACATCGGACGTCCAGCGCAGGTTCAGGTTGCGGTTCGCGCCGACCTCGTCGAGCCGCTTGTACTCGGTGTTGTGCGGCGCGGTCGTCAGGATCTCCGGGTCGCTGGCCGCTTCCTCGGCGATCTGGCGCATGGCCGCGATGAACTGATCGAGCGTCTCCTTGCTCTCCGTCTCGGTCGGCTCGATCATCAACGCCTCCGGCACCACCAACGGGAAGTAGACAGTCGGCGGGTGGAAGCCGAAATCGAGAATGCGCTTGGCGATGTCGAGCGCCCGCGCGCCTTGCGCCCGCTGGCGGTTCGCTGACAGCACGAACTCGTGCATACAGGTGCGGTCGTAGGGCAGGTCGTAGAGGTCCTTCAGGTTGTGCATCATGTAGTTGGCAGCCAGCACCGCGTCCTCGCTGACCTGCCGCAGCCCCTCAGCGCCGTGCATCCGGATGTAGGTGTAGGCCCGCACGTGCATCCCGAAGTTACCGTTGAAGCCGTGCACCTTGCCGATCGAGTGCTCGGGATCATCGAAGGTGAAGATCTCGTTGCCAGCCTCGTCCTCGGCCTTGACGATGACCGGCTGCGGCAGGTACTCCGCCAGCTTGCCGGTCACGCCGACCGGGCCAGAGCCCGGCCCGCCGCCGCCGTGCGGCGTCGAGAAGGTCTTGTGCAGGTTGAAGTGCATGATGTCGATCCCGAGGTCGCCGGGCCGGACGATACCGAGAATCGCGTTGAAGTTCGCGCCGTCGTTGTAGACCAGACCGCCGGCCTCGTGGACGATCTCGACGATTTCTTCGATATTCTCGTCCCACAGGCCGAGCGTGCTCGGATTCGTGATCATCAGCGCGGCGGTATCCGGACCAACCAGTTCGCGGAGCTGATCGACATCGGCGTTGCCGCGCGCGTCAGACTTCAGCTCGACGACGTTGAAGCCGGCCATCGCGGCAGTCGCCGGATTGGTGCCGTGGGCAGAGTCCGGAACGATGACCGTCTTGCGGCCGAAGTCGCCATTGGCTTCGTGGTAGGCGCGGGCGATCAGCACACCAGTGAGCTCGCCGTGGGCGCCGGCCGCGGGCTGTAGCGTGACGGCATCGAAACCGGAGATCTCGCCAAGCATCTCTTGCAGCTCGTACATGACCTCCAGCGCGCCCTGGACCTCCGCCGGCTCCTGCAGCGGGTGGATGTGCGCGAAGCCCGGCATACGGGCGACCAGCTCATTGATCTTCGGGTTGTATTTCATCGTGCAAGAGCCGAGCGGGTAGAAGTTGATGTCGATGGCATGGTTCTTCTGGGAGAGCCGCGTGTAGTGGCGGATAACGTCGATCTCGCTCACCTCGGGCAAACCGAGCGTATCTCTCACGAGCTCTGCTGGTATTTCAGTTTCGGGGACATCGATTTCGGGCACGGTCGTGCCGGTGCGGCCCGGCTTGCTCAGTTCGTAGATAAGTGGTTCTGCGGCCATTGTGCTCTCCCTGACATCGCGCATATTGTTGCGGCGATTATAGCCAGACGGGCGCTTCGCGGCAGCGCGGGCCGGATGCCACGCGGTGATAGAATCCGAGCACTTCAAAGCAGTCCATGAACGCTGAAACTTAAGTGAGATCCGCAAACATGTCCGAATCTTATTTCTACGGTGGCCAGGCAGTGATGGAAGGCGTCATGATGCGCGGTCGCAAGACCTTCGCCGTCGCCTGCCGCGCGCCCAATGGCGACATCCTCGTTTACGAGGAAGAACTCAAACCGGGACCGGTGCTCCGGCGCGTTCGGAACCTGGCCTTCGTCCGCGGCGCGGTCGTCCTCTGGGACACCCTTATCCTCGGCATGCGCAGCCTAATGTTCTCGGCCAACGTCGGCTTGCAGGAGGAGCTGGACGAAGAGCAGGCCGAAGAGGAGCTCGGCGGCTTTCCCTGGGTCACGATCGCGATTCTGACGCTGATCGGCATTCTCGCGATCTGGTTTCTCGCGCCAATCATCTCCGGTTTCGTGAACGACATCGTTGGCCGTGACAGCCTCGAGGAGACTGTCAACTGGGGGGTCCGTGGCCTCATCGCCGCCGTCTTCGGGCTGATCGGCATCGATATCGTGCGTTCATACCGCAAGGCCATCGAGCGCGCCGCCAGCGGCGAGCCCGAGGAACCGGAGACGATGACCGGCGCGATCCTCTGGGTCACTGTGGCGATCTCGCTGCTCGCGTCCATCGGCGTCTTCTTCGTCGTGCCGGTCGCCGCCAGCGCCTGGCTGGAACGCTTCATCGACTCCCACCTGTTGGTAAATATCATCGAGGGCATTCTGCGCCTCGCGTTGCTGATCGGCTACCTGGTGCTGATCTCGCAGGCCGACGACATCCGA